>NZ_JAAFZA010000123.1 GCF_015356865.1 Catenulispora pinisilvae
CCTCAGCCCCCGCAGACTCCCCACCCCGGCCGACGTCCTGCCCCTGGAACTGCACCCGGTACAACTCGGCATAAAGCCCGTCCGCGGCCAGCAACTCCTCATGCCGCCCGTGCTCCACGATCCGCCCGTCGTCCACCACCAGGATCTGGTCGGCGTCCCGGACCGTCGACAGCCGGTGGGCGATCACCAGCGACGTCCGTCCCCGCAACGCCCGCGCCAGCGCCCGCTGCACCGCCGCCTCGCTCTCGCTGTCCAGGTGCGCCGTGGCCTCGTCGAGCACGACGACGCTCGGCGCCTTCAGCAGCAGCCGGGCGATGGCCAGCCGCTGCTTCTCGCCGCCGGAGAGCCGGTAGCCCCGGTCGCCGACCACCGTGTCCAGGCCGTCCGGGAGGGTCTGCACCAGGTCCAGGATCTGCGCGTCGCGGAGCGCTTCGACCAATTCCGGCTCGGTCGCCGTCGGCCGCGCATACAGCAGGTTGTCGCGGATCGTGGTGTGGAACATGTGCGCGTCCTGCGTCACCGTGCCGACCGTGGCGTGCAGCGATTCCAGCGTCACGTCGCGGATGTCCGTGCCGCCGATCCGGACCGCGCCGGAGAGCGGATCGTACAGCCGGTTGGCCAGCGAGGTGATCGTCGTCTTGCCCGCGCCGCTCGGCCCGACCAGCGCCACCATCTCCCCGGCCGCCGCGCGGAAGGTCACGCCGCGCAGCACCGGCGCCGACGGCGCCTGGTCCAGGCGCGCCACGGACTCCAGGGACGCCAGCGACACCTCCTCGGCGGTCGGGTAGCGGAAGGCGACGTCGTCGAACTCGACCGCGACCGCACCCTCGGGCAGCACGGCGGCGTCCGGCTTCTCCTTGATCATCGGCTCCAGGTCCAGGACCTCGAAGACCCGGTCGAAGGAGACCAGGGTCGACATCACCGTGATCCGGATGTTGGTCAGGGCGGTGAGCGGACCGTAGAGCCGGCCCAGGAGCGCGGCCAGGGCCATCAGGGTGCCCAGGGTGATGGAGTGGCTGATCGCCAGGCGGCCGCCGATCAGGTAGGTCAAGGCGGTGGCCAATGCGGCGACCAGGGTCAGCGCCGTCATGAAGAACGCGCCGGTCAGCGCGATGCTGACGCCCGCGTTCCGGACCCCGGCGGCCTTCTCGGCGAACTCCGCGTCCTCCTCGGCGGGCCGGCCGAACAGCTTGGTCAGCAGCGCTCCGGAGACGTTGAACCGCTCGGTCATCATCGCCGACATGTCGGCGTTCAGCTGCATCTGCTGCCGGACCTGGCCCTGCATCCGCTTTCCGACCCGCCGGGCCGGCACCAGGAACACCGGCAGCAGCGCCAGCGAGAGGATGGTGATCTGCCAGGACAGGTAGAACATGGTCCCGGCGACCAGCACCAGGCTGATGACGTTCGACACCACGTTGGACAGCACCGAGGTGAACGCCTGCTGGGCCCCGATGACGTCGCTGTTCAGCCGGGAGATCAGGGCACCGGTCTGGGTCCGGGTGAAGAAGGCGATCGGCATGCGCTGCACGTGCGAGAACACCCGCGTGCGCAGGTCGTAGATCAGGCTCTCGCCGATCCGGGAGGACAGGAACCGGTTCACCAGCGAGGCCGCGGCGTCGCCGACCGCGACCACGGCGATGATCAGCGCCAGCTTGGTGACCACCTCGCGGTCGCCCTTGAGCACCCCGTCGTCGACCAGCTTCTGAGCCAGCAGCGGCGGCATCACGACCAGGACCGCGTCGACGATCGTGATCGCGAGGAAGATCCCGATCAACAGCCGATAGGGCCGGGCGATCTCGAAGATCCGCTTGATGGTCCCCGGAGCCAGCTTGTGGTTCAGGATCTCCTTGTCGTTCCGGCCTCGGGCGCCGCGCATCATCATCATGCCCGGCGAGCCCATTCCACCACCCATCGACACGCGCGTTCGTCCTCTCTCCACCGGCTAGGCCCACCGTGATAAATGCGCGGAGTTCTCCGCGGCATTCCCATAGCCTTCAGCCATGTTGAACCCCCCGGACGCGTTTTCAGAAGACGATCTGCGTCTGCTGTTGGCGAACAACTGGGGACTGACCGCCGCGCGGCTGGAATACGTCCCGGTCGGGTTCGGATCGCACCACTGGTCGGTCCGGGACTCCCGCGGCGGGCGGTGGTTCGTGAACGTGGACGAGCTGGCCGCTTTCCCACTGGCCACCGACGACCCGTTGCGGAGCCTGCGCAACGCGCTGAGCGTACCGCGCGCCCTGGTCGACCACGGCCACCGGCTCACCGTCGCGCCGGAGCGGACCGGGGACGGCGCGGTGCTCGCCGAGCTCGGCGAGCAGGGGTTCGGCCAGCACGGGTTCGCGGTCTCCGTGTATCGGCAGCTGGCGCCGACTGCTCCTGATCGACTGGGACAGCGCGCTGATCGGGCCGCCGGAGCGCGACCTGTGGAACTTCGGGCTCGGCGAGCCGCGGTTCCGCGAGCTCTACCAGCTGCGCTGGGACCTCTCGGAGACCGCCGTCGACCTGGCCCGGTTCGCGGCCCGGCACACCGACGGCGACAACGAGCGGGCCACCTGGACCAACCTCGTGGACTCCCTCGCCGCGCTGGAAACTACCGCCGCTAATATCGGAGCACCATGGACTTCACGACACTGAGCGCCCACCAGGGCAAAGTCATGGTCTCGGTCGGGGACTCCTTCACCGAGGGCATGTGCGACGACACGCTGCCGGACGGCTCGTTCCGGGGCTGGGCGGACCGGGTGGCCGAACGGCTGGCCGTCGACGACCCGCACCTGCGCTACGCGAACCTCGCGGTGCGCGGCAAGCTGATCGGGCAGATAGAGCGGGACCAGATCCCGCTGGCCGCGAAGATGGACGCCGACCTGATCACCCTGGCCGGCGGCCTGAACGACGTGCTGCGCCCGGGCTGCGACATGAAGGCGGTCGAGGCCAGCGTCCGGTCCTGCTTCCAGCAGCTGGCCACCACCAAGGCCACGATCGTCCTGTTCCACCCGACCGATCCGCGCCGCCGGATGCGCGGCTCGCAGCGGCTGATGCCGGCCGTCAACCGGCTGATCGAGCTGGTGGACGAGTTCGGCCGGGCGCACGGCGCGGTGGTCGTGGACCTGTTCTCGGCCCGGGTCTTCGACGACCCGCGGATGTGGGCCGAGGACCGCCTGCACTTCTCCCCCGAAGGCCACCGCCGGGTCGCCGAGGCGGTGCTCCAGGCGCTCGGCGCCGAGCCGAGCTTCGACTGGAGCTCGGGGCTGCCGCCGGCCCGGCCGAAGCCGTTCTTCCAGGCCCGCCGCCAGGACCTGCGCTGGATGCGCGTCTACCTGCTGCCGTGGATCGGCCGCCGGATCACCGGCAAGTCCTCCGGCGACGGCCGCCAGGCCAAGCGGCCCGAGCCGACGCCGGTGTCGGAGCTGCCGCAGTAGCGGGAATCAGCGACGCCGCTGCCCGTAAAGCCGTGACCGCCGGCCTGTGATCACAGGTCGGCGGTCCAGGTCTCGCGTTCGGGGTATCAGGAGTCGAATCAGGACCCGTATCAGGACTCTCCGGTCCCGGCCAGGTCGTGGAACCGGCGGGTCTGAGCCGCCCGCTCCGCGGCCCGCTGCTCGTCATAGGAACGTCCCGCCGCCGCCCGTAGCAGCGCCTTCGACTCCGTGACCGCGCCGCGCGGGGCGGCCAGCAGGTCGGCAGCCAGCTTCGCGGCCGCGGCGTGCAGATCCTCGCGCGGCACGACGTGGTTGGCCAGGCCGATCCGCAGCGACTCCTCGGCGTCCACGTAGCGCGCGGTGGCCACGATCTCCAGGGCCCGCGAGTAACCGACCGCGTCCACCAGCGGCTGAGTCCCGGCCAGGTCCGGCACCAGGCCCAGGGCCGGCTCCTTCATGCAGAACAGCACGTCGTCGGCGGCGATCCGGATGTCGCAGGCCAGCGCCAGCTGGAAGCCGGCGCCGATGGCGTGGCCCTGCACCGCGGCGACCGTGATCAGGTCATTGCGACGCCACCAGGTGAACGCTTCCTGGTAGCCCGCGATGATGCGGTCCACCTCCTCGTCCGAGGCGGTGGCGAAGGTCGCGAAGTTCTCGAACATCGACCGGTCCAGGCCGGCGGAGAAGGACTTGCCCTCCGAACGCAGCACGACCACCCGCACCGTGCCCGGCAGCCCGGAGCCGATCGCGGCCAGCGCGGCCCAGAACTCAGGGGTCTGGGAGTTGCGCTTGTCCGGCCGGTTCAGCGTGACCGTCGCCGCCTCGCCCTCCAGCGCCACGTCGATGCCCGCCTCCGCGGCCTGGCGTGCGGTGTCTTCCCAGCTCATGCGCTCTCCTGAATCCGTGCGGACCGTGCCGAAGAGCGAGACTACCCGCGGGTAACTTGTTGCGCCACCGCGATGCCCGACAATGGAGGTGTCCCGGGCCGGCCTGGAGCGGCAAGGGGCGCTGCGGGAAAAGGAAGAGGGCGGGGTGCCCATCACGCACCCCGCCCCTTCGTCACCGGTCGGCTGCCCGAACTCCGGCCGGCTTACTGCTGCGAACCCGCGTTCGGGTTCAGGCGGTCTTCGCCTTGCCACGCGTCGCGCCGCCCCGGCCCCGAAGCGTCACACCGGATTCACTGAGCATCCGATGCACGAACCCGTACGAACGCCCGGTGGACTGGGCGAGGGCGCGAATGGACTCGCCCGCCTCGTACTTCGTCTTGAGGTCGATCGCGAGCTGCGACCGCGCGTCGCCGGTCACCCGGCTGCCCTTCTTGAGAGTCTCGGCCACACGTGCCTCCTGGAGTGGATGTGCGCTCTAGGTACACATGATCACCCCTCGCAGCGCTCTTGGCCACCGATTCGGCGATGTTGCCCATAACATCAATGTCACGTCGCCCGATCCGACCAGTAGATCACCCAGATTTGTCCGGTAATCGCATGATCCTGTTCCCGTGACGAATCAGCCCACGATGAAAAGTCCCGCCCTGGCGGAGTATGGCGAATCGCGGTGTCAGGCGGGGTGCCGGACGTGAACGATCGTCGGGTCTGAGTCTGGGTCCGGTCCGGGGCTAGGCGAGCGACACCAGATCCAGATACTGCTCGCTCCACAAGTCCTCGTCGCCGTCCGGCAGCAGGATCACCCGCTCCGGATTCAGCGCCTGCACCGCACCCTCATCGTGGGTCACCATGATCACAGCGCCCTCATACGTCCCGAGCGCCCCCAGGATCTCCGCGCGGGAGGCCAGGTCCAGGTTGTTGGTGGGCTCGTCGAGCAGCAGCACGTTCGCCGTGGAGACCACCAGGGTGGCCAACGCCAGCCGGGTCTTCTCCCCGCCGGAGAGCACCCCGGCCGGCTTGTCGACGTCGTCGCCGGAGAACAGGAACGAGCCGAGCGTCTTGCGGACCGCCACCAGGTCCAGGTCCGGTGCGGCGCTGCGCATGTTCTCCAGGACCGTGCGGTCCGGGTCCAGGGTCTCGTGTTCCTGCGCGTAGTAGCCCAGCTTGAGGCCGTGGCCCTCCTCGACCTTGCCGGTGTCCGCCTGCTCGACCCCGCCGAGCAGGCGGAGCAGCGTGGTCTTGCCGGCGCCGTTCAGGCCCAGGATGACCACCTTGGAGCCGCGGTCGACGGCCAGGTCGACGTCGGTGAAGACCTCCAGCGAGCCGTAGGACTTGGACAGCCCGGTGGCCATGATCGGGGTCTTGCCGCACGGCGCCGGGGTCGGGAAGCGCAGCTTGGCGACCTTGTCCGTCTGGCGGACCTCCTCCAGGCCGGCCAGCATCCGGTTGGCACGCCGGGCCATGTTCTGCGCGGCGACGGTCTTGGTGGCCGAGGCCCGCATCTTGTCGGCCTGCGCGTTCAGCACGGCGGCCTTCTTCTCGACGTTGGCGCGCTCGCGCTTGCGGCGGCGCTCGTCGTCCTCGCGCTGCTTGAGGTAGAGCTTCCAGCCCATGTTGTAGTAGTCGATGGCGGCCCGGTTGGCGTCCAGGTGGAACACCCTGTTCACGGACGCCTCGACCAGGTTCACGTCGTGGGAGATGACGATGAACCCGCCCTTGTACGTCTTCAGGAACTCGCGCAGCCAGACGATCGAGTCGGCGTCGAGGTGGTTGGTCGGCTCGTCCAGGAGCAGGACCTCGTTGTCGCCGAACAGGATCCGGGACAGCTCGACCCGGCGGCGCTGGCCGCCGGACAGGGTGTGCAGCGGCTGGCTCATCACGCGGTCCGGCAGGCCCAGCGCGGAGGCGATGGTCGCGGCCTCGGACTCGGCGGCGTATCCGCCGCCGGCGACGAACTCGTCCTCCAACCGCGCGTAGCGGCGCATCGCCTTCTCGTGCGTGGCCGCGTCGTCGGAGGCCATGCGCTTCTCGTTCTCGCGCATGCGGCGCATGATGTCGTCCAGACCGCGCGCGGACAGGATGCGGTCGCGGGCGATCACGTCCATGTCGCCGGTGCGAGGATCCTGCGGCAGATAGCCGACCGGGCCGGTGCGGCTGATGGTGCCGGCCGCCGGGATGGTCTCACCGGCCAGGGTCTTGGTGAGCGTGGTCTTGCCGGCGCCGTTGCGGCCGACCAGGCCGATGCGGTCGCCGGGACCCACTCGGAAGGAGGCCTTCTCGATCAGGATGCGGCTGCCGGCCCGGAGCTCGACGTCGGTTGCGGTGATCACAACGCACCATTTTACGGGGCTCGCGGCACCCCTCCGGAACGCTTTTCGCCAAGCCCGCAGTTCAGATCACGGCCGGTGTGACTCAGATCGCCTGAAGACCGGCTATCAGGCGCGAGCCCAGACCGCGGTCCACCCGCTTGCTGTCCCGCCAGCACACCGCGAACGAGCGGCCGGCCCGCCAGGAGCTCAACGCCGTGCGGGTGTAGCCGACGGTCGCCGAGGGCAGGTCGTCGACCTTGAACCAGCCCAGCTTCTCGCACTTGCCGGGCTCGGCGTTCACCGGACCGCCGGACCAGCGGCTGGCCGCGAAGAACAGCTGCATGCGGGGATCGCCGTCGGCCTCGCGGTGGTGGACCGTCACGGCGTGCTCCAGGTCGGCCGGGTCGATCCGCACGCCCAGTTCCTCGCGCGCCTCGCGGACCAGAGCCTGCACGGCGTCCTCGCCGGCCTCGACGTGGCCGGCGGGCACATGCCACCGCCCGGCGCCCCACACGGGACCCTTGCGCAGACCCAGCAGGACGCGCTCGTCGTCAGGCCGCTGCAGGATGAGGTGAACAGCGAGCAGACATGCCTCACGGCCGTTGTCGGTCGCCTTCCGGGTCCCGGACACTGGCTCCCCCTTTGTACGCAACTCTTGACCATCTCGTTACTTGTAACAGGTACCAACCTACCCACACGTACCGCCGTTTACGCAAGACTTCGGCGCCTGCGAATGCACATGCATCCGCCGAAGTCGGCGGTCGGGACGAGCGCTGAACCCCTTTACCGGCAAGCAAAACCGCCCGATCCAGGACGGACCGGGCGGTGCATTGGTGACGTCCGCCTCAACGACGGGAAGACGACACTGAGGATGTCGGGCGCTGAAACCAGCGGCTGGATCAGAGACTGAATCAGACGTTGAATCCCAGGGCCCGAAGCTGCTCGCGCCCGTCGTCGGTGATCTTGTCCGGACCCCACGGCGGCATCCAGACCCAGTTCACCCGGAAATCGGCGACCAGGCCGTCCAGCGCCATCCGCATCTGGTCCTCGATGACGTCCTGCAGCGGGCAGGCCGCCGAGGTGAGCGTCATGTCGACGACGGCGATGTTGGCGTCGTCCACCGTGAGTCCGTAGACCAGGCCCAGATCGACGACGTTGATCCCCAGCTCGGGGTCCACCACGTCGCGCAGCGCCTCGGTGACGTCCTCGACCGGTGCCAGTTCGGTCGTGCTCATGCCTTCACACCACTCTCTGTGTCATCCAATGCCTGCGCGGTCGCGTCCTTCCACGCCATCCACGACAGCAGCGCGCACTTCACGCGCCCCGGGTACTTGGCGACGCCGGCGAACGCCACGGCGTCCTCCAGCACCTCCTCGTGCTCCTCGGCGAACTCCGGGCCGTCCAGCTTGGACTGCATCAGCCGCAGGAAGGTCTCCTGCACCTCGCGCGCCTGCTCGACGGACTTGCCGATCAGCAGGTCGGCCATGACCGAGGCCGAGGCCTGGCTGATCGAGCAGCCCTGGGACTCGTAGGAGATGTCGCTGATCACGTCGCCCTTGAGGTCCACCCGCATGGTCACCTCGTCGCCGCACGTCGGGTTGACGTGGTGCACCTGCGAGGCGAACGGTTCCCGCAGCCCCTTGTGGTGCGGGTGGCGGTAGTGGTCCAGGATGATCTCCTGGTACATCGATTCCAGCTGCATCTCTTACCTCCCAGCCTTCGCCGTGTTCCCAGTCAACGCTTTCAGACTCCGAAGAACTGCTTCACCTGGTCCAGACCCTCGACCAGGGCGTCGACCTCGGCCGGCGTGGAGTACAGATAGAACGACGCCCGCGTGGTCGCGGGAATTCCGAACCGCACGCACACCGGCCGCGCGCAGTGGTGCCCGACCCGCACCGCGATGCCGTGCTCGTCGAGCACCTGGCCCACGTCGTGCGGGTGGATGTCGCCGAGCACGAACGAGATGGCCGCGCCGCGGTCCTCGTTCGTCGCCGGGCCGATGATCCGCAGCCCCTCGACCTCCTGCAGGCGCCCCAGCGCGTACTCGGTGATCGCGTGCTCGTGCCCGGCCACCTTGTCCATGCCGATGCCGTTGAGATAGTCCACGGCCGTGCCCAGCGCGATCACCTCGGCGATCGGCGGGGTGCCGGCCTCGTACTTGTGCGGCAGGCCGGCGTAGGTGGACTTCTCCATCGTGACCGTCTGGATCATCTCGCCGCCGCCGAGGAAGGGCGGCAGCTCCTCCAGCAGGTCCCGGCGGCCCCACAGCACGCCGACGCCGGTCGGGCCCAGCATCTTGTGCCCGGTGAAGGCGACGAAGTCGGCACCGAGCGCCTGCACGTCCAGCGGCAGGTGCGGCGCGGACTGCGAGGCGTCCAGCACCACCAGCGCGCCGACCTCGTGCGCGCGCTTGACGATGGTCTCGACCGGGTTGACCGTGCCCAGGATGTTGGAGACGTGGACCAGCGAGACCACCTTGGTGCGCTCGTTGATCAGCTCGTTCAGGTTCGACAGGTCCAGCCGGCCCTCGTCGGTGATGCCGAACCAGCGCAGCTTGGCACCGATCCGCTCGGCGGTGAGCTGCCACGGCACGATGTTGGAGTGGTGCTCCATCTCCGAGATCACGATCTCGTCGCCGGGCCGGATGCCGTAGGGCGCCTCGGCCCAGCCCAGGACGTTCGCGACCAGGTTCAGCGCCTCGGAGGAGTTCTTGGTGAAGACGACCTCCTCGCGCGCGCCGGCGTTGATGAAGGCCGCCACCTTGTCGCGCGCGCCCTCGTACAGCGCCGTGGCCTCCTCGGCCAGCACGTGGATCCCGCGGTGCACGTTGGCGTTGTGCAGCGAGTAGTACTCCACGATGGTGTCGATCACCTGCTGCGGCGACTGGGAGGTCGCGGCGTTGTCCAGGTAGACCAGCGGCTTGTCGCCGTGCACCGTGCGCTGCAGGATCGGGAAGTCCTTGCGGATCGCGTCCGTGTCAAGGAACTGAGGATTAACGACCATATCGGATCAGGCTCCAGCCTTGGCGTAGCTTTCGTAGCCCTCAGATTCCAGCTTGTCCGCCAGTTCCGGGCCACCCGATTCCACGATGCGGCCATCGGAGAAGACGTGGACGTAGTCCGGCTTGATGTAGCGCAGGATCCGCGTGTAGTGCGTGATCAGCAGCGTGCCGACCTCGCCGGACTCCCGGACCCGGTTCACGCCCTCCGAGACGGTCTTCAGCGCGTCCACGTCCAGGCCGGAGTCGGTCTCGTCCAGGATCGCGATCTTCGGCTTCAGGAGCTCCATCTGCAAGATCTCGTGGCGCTTCTTCTCGCCTCCGGAGAAGCCCTCGTTGACGTTGCGCTCGGCCATGGCCTTGTCCATCTGGATGGCTTCCATGGCGCCGTTGACTTCCTTGACCCAGGTGCGCAGCTTCGGGGCCTCGCCGCGGATCGCGGTGGCCGCGGTGCGCAGGAAGTTGGAGACGGTGACGCCGGGGATCTCCACCGGGTACTGCATGGCCAGGAACATGCCGGCCCGGGCCCGCTCGTCCACGGTCATCGCCAGCACGTCCTCGCCGTCCAGGGTGACGGTGCCGGAGGTGATGGTGTACTTCGGGTGCCCGGCGATCGAGTAGGCCAGGGTGGACTTGCCGGAGCCGTTGGGGCCCATGATGGCGTGCGTCTCACCCTCCTTGACCGTGAGGTTCACCCCGCGCAGGATCTCGCGCGGGCCGTTCTCGCCCTCGACCGTGACGTGCAGGTCCTTGATTTCCAGGGTCGCCATGACTCTCTACGCCTCCTTCACGGCGACGTACAGGTCATCGCCTTCGATCTTCACGGGGTACACCGGCACCGGCTCGGTGGCCGGCAGGCTGGAGGGCCTGCCGGTCTTCAGGTCGAACATCGAGCCGTGCAGCCAGCACTCGATCTCGCAGTCCACGACCTCGCCCTCGGACAGGGCCACGTTCGCGTGCGAGCACACGTCGTGAATGGCGTAGAACTCGTCGTCGTGCAGCACCACGGCCACCGGGGTCTGGCCGGCCACGACCGCCTTGGGCTGGTCCGGGGTGACCTCGGAGACGCCGCAGACGCGGACCCAGGTCTGTGTCTCGGTCATACGGCCGCCCCCGCGGTCACCGCGCCCGCGAGCTCTTCCTCCACCTTGGTCATCAGCCGCTCCTGGACATCGGGGATGCCGATGCGGCCGATCACGTCGGCGAAGAAGCCGCGGACCACCAGGCGGCGGGCCTCGTCCTCGCGGATGCCGCGGGCCTGGAGGTAGAACAGCTGCTCGTCGTCGAAGCGGCCGGTCGCGCTGGCGTGCCCGGCGCCGACGATCTCGCCGGTCTCGATCTCCAGGTTCGGCACCGAGTCGGCGCGCGCCCCGTCGGTCAGGACCAGGTTGCGGTTCAGCTCGTAGGTGTCGGTCTGCTCGGCCTCGGCGCGGATCAGGACGTCGCCGACCCAGACCGTGTGCGCGTCCTGGCCCTGGAGCGCGCCCTTGTAGGTCACGCGGGACTTGCAGTGCGTGGCGCTGTGGTCGACCAGCAGGCGGGACTCCAGGTGCTGGCCGGCGTCGGCGAAGTAGACGCCGAGCAGTTCGGCGTCGCCGCCGGGCTCGGTGTAGGCCACCCGCGGCGTGAGCCGGACCAGGTCGCCGCCGAAGGTGACGTTGATGGACTGGAACCGCGCGTCCCGGCCGAGCTTGGCCTGCTGCTGGGACAGGTGCACGGCGTCGTCGGCCCATTCCTGGAGCGCGATGACGGTCAGGTCGGCGCTGTCGCCGACCAGGAACTGCACGTTCTCCGAGTAGGTGGCGCTGCCCTGGTAGTCCAGGACCACCACGGCCTTGGCGAACGGCTTCACGTCCACCAGCACGTTGCCGAACACGGTGCCGCCGGTGCCGGTCAGGCTCACCCGCACCGGCTCGGCGACCTCGGCCTCGGCCGGGACGGTGATGACGGTGGCCTCGGTGAAGCCGGCCCAGGCCAGCGCCGAGGTGCGGTCCACCGGGATGCCGGCCTTGCCCAGCCGGGCGTCGTCGCGGCCCACGGTCTGCACCACAACCGGCTCCGGAGCAGTGATCTCGACCGCGAGCTTGCCGTCGGCCGCCGGGGACTCGTGCAGCCCGCGCAACCGTTTCAGCGGGGTGAAGCGCCAGTCCTCCTCGCGGCCGGTCAGGGCCGGGAAGTCCGCGGGGTCGAAGGAGGCGTGGCGCTCCACGCGCGCGTCGGTCGGCTGGCTCACGGCGCGGCCGGTGCCCGGGCCGGCGAGGCGGTTGCCCGCGCCGGGCTCGTTCACGGTGACGGCTGCGGCGGTCTTGGAGCCCACCTGGTTCTGCGGATCAGACATCGATGTCCCGTACTCGTGGCTAGAGGTTCGTTAGAGGTCTGTTTCGGACAAGGAACGCGGGCGTCAGCCGACCGCGCCCTCCATCTGCAGCTCGATCAGCCGGTTGAGCTCCAGCGCGTACTCCATCGGCAGCTCGCGGGCGATCGGCTCGACGAAGCCGCGGACGATCATCGCCATCGCCTCGTCCTCGGTCATGCCCCGGCTCATCAGGTAGAACAGCTGGTCCTCGCTGACCTTGGAGACGGTCGCCTCGTGGCCCATGGACACGTCGTCCTCGCGGACGTCCACGTAGGGGTAGGTGTCCGAGCGGGAGACGGTGTCGACCAGCAGCGCGTCGCACTTCACGGTGGACTTGCTGTGGTGCGCGCCCTCCTGCACCTGGACCAGGCCGCGGTAGGAGGTGCGGCCGCCGCCGCGGGCCACCGACTTGGAGATGATGGTCGAGGAGGTGTGCGGCGCGGCGTGCACCATCTTGGCGCCGGCGTCCTGGTGCTGGCCCTCGCCGGCGAAGGCGACGGACAGCGTCTCGCCCTTGGCGTGCTCGCCGAGCAGCCAGACGGCCGGGTACTTCATCGTCACCTTGGAGCCGATGTTGCCGTCGATCCACTCCATGGTGGCGCCGGCCTGCGCGGCGGCGCGCTTGGTGACCAGGTTGTAGACGTTGTTCGACCAGTTCTGGATGGTGGTGTAGCGCACCCGGGCGTTCTTCTTCACCACGATCTCCACGACCGCCGAGTGCAGCGAGTCCGAGGAGTAGATCGGCGCGGTGCAGCCCTCGACGTAGTGGACGTAGGAGTCCTCGTCGGCGATGATCAGCGTCCGCTCGAACTGGCCCATGTTCTCGGTGTTGATGCGGAAGTAGGCCTGGAGCGGGATCTGGACGTGCACGCCCTTGGGGACGTAGATGAAGGACCCGCCGGACCACACCGCGGTGTTCAGCGCGGAGAACTTGTTGTCGCCGGTGGGGATCACGGTCGCGAAGTGCTCGCGGAACAGCTCCGGGTACTCCTTCAGAGCGGTGTCGGTGTCCAGGAAGATGACACCCTGCTCCTCCAGCTCCTTGTTGATCTGGTGGTAGACGACCTCGGACTCGTACTGCGCCGCCACGCCGGAGATCAGCCGCTGCTTCTCGGCCTCCGGGATGCCCAGCTTGTCGTAGGTGTTCTTGATGTCCGCCGGCAGGTCGTCCCAGGACTCGGCCTGCTTCTCGGTGGAGCGCACGAAGTACTTGATGTTGTCGAAGTCGATCCCGCCGAGGTCCGCGCCCCACACCGGCATCGGCTTCTTCTCGAACAGCCGCAGGCCGCGCAGCCGCATGTCCAGCATCCACTGCGGCTCGTTCTTCTTCGCGGAGATGTCGCGGACGACGTCCTCGTTCAGGCCGCGGCGCGCCGAGGAGCCGGCGACGTCGGAGTCGGCCCAGCCGTACTCGTAGGTGCCGATGCCTTCGAGCTGCTCGTGTGAGGTGGTGGTCATAGCGCGTTCCCTCCGGAAACCTCATTGCTCTTGCTGGTCCCGGTGGCTGTCGCTGTCATCGGGATGAAAGTCGTGCACACGCCGTCGCCGTGGGCGATGGTCGCCAGTCGTTGGACGTGGGTCCCCAGCAGCTCGGCGAAGGCCTCGGTCTCGGCCTCGCACAGCTGCGGGAACTGCTCGGCGACATGCGCCACCGGGCAGTGGTGCTGGCACAGCTGCTCGCCGGCGGCGGGCGCCTTGCCGCTCTCGCGGAGCGTGGCGGCGTACCCGTCGTCGGTCAGCAGCTTGGCCAGCAAGGCCGGCCGCTCCTCGGCGGGCACCGCGTCCATCCGCTCCCGGAACCGGTCCGACAGCTCCGCGACCCGCTTGCGCGCGAACGCCTCGACCGCCTCGGCCCCCACACTGTCGGCGAGGAACTTCAGCGCGTCGACGGCCAGTTGGTCGTACGCCTGATAGAAGACACTCCGGCCGCTGTCGGTGAGCGCGAACACCTTCGCCGGACGCCCCCGGCCGCGCTGGCCGTACGTCCGCTGCTGCCGCGCCTCCACAAGATTCTCAGCGAGCAGCGCATCCAGGTGACGCCGGACACCGGCCGGCGTCATCTTGAGCCGCTTGCCGAGATCGACGGCGGTCGACGGGCCGTTCGCCAAAATGCTGCGCGCGACCCGATTACGCGTACCGACGTGCACGTCAGAAGCGTCGTCGGCGGGCGACGACGCACTCACGATCGGGTTCGGCACACTTTCCACAACACCAGTGTGCCTTTATTCGTTCCCGCGCACCAAGTAAGGGGGACCTAATAAGTCACGCAGATGTGACCTAATTCACGCGCGGGCGGCGACTCGGAGCGGGGCTCGGACGACGGCGCCTCAAGCCGAGCCTACGCCTGGCGCGCAGGTGGTTCGGCACGGGGCCCGATCATCGGGCACAGGCGACCGTCCTGGAACATCCAGACCTGGAAGACGGTGTCATATTCGTCCAGCACGAACACTTGCAAGACCTCGGGTGCGCGCCACTGGACGCTCGCGATATGGGCGAGCAGGCCGCCGATGTCCACATGGTTCAGCGTGCCCGCGAAGACCACGCACCCCGGAGCCTTGCCTCCGCCCCACTGCGTGCGCGGGCCAGTGGTCTCAGCGAGATTGCCGACCCACCTCCCCTCGACCGGGCCGCCGACGCCCCGGACCGGTGCCTCCTCGTCGATCCATCGGCTCAGTGCCTCGACAGTGGGCTGATCCGGGAAACCGACGGAGACCATGATGTCGGTGAGGTGACTCATCCCTGCTCCCCAGCCCTAAATCGCCGCGTGCCCCACCAAAGCCGCCGCCCCGATCAGCCCCGCGTCCCCGCCGAGCGCCGCCGGATGCACCGTCACATCGCGGGTGAACGACAGCCGCGCGTACTCCTTCAAATGCTTGCGCAGCGGCGCGAACAGCACCTCCCCCGACTTCGCCACGCCGCCGCCGATCACCGCCGCCTCCATGTCCACCAGCGCCGCGGTCCCGGCGATGGCCGCCGCGATCGCCTTGGCCGAGCGGTCGTAGGAGGCCAGCGCGATCGGGTCGCCGGCGCGCGCCGACTCGGCCACCTCCGCGGCGGTGGCCTCGGACGCCGGGCCGCCGCCGGGGCGCTGCCAGCCCTCGCGCACCGCGCGGGCGGCGATGGCGGTGCCGCTGGCGATCACCTCGACGCAGCCGCGCGCGCCGCACGGGCACGGCGGGCCGTCGAGTTCCACGCAGATGTGGCCGACGTGCCCGGCGTTGCCGCTGGGGCCGGGGCGCAGCTTGCCGCCGAGGATCAGGCCGCCGCCGACGCCGGTGGAGACCACCATGCACAGCACGTTCTCGCGGCCCTTGGCGGCGCCGCGCCAGTGCTCGCCGGCGGCCATCGCGACGCCGTCGCCGGCCAGCGTCACCGGCCGCCCGGTGGCGTCGGCGACCCGGGCGACCAGCGGGAAGTCGCGCCAGGCCGGGATGTTCAGCGGGCTGATGGTGCCCTTGGCGGCGTCGATGGGCCCGGCGCTGCCGATGCCCACCGCGCCGGCCTGCTCCCAGCCCGGGTCCGCGGCCAGCTGCGCGAGCAGGCCCTCGACGGCCGCCATCGGCTCGACGGCCGGGGTCGGCCGTTCGTGCCGGGTCAGCAGGACGCCATCGGCATCGACCAACCCCGCCGCGATCTTGGTGCCGCCGATGTCGATGGCCGCGTACACACTTCCTCCGGGTGTTCGGGACGACGCTTGTCTAAGGCCGACGCTTGTTCAAGAAGGACGCTTGCTCAAGGAAAACGTTTTGCTCCGGCTCGGCGAGCGAAAGCCGCCGAACCGGGGCTCGGTAGCCCCGGCTCGGCGGCACCATGCTCAGGTCTTCCGGGCTACCCGAGCGCCAGCTCGTCGATCGCGGCCAGTTCCTCGGCGGTGAACTCCGGCCCGGACACCGCGGCCACGTTCTCCTCCAACTGCGCCACCGACGACGCCCCGATCAGCGCCGAGGTCATCCGCGGGTCACGGATCACCCACTGCGTCGCCATCTGCGCCAGGCTCTGCCCGCGCTTGCCGGCCAGCTCGTTGAGCCCGCGCAGCTTGGCCAGCACCTCCGGCGTCAGGTTGTCCTTGGACAGGAAGCGGCCGATCGAGGCCCGCGACCCGGCCGGGACGCTCCCGTCCAGGTACCGCGACGTCAGCAGCCCCTGCGCCAGCGGGCTGAACGCGATGCAGCCCATGCCGGTCTCGGCGGTCGCGTCCAGCAGCGAGTCGTCCTCGATCCAGCGGTTCAGGATCGAGTACGACGGCTGGTGGATCAGGGCCCGCACGCCCATCTGCCGCAGCAGCGCGGCGGCCTCGCGCGTCTGCTCGGAGTTGTAGGAGGAGATGCCGACGTACAGCGCCTTCCCCTGCTGCACCGCCGAAGCCAGCGCGCCCATCGTCTCCTCCAGCGGAGTCTCCGGGTCGAAGCGGTGCGAGTAGAAGATGTCGACGTAGTCCAGGCCCATCCGGCCCAGCGACTGGTCCAGCGAGGCCAGCAGGTACTTGCGCGACCCCCACTCGCCATAGGGCCCCGGCCACATGTCGTACCCGGCCTTGGTGGAGATCACCAGCTCGTCCCGGTACGGCCGGAGGTCCTGCGCGAACAGGTGCCCGAAGTTGACCTCGGCCGAGCCGTAGGGCGGCCCGTAGTTGTTCGCCAGGTCGAAGTGCGTCACCCCGAGGTCGAAGGCCCGCCGCAGCACCGCGCGCTGCTCGTCCAGCGGCTTGCCGTCCCCGAAGTTGTGCCACAGCCCCAGC
Organism: Catenulispora pinisilvae; assembly: GCF_015356865.1. Taxonomy (GTDB): domain Bacteria; phylum Actinomycetota; class Actinomycetes; order Streptomycetales; family Catenulisporaceae; genus Catenulispora; species Catenulispora pinisilvae. Next base: position 16,705 of record NZ_JAAFZA010000123.1, read on the forward strand.
GACACCGCGGGCAGCTTCAGCCCGCTGGCCCCGCTGCGCCGATAGGGCATCCGGCCGTCATAGCGATCGGGCTCGGCGGCATAGGTGGGTAGGACGTTCATCTGGTTCAGGCCTCCGAACCGGTGGTGCGGGTGAAGCGGAGTGTGACTAGCTGGAACGGCCGCAGGTTCAGCACGAGTCCATCGTTGTCTGTGGCCACGCTCACAGCCTCTCGGGTGATCGGCCGCTCAAGCAAATCGCAGATCTCAAACCCCGAGAAACCGAAGTTCGGCGTGACGCGTGCCGTGGCCCGGCCGCCGTTGGTTTCGTAGACCCGCAGGACCACGTCGCCACTGCGATCGTCGGCGAGCTTGATCGCGGAAGCCGCGACGGCGTCGTTGTCGATGGTGAACAGCGGCTCGATGACAGTGCCGGGCTCACCGAAGGACGGACCGTAGAAGGGGTTCACCAGGCGGGCCTCCCGGACCGCGTCCCCGATCGCCGCGCCGGGCGCCACCGCGTGGCGGAAGGTGTGCTCGCCCTGGTCCGTCTCCGGATCGGGGAACCGCGGCGCGCGCAGCAGCGAGACACGCGCGGTGACCGTGGTCCCGCCGTCCTCGCGCACGGTGCGTGTGACGTCGTGGCCGTAGGTCCCGCTCAGGATCGCGACGCCGAAGCCCGGCTCCTCGAAGTGCAGGAAGCCGTGGTTGCAGGCCTCGAACTTCGCGGCCTCCCACGAGGTGTTGGTGTGGGTCGGCCGGTAGATGTGGCCGAACTGGGTCTCCGAGGCGTAGCGGTCGGCGTGGATGTCCATCGGGAACGCGAGCTTGAGGAACTTCTCGGTCTCGTGCCAGTCCACCTCGGTTCTGAACTGGACCGCCTTGGACCCGCTCTCCAGAAGGATGACCTGTTGGACCGTCGAGGCGCCGAACGATCGGCGCACGCTGACGCCCGCCACCCGCGGCGCGCCGCTGTCGAACGCCGAGAGCTCGTCGACCTCGGTCAGGTCCGTCACGGTGTTGCGGTAGAACTCGTCGACGTCCCAGGCGTCCCACATGTTCGGGAAGTCCGGGTGGATCTGGAGCAGGTTCGCCGCCGCCCCGGGCGGCAGGGTCTCCCGTTCCTGTTCGAGGTCGAAGAGCGAGACCACCAGGCCCCGGTCGTCGATCTCGACCCGGACCAGGCCGTTCTCCAGCACGTGGCCGCCGCCGGCCCGGTCCGAGACGCTGACCCGGCCCTGCGGCTCGACCTGCGCTCCCGCGCCGCCGGCCGGGATCCCGTTGATCTCATACGGCGCGCCGTTGAAGACCACCGGGCTGCTCGGATCGGGCCTCCCCTGGCCGGCCAACGCCAGGTGGGCCGCGAGGATCCCGGCGATGAGGGTATCCGCGACCTCCCGGTACGTCTTCTCCGCCTCGCGGTGCACCCAGGCGATCGACGAACCGGGGAGGATGTCGTGGAACTGGTGCAGCAGGACCGTTTTCCAGATCCGGTCCAGCTCGTCGTACGGATACTCGTACCCGGCCCGCACAGCCGCCGTGGCCGCCCACAGCTCGGCCGTCCACAGCAGGTGCTCGCTGTTGCGGTTCCCCTGCTTGGTCTTCGCCTGGCTGGTCAGCGTGGCCCGGTGCAGCTCCAGGTACAGCTCCCCCACCCACACCGGCGGGTTCTGGTACTCGGCCTCGGCCTTGGCGAAGAACGCCGCCGGCTTCTCCCAGACGACCTTCGCCGACCCCTCCAAGTCCTTCATCCGCTTGGCCTTGGCGACCATCTCGCGGGTGGTCCCGCCGCCGCCGTCGCCCCAGCCGGTCGGGGCCAGCGACAGCGAGGCGCGGCCCTTGTCCTTGAAGTTGCGGGCGGCGTGCGCGATCTCGCTGCCCTTCATCGAGCAGTTGTAGGTGTCGATCGGCGGGAAGTGGGTGAAGATCCGGGTGCCGTCGATGCCCTCCCACAGGAAGGTGTGGTGCGGGAACTTGTTGACCTGGCTCCAGGAGATCTTCTGGGTCAGCAGCCACTTCGAACCCGCCGCCTTGATGATCTGCGGCAGGCCGCCGGCGAAGCCGAAGGTGTCCGGCAGCCAGGCCTCGTCGTTCTCGACGCCGAACTCGTCCAGGAAGAAGCGCTTGCCGTGGACGAACTGCCGGGCCATCGCCTCCGAGCCGGGCATGTTCGTGTCCGACTCCACCCACATGCCGCCGGCCGGCACGAAGCGGCCTTCGGCGACGGCCTTCTTGACCTTCTCGTAGACCTCGGGGCGGTGGGTCTTGATGAAGTCGTACTGCGCGGCCTGGGACATCGTGTAGATGAACTCGGGCTCGGAGTCCAGCAGGTTGGTCATGTTCGCGGTGGTGCGGGCGACCTTGCGGACCGTCTCGCGCAGCGGCCACAGCCACGCCGAGTCGATGTGCGCGTGGCCGATCGCGGAGATGGTGTGCGCCGAGGGCACGGCCGGCTTGGCCAGCACCCCGGCCAGCTGCTCGCGCGCGGCGGCCGCGGTGGCGTTCACGTTCTGCAAGTCGACGGCGTCCAGCGCCTTCTCCACGGCGCGCACGATGTCGTAACGGCGCGCCGAGTCCTCGGGCAGCTCGGCCATCAGCTCGCCGAGCACCTCCAGGTCGGCGACCAGGTTCCAGACCGTCTCGTCGAAGACCGCCAGCTCCAGCTTCTCCAGCCGGTACTGCGGTTCGTCGCCGGCCGTGTCCTTGTCCCCGAGCAGCGTCGGCAAGAAGGGGTGGTAGTCCAGGATCACCGGGTTCGACGCGGCCTCGACGTGCAGCAGCACGTCCTCGCCGCCGGCGGCGTTGTCGGCCACCCGCACCCACTGGTTGCGCGGGTTCAGGCCCTTCACCGGCGAGCCGTCGGGCCGGTAGACCAGGCCCTCGCACTGGAAGCCGGGCATGTTCTTGTCGAACCCGAGGTCGATGATCGCCTCGACGGTCTTGCCCGCCCACTCGGCGGGCACCGTCCCGGAGACCGTCAGCCAGCTCGTCCCCCACGGCGCGCCCCACCGGTCGCCGACCGCGACCGGCTCGCGCGGCGCGGCCAGACCCTCGGCCACCGGGACCGGCTCGCCCGGGGCCACCCAGATCGACCCGGTCAACGGCACCGACGCCGGGTAGACCGCCGGGGCGATGCGCTCCTCCAGGACGCGCTTCAGGCGGTGTTCCACCAAGGACCGGTTATCGTGCATCGCTTTAGCTCCAAACGTCCTCGACGGCCAGCACCTCGGTGATGCCGCGCGCAGTCAAGTGATTCTTATCCCCCGCGAGCGCCGCGAGTACAGCCGTGGGCCGGGCACCTTCTGCCGATAACCGCATGAAGGCTTCGTAGTACCGCCCGCCCGGAGCGCAGGTGGCCCGGACCGTGACCTCCTCCGGCAGGTCCACGACCAGGCCGACCGCCCGCGGCGCGGGCGGCGTCCAGGTCTCCCGGACCTCGCCGACGATCTTCGCCAGTTCCAGTCCGGCCGGCTTGGGCTCCCGGGAGTTGGTGAGCAGACCCAGGCTGTATTCGAGCTCAGGGAAGTCTGCCAGGTCCTTGCTCACGTCGTGCGAGCACCACCACGTGACGCCCCACAGGTCCGGGCAGTCGAGCGCGTTAGCCACGGTCGCCCTGGTGAAGTCGGCGGCGCGGTCGGCCGGTATGTGCGGCTGCGGCGCGCCGACCTCTTGCAGCCACACCGGCCGGTGCGCCTCGGTGGCCCAGGCCTTGGACAGCTCGATCATGTACTCGGCGTGGTGCGCCACGGCCGCCGAATCCGACCCGTAGCGCTGCTGCGTGCCGTTGAAGACCCAGGAGTGGATCGCGGTCGCGGCGCCGTACCGGGCGGCGTGCGCCGGGGTGAACGGGTGGTCGTCGAGGTACCAGGCGGCGTCATAAGAGCAGTGCAGGTGCAGCTTGCCCGGCGCGCCCTGCTCGCAGGCGCCGAGCAGCCGGTCCAGCCAGGCCCCGGCCTCGGCCGGGGTGATGCGGTCCGGGTCCGGGTGCGGGTCGCCGGAGAACTGGTTGGTCTCGTTGCCGAGCGTCATCCCGATGAAGTTGGGCCGGTCGGCCAGCGCCGCGGCCAGCGTGCGCAGGTACTCGGCCTCGCCGGCGACCACATCGGGATCGGTGAACATGTTCCGGCGGTGCCAGGTGCTCACCCAGGCCGGCTGGAAGTCGAAGCTGGACAGGTGACCCTGCAAGCCGTCGACGTTGACGTCCAGGCCGCGTTCGGCGGCGGCGTCGGCGAGCGCCACCAGCTGCTCGACCGCACGCGGGCGGATCAGGGTGCGGTTGGGCTGGAACAGCGGCCACAGCGGGAAGACCCGCACGTGGTCCAGGCCGAGCCCGGCGATCGAGTCCAGGTCGGCGCGCACCTGGTCCAGGTCGAAGTCGAGCCAGTGGTGGAACCACCCGGCGCTGGGGGTGTAGTTGACGCCGAAACGGGGCGTGTGCTGGGCCTGCCCGGTGGGGGGCTGGGTCTGCTCGGTGGGCTGGGTCTGCTGTGTCGTCGTGGGCTGCGGGGCGGACAGCGGAGCTGCGGTCATGGCCGGGGCGGGCTTCCCTCGTGTGTGTTCGGGTGGAGCTGAGCTGGTACCGGGATGCGTGGGGGGACTCACCCCTTGATCGCGCCCTGGGCGACGCCTCGGAAGAAGTACCGTTGCAAGATCAGGAACAAGGCCAAGATCGGTAGCAGCGCCATCATGGTGCCGGCGGCGATGGTGCGCGGGTCGTGCGACCACTGGCCGTTCAGGTAGGACAGGCCGACGGTGAGGGTGAGCTTGTCCGGGCTCTGCAACACCAGCAGCGGCCACAGGAAGTCGTCCCAGGCGCCGATGAAGGCGAAGATCGAGATCACGCTCAGCACGCCCTTGACCGACGGCAGGCCGACGTAGCGCATCCGCTGCAGGACGTTGGCGCCGTCGATGATCGCGGCCTCCTCGACCTCCCTGGGCAGCGCCATGAACGCGTTGCGCATGAGCAGCACGTTGGTCATGGCGATCATGTCCGGCAGACAGACACCGAGGATCGAGTTGCCCAGGCCCATGCTGGTGATCATCTGGAACTTGGAGATGATCGTCACCTCGGCCGGCAGGATCAGCGTCGCGACGAACACCCCGAGCAGCAGCTTGCGGCCCTTGAACTTCAGCCGGGCCAGCACGTAGCCGGCCAGCGTGGCGCCGATGACGTTGCCGGTGACGTTGATGACCGCCACCGTCAGCGAGTTCAGCGCGAAGTGCCACACCGGGATGGTGTTCTGCACCTCGCCGTAGTTGCCGAGCGTCGGGTGGTGCGGCAGTAGCTGGATGTTCTGCGTGTAGACGTCCTCGGCCTTGCTCTTCAGCGAGGTCGACAGCTCCCAGAGCATCGGGCCGATCGAGATCAGCAGCACGATGATCAGCGCCAGATAGCGGAAGAACAAGCCGTGCGGCGTAGGGGCGTCGAAGATGGGCGAGCGCCCCTTGCGGTCCGGATGCCGCACGGCGGCCGTCCCGCGAACCCGGCGCTTGCGGTCCTCGCGGCTGTCCTCAGCGGTGGTCGCGGTCACGACTCCTCCTGGCTGTTCTTGTTCAGGCGGGTCAGGAACAACAGCGGGATGGCGGTGAGGAAGAACAGGAACACGCTGATCGCGCTGGCGTAACCGAGCCGGCCGTCAGAACCGGAGGCGGCCTGCTGCACCAGCATCACGATCGAGACGTCCTGGCCCCCGACCCCGCCGGTCGCACCGCCGAGGATGTAGAGCTCGCTGAACACGCGCATAGCGTTCACCGCGATCAGCACGGATATCAGGATCATGGTCCCGCGCACCCCGGGCACCGTGATGCTCCAGAACCGGCGCACCGTCCCGGCCCCGTCCACGGCGGCCGCCTCGTGCAGATCCCGCCGCACGCTGCCGAGCGCGGACATATAAAGGAGCATGTAGTAGCCCAGCCCCTTCCACACCGTCAGCGCGATGGCACTGAGCAACAGCAGCCACCGGTCGGTCAGGAACGGCACCGTCTTGTGCACGAACCCCATGGTCTGGAGCAGGTTGTTGAACAGCCCGCGGTCGTCCAGCATCCACTTCCAGATCAGCGCCACCGTCACCGCCGAGGCGATGACCGGGAAGTAGAAGGCCGTCCGGAAGAACGCGATACCGCGGATATTGCGCTGCACCAGCAGAGCCAGCAGCAGCGGCAACAGTGTGAGCAGCGGGACGCAGATCACCATGAAGACGATGGTGTTGAGCACGGCGTCCCGGATATGCGGGTCATGCCATAGGAGCCAGTAGTTTTTGAGCCCTATGAAGTGCCCACCGGTCAGCTGATGCACGTTGGTGAACGACAGCGTGACCGTGTTGATGGCCGGCCACACGCTGAACAGACCGAGCCAGACCAGGGCCGGCAGCATCAGCAGCCATGGGGTGTAGAACCGGTGGGACCTCATCGGTTTCCTCGCTAATTCCTACTCAGGCCTACAGGACACAGATCACTGGGTGAGCAGCGCGTTCGCCTGGTTCACCGTGTTGTCCAAGGCCTGCTTCGAGGTCTCCTTGCCAGTCATCGCCTTGGCGATCTCCTGGTTCAGGATCGTGTTCATCGCGTCGGTCCAGATCGGCGGCGTGAAGTTCACCGCGGTCTGCATGTCCTGGTACGCGATCACCGCGGCGTCGCCCTGCGGGGTGCCGTCGCTCTTGGTGTACTGCGGGTCGTTCGCGGAGGCGGCGGAGCCCGGCAGGAAGCCCGGGGCCAGCTTGACGAAGGCCGTCTGGTTCGCGTTGTTCGTCACGAACTCGGCGAAGGCCAGCGCCAGCGGCAGGTTCTTGCTCTTGCTGGAGACCGACAGGCCCTGCACGTACAGCGGCGCGGTGTCCAGCGCCGGGGAGGGCAGCACGTTCGGGGCCAGCGTCGGGTTGTCCTGCTGCAAGCTGGTGATCAGGTTGCCGCCGCCGGTGGTCCAGGCCACCTGCTGCTTGCTGAACAGCGTGGAGTTGCCCTCGTAGCTGTTGTCCAGGACGTTGGAGGGCAGGTAGCCGGCCTTGTAGGCGGCGGTGTACTTGTCCAGCATCGCCTCGGCCGGCGCGGTGTTGAAGGCGAACTTCGTCCCGTCGGCGGTGAGCAGCTTGGTGCCGGTGTTGGCGATGTCCGACAGCCCCGGGGCCCGGGACATCAGGTAGTCCTTGCCGCCGGACGCGTCATGCATGATCTTCGCCTGGGCCACCAGGTCGTCGAAGGTCTTCGGGGGCTTGGTGGCGTCCAGGCCGTCCTTGGCCATCATCGTCTTGTTCCAGTAGCTGACGTCCGTGCCCAGGTACCAGGGGAAGCCGAAGTCCTGCGAGCCGCCGGAGACATCCTGGTAGTTGTAGGCGGCCAGGCCGCTCTTGACGTAGTCGGTGGCCAGCGTCGGGTCGTTCTGCTTCAGGTCCAGCAGGTTGCCGGTCTTGGCCACGGAGTGCGCGATGTCCGGCGGCAGGTTGATCACGTCCGGCAGGCTGCCGGTGCTGACCTGGCTGGCGACCTTGGTCGGGTAGCCGTCGCCGGGCTGGTCGATCCAGTTGACGTCGGTGCCCGGGTGCGCCTGCTTGAACGCCGCGATCAGGGTGTTGAAGTACGGCGTGAACTTGTCGTTCTTCAGCGACCAGGTCTGGAACGTGATGCTGCCGGACAGCGCGGCCGTGGTGGACACCGTCTTGTTCGCGTCCGCGGAGGAGGACTTGCTTCCGACGCCGCAGCCCGCCAGCAGCGTCGCGGCGACGGCGATAGCGGATACCGCTGTGGTCCTGCGCATGGTCATGACTCCCGACCTTTTCGTGTGAGGGGATCGTGTTGGGGGGTCGTTCAGGAGTGCTCTCTCGTTCACGAGAGTTTTACTAAACCGCTCTAGTGAAACGGGACTATGCTCTGCGTCATCCGAGGTGTCAAGGGGTCCCCAGACCCCCACCGGGGAAGGGATACCGAACCGTGACCAGACCCACCATCGACGACATCGCCCGGCGGGCCGGGGTGTCCAAGAGCGCCGTGTCGTTCGCGCTGAACGGCAGGCCAGGGGTAAGCCCCGCCACCCGCGACCGTATCTTGGCGGCGGCCTCGGAGATGAACTGGCGGCCGCACAAGGCGGCCCGCGCGCTCAGCGGCGCCCGCTCCGACGCGGTCGGCCTGGTCGTCGCGCGCCCGGCGCAGACCATCGGCGCCGAGCCGTTCTTCGGTCTGCTGCTGGCCGGCTTGCAGGCCGGGCTCTCGGCGCGCTCGATCGCCCTGCACCTGATGATCGTCGAGGACACCGCCGCCGAGATCGAGGTCTACCGGCGCTGGACCTCCGAGCGGCACGTCGACGGCTTCGTCCTGGTGGACCTGCAACACCGGGACAAGCGGGTGCCGGTCCTGGAGGAACTGGGCGTCCCGGCGGTGGTGATCGGCGGCCCCGGCGGCCACGGCACGCTGCCCAGCCTGTGGGCCGACGACCGCGAGGCGATGCTGTCCCTGGTCGACTACCTCGCCGCCCTGGGCCACCGCCGGATCGCGCACGTCGCCGGCGATGAGGCCTTCCACCACACCCGCCGCCGGATCCGGGCCCTGAAGGACGCCGCCCGCCGCCTGGACCTGGTGGACGCGGTCTCGGTCCCCACCGACTTCAGCGACGCCCAGGGCGCCTCGGCCACCCGCGCGCTGCTGAGCAGCCCGAACCGGCCCAGCGCGCTGATCTTCGACTCGGACGTGATGGCGGTGGCCGGGCTCGCGGTGGCCGCCGAGATGGGCGTCGCGGTGCCGGCCGGGTTGTCGGTGGTCTCCTTCGAGGACTCGCTGCTCACCCGGATCGTGCACCCGGCGATCACCGCCCTGGGCCGCGACACCTTCGCGCTCGGCGGCCAGGTCGCGGCCATGCTGCTGGCGGCGATCGACGAGCCGGGGTCGGTGCGCGACGTGCAGGGCGCCACGCCTCGGCTGACGGTCCGGGAGAGCACCCGCGCCCCTTACACCGAGCAGGGGGCATGAACCGGTTCAGCGATCAAGTGAACCGGTTCAGTAATCCTTCGATATCGGCTTCGGTCACGGCGTCGGCGGCAGCCGGTCACCGCCGGGCCGACCGGCCCGGCGGACGTGTGGCGCAGGTAACAGCCTTACCCGGCGCCGAGCACCACAGAGTGTCTTCGTAGAATCTCCGCTATGGGACAACCAGCCGTAGAAGTGACCGGCCTGGTCAAGAGGTACGGCGCCAAGACCGCGGTGGACGGCCTGGACCTGCGCGTGCAGACCGGGACCATCACCGCCGTGCTCGGCCCGAACGGGGCCGGGAAGACTTCGACCATCGAGTGCTGCGAGGGCTACCGCCGACCGGACGGCGGCACCGTCCGCGTCCTCGGCCTGGACCCGGTCACGCAGGGTGAGCAGCTGCGGCCGCGGATCGGCGTGATGCTCCAGTCCGGCGGCATCTACCCCAGCGTGCGCGCGGTGGAGATGCTGAAGCACACCGCCAAGCTCTACGCGAACCCGCTGGACACCGACGCCCTGATCGAGCGCCTGGGCCTGGGCTCGGCCGGCCGCACCACCTTCCGGCGGCTGTCCGGCGGGCAGCAGCAGCGGCTCTCGCTGGCGCTGGCCGTGGTCGGGCGGCCGGAGTTGGTGTTCCTGGACGAGCCCACCGCCGGGCTGGACGTGCAGGCCCGGCACGCCACCTGGGAGTTGATCGAGCAGCTGCGGCGGGACGGGGTCACGGTGGTCCTCACCACCCACTTACTGGACGAGGCCGAGCGGCTGGCCGACACGGTGGCGATCGTGGACGCCGGCAAGGTGATCGCGCACGACACCCCGGACGCGCTGAGCACGGCCAACGGCGCCGGGGACACCGAGATCCGGTTCACCGCTCCGGCCGGCCTGGACCTGGCCGGCCTGCTCGCGGGGCTGCCGCCCGGCCTCACCGCGGCCGAGCAGCCGCCGGGCGCCTACACTGTGGGCGGCGACGTCACCCCCGACGTGCTGGCGAAGGTGACCTCATGGTGCGCGGCCAAGGACGTGATGCCGCAAGGCCTCAGCGTCGGCCGGCGCACCCTCGAAGACGTCTTCCTCGATCTGACCGGACGGGAGCTCCGTTGACCACCACCGCTCCCCCCGACGACAACCGCGTCGCCACGGGTGCCGCCCTGGACTTCACCCCGAAGCCCGGCGCGGCCCCGGCCACCCGGATGATCCTGGCCCAGGCCGGGCACGAGGTCCGGCTGATGCTCCGCAACCCCGAGCAGCTGCTGCTGACCATAGTGATCCCGGCCCTGATGATGGTCCTGTTCTCCGGGGAGTCGCTGGTCGCGACCTCCGGCCCGGGCAAGCGCATCGACTTCTACGCCCCGGGCCTGTTCGGCGCCGCGGTGCTGTCCACGGCGTTCACCGGCCTGGCCATCGCCACCGGCTTCGAGCGCCGCTACGGCGTGCTCAAGCGGATGGGCGCCACCCCGCTGCCGCGCTGGGGGCTGATCGTGGCCAAGGCGCTGTGCGTGCTGTGCGTCGAGGTGATCCAGATCGCCCTGCTCTCGGCGATCGCCCTGGCCATGGGCTGGAAGCCGCACGGCGACCCGCTGGCCGTGATCGTGCTGGTGGTGCTGGCCACCGGCACCTTCGCCGGCCTGGCCATGCTGATGGCCGGCACGCTGCGCGCCGAGGCCACCTTGGGCCTGGCGAACTTCGTGTTCCTGCTGCTGCTGGCCGGCGGCGGGGTGATCATCCCGCTGTCCAAGTTCCCGTCGGGCGTACGCCACGTACTCGACGCCCTGCCGATCAGCGCCCTCACCAACGGCCTGCGCGACGTGCTCCAGCACGGCGCCACGCTGCCCTGGGCCAACGTCGGCATCCTCGCCGCCTGGGCCGTGGCCGCGATCGCGGTGGCCGCCCGGACCTTCAAGTGGGAGTAGCAGGACGATGACGCAGACCGCCGGGGACGCCCCGGCCGCGGGCACGAACACTTCCACTCCGGCAGCCGTGCCCGCCGCCTCGGCAGGTGCGGCAGGTGCGGCAGGCGAGGCTGCCGAGGCGAAGGTGCCTGCTCAGACCGACCGCGCGACCGGCAAGGTCGCGACCGCCGAGTCACCCGCCGCCGAACCGGCCAGCTCTCCGAGCGCCGCCGCCTCCGACCCGACCGACCGCGCGACCGGCAAGTCCGCATCCGCCGCCGCGACCGGCAGCCCCGCGGCTCCAGCCACACCGGCCACCCCGGCCACCCCAACCGGCCCGCTGGCCCGCCTCCTCGCCTGGCGCACCCCGCCGGCGATCCTGACCTGGACCTGCTTCGTCGCGTTCGTCGCCAACATCGCCATCATCGTCACCGGCGGCGCGGTCCGCCTCACCGACTCCGGCCTGGGCTGCCCGACCTGGCCCACCTGCACCGACGGCAGCCTGGTCCCGACCAGCCGGCTCGGCGCCTACGGGATCGTGGAGTTCACCAACCGCATGCTCACCTTCGCCGTCTCGGTGGCGGTCGGCGCGGCGATCATCGCGTGCCTGCGCTGGCATCCGCGCCGCGCGGTGCTGAACAAGCTGTCCTGGACGCTGTTCGTCGGCGTCGTCGTCCAGGCGGTGATCGGCGGCATCTCGGTCCGCACCCACCTGGCCCCGATCTGGGTCTCGCTGCACATGCTGGTCTCCCTGGGCATGGTCGCGCTGTCCTACGTCCTGTGGGTCCGCAGCCGCGAGCCCAACGACAACGACCCCACCCCGACCGTCCAGCCGATCCTGCGCCGGCTCGGCTACGTCCTCACCGCCGGCGTCGGCGCCCTGCTGATCGCCGGCACGATCGTCACCGGCAGCGGCCCGCACTCCGGCGCCAAGGCCGGCGACCCGGGCCACAAGCGCTTCCCGCTCAGCCCGGCCAACGCCACCCAGCTGCACGCCGACCTGGTCTTCCTGGTCGTCGGCCTGACGGTGGCGCTGTGGTTCGGGCTCAAGGCCACCGGCGCGGGCCCCCGCGTCCTGACCACCGTCCGCGACCTGTTCCTGCTGCTGATGGCCCAGGGCGTCATCGGCTACGTGCAGTACTTCACCCACCTGCCGGTCCTGCTGGTCGGCATCCACATGTTCGGAGCGGCGATCGTCTGGGCCGCGACCTGGCGGGTGCTGCTGGCGATGCGAGAGCGGAAGGCCGAAACCAAGACCGGCACCGAGCCCCAGGCCCAGGCCGTTCCCGCCTGACCGACCCCGTAGCCTGATACGGCAGTGTCCCCGGCCCGATGTTCGCGGGCCGGGGACACTGCCGTATCGGTGGTCAGTCGTATCGGCGGTCAGTGCTGCGTCTGGTCGTCATAGGACACGAGATCCTGCTTCGCCTGCTGCGCGAGCTGCGCGGGAACCGTCAGTCCCCACTGCGGACTCATCGCGATCCCGGCGAGCTGGTCCAGCGACAGCAGCGGGGCCTGGCGTGACGGATCGACGTGCCAGCCCTTGGTCTGCGGAGGGTTCGGCGGGATGTGGAAATTGCTCGCGCCCAGCACGAGCACCGTGCCGTTCTGGAACACCCGGATCAACCTGTTGTCGTAAGAGCCCTTCGTGGTGTAACCGGCACCGTCCGGGTTGTAGTCGTCCATACGGTATGACAACACGACGCTTCCGTCCGGTTCGGCAACCGCCCGGCAATCGCTGATCGGGGTGGCGGCCATCTCCTTCGCGGAGACACAGTCAGTGATCTTCAGGGTCCTAGCAACGTTCTGTACCAGCGTCACATCGACGTCGGTCGGCTTCCCGGTCCCGTCGTCGACGGTCATGGTCGAGCCGGCATCCACCCCCGGGTTCGCGGGATCGTAGTCGTCCTGGCCCGCGTAGCCGGCGGTGACCAGCCCCGAGGGCAGCAGCGACTTGAGGATCTCGGCGCTGGAGCGACCGTCCATGAGCACTTGGCCGGGTCCGGGCTGCGGCGCCGGGTTCTGGGGGATCGCCGTCCCGGCCGGCTCGTAGAACCGCGCCAACGGGGTGGGCGTCGTCGTGTTCGGCGGCGGCGTGGTCCGCGCCGGCTTCGCACTCGACGACGTCGCCGCCGGCGTCCGCGCCGTCGTGGGGTCCGTGGTCGGCTTCGCGGACGCGGACGTCGGCCCCGCCTTCGTCAGGTCCGTCGCCGAGACGGCGCGCCCCGACCCTCCC
>NZ_JAAFZA010000124.1 GCF_015356865.1 Catenulispora pinisilvae
GTCGGAGGTCGGGGGCGGCGGGGTGGCGGCCGCCGCGGCCTGCCTCGGGACCAGCGGCGTCACGGCCTTCGGCTGCTGTGCCATCGCGGTGGTCGGGACCGGGTCGGCCGGCATCGCGGTCGTCGACTTCGGTAGGGGCGTGGAGGAGGCCTGCTGGTTCACGGTCGAGGCGGGCGTGACGGTGGCCGGGCCGTTGGTGGGCTTGGCGTCCGTCGTGCCCTTCGCGGCGAGCGGGCCCAGCGGGCTTTGGCTCTGGCTCTGGCCGAGGGCGTTGACCGGGCCGAGCGGGCCGGCCGAACCCATCGTGCTCGCAGCGCCCATCGCACCGACCGCACCGACGGCGCCGACCGCACCGATCGAGCCCATCGCCGAGCCCGCTTCCATCGCCACGGTCGGCGACGGCGCGTCGAACGCCCGGGTCGCGCCGCGCTGCGGCTTGAGCGCGATCGGCGGCAGCGGCTTCGTCCCCAGCGCGTCGAGCCCCTGCCAGATCTCCTTCATGGTCGGCCGGTCGATGGGCTCGGGGCTCAGCATCCGCAAGATGGTGTCGGTCAGCGGGCCGGAGCGCTTGGGCCGGCGCATCTCGTTGCGGACCACGCGCAGCAGCGTGGCCATGGCGTTGGCGTCCTCGCCGAACGGCGGGATGCCCTCGACCGCGGCGTAGAGGGTGGCGCCGAGCGAGAACACGTCGGCCGGGAACGCGACCGGATGCCCTTGTGCGACCTCGGGCGCGGTGTAGGCGGGGGTGCCCAGGATCTCGCCGGTCGCGGTGACGGTCGCGTCGCCGGTGGCCCGGGAGATACCGAAGTCGGTGAGCTTCACGGTGCCGTCGGAGGTCATCAGCACATTGCCGGGCTTGATGTCCCGGTGCACGATGCCGCGCTCGTGGGCCGCGGTGAGCGCGGAGGCCAGCTGGGCGCCGATGCTGGTCACCTCGGTCGGGGTGAGCACCGCGCCGGTGGCGAGGATGTCGCCCAGGCTCTGCGAGGGGACGTACTCCATGATCAGGTAGGGCCGGCCGTCGTGCTCGGCCACGTCGTAGATGACGACCGCGTTCGGGTGCTGAAGACGCGCGGCGATGCGCCCTTCGCGCCGGGCGCGCTGGTGCGAGGTGCGGACCTGCGCGCCGCTCATGCCATGGTCGGGACGCAGCTCTTTGACGGCGACATCGCGCCCCAGGACCTCGTCGCGGGCCCGCCAGACCACGCCCATGGCGCCGCCGCCGATCAGGGAGACCAGGCGGTAGCGGCCGGCTACCAGGGAGGCTGGGTCGGGGGCTGGGGGTTCGGGTTTGGGCTTGGCGGGTTTGGCGGCCGACGCCTCGGGAGCTTCTGCCTCAAGTGGCTTGGTCGCGGATGCTGTTTCGGGCTCGGGCTCGGGCTCGGGCTCGGGCTCGGGATCAGGCTCGGGCTCGGTCGCCTCAGCCTCAACGGCCTCGGCCTCGGCTGCGTCCGACTCCGGCGCGTCCGGCTCCGACTCGGCAGCGTCAGCCTCCTCGGCCTCCGGCCCGGCGTCCTCAGTCTCAGGCCCGTCCTGATCCGCCTCGCCCGCTTCGGGCGGGACCGTCACAGCCTCGGTTGCCTCAGGCGCGGTCCTCGGCTGCCCCTCGTCGGGGTCGGCGTTCATGACAGTTCCCTTACTTCCCCCGCCGCACACGGGCACCTCGTCGACATGACCGGATCCCTGACCAGACCCAGCTAATAGCGGCCCCAACCCTACCGTCGATCGCGTCGCCGTTCGAATACCTGTGTAGCTCCCGCTGATACTCGGAATTCGCGAAATCGAACCGTGACCCGGCATCTGTCCGGCGTCGGCCCGACCCGCAAGGATTTTCGAGCCGTCGGCGCCGGTCAGCGCCCCCGAACCGCCGCCGGCAACCTGCCGCCCGCGAACCGCCTAAGCCTTCCACCCCACCCGCTCCAGCACCCGAGGCGCGACCACCCCGGCCGCCGTAGCCGTCGCCGCCGACGCCAGCACCGTCCCCCAAGCCATCGGTCCGAGCGGGGTGCAGCCGAAGAACTGGCTCACGCCCGGCGTCTCCACCACCGCGACCAGCGCGACCGCCGACACCGCCGCCGTGGCTATCACCAGCGGGCTGTGCCGCGCCGCCAGCAGTGTCTGGCCCAGTTGCGTGCCGACCAGCGCGCCGAGGCCCATCGTCTCCGCGCGGCGCGGGCGGCCCGACACGCGGCCGATGCCCCACGCCAGGCCCGCGCCCAGCGCTGTGGCACCGCCGCGGACTGCCAGTGTGCGCTTGAATTCCGCGTCCCACAGGTTGCTCACCGGGCCCGATGCGAGCGGGTCTTCGCCGCTGTTCGGGCGGGCGGGAGCCAGCGCGACGGCGAGGGCCGGGAGCATGTCTGTCAGCATGTTGACGAGCAGCAGCTGCCTGGTGCCCAGGGGAGCGCGGCCGGAGATCGCGGTGCCCAGGACCGTGAAGGCGACTTCGCCGGCGTTGCCGCCGACCAGGATCGACGCCGCGTCGCGGACGTTGCCCCACAGCGTGCGGCCCTCGCGCAGCGCGTCGGTGATGCGGGCCGGATCGGGTTCGGCCAGGACCAGGTCGGCTGCCGAGCGGGCGGCCGCCGAGCCGTGGCCGGCGATGGCGATGCCGACGTCCGCGAGCCGGATCGCCGCCGCGTCGTTGGCGCCGTCGCCGGTCATCGCGACGATGCGGCCGGCCTCGCGCAGGGCCTGGACCACCCGCACCTTCTGCTCCGGCGACACCCGCGCGAACACGGTGGCGCCGGTGACGCGCTCGGCGCGTTCGCGCTTGCTCAGCCGGTCGAACTCGGCGCCGGTGAGGACCAGCCGCGCCTCGGGGATGCCCAGCTGTTCGGCGATGGCCACCGCCGTGTTGGGGTGGTCGCCGGTGATCATCGTGACCCGGACGCCGGCCGCCGTCAGGTCCGCGACCGCGCGTGCGGAGGTGGGGCGCGGGGTGTCGGCGATGGCGATGAAGCCGATCAGCGTCAGGTCGGTGACGAGCGTGGCGACGTCGAGCTCTGCGACGTCCTCGATGTTCTCCACCACCGGGTGCGACTCGGCGATCGCCAGCACCCGCAAGCCCTGGCGCGTCAGCCGGATCGTCGCCTCCACGGCCTCCCGGCGCCGGGTGGCACTCAGGGCGTTGACACCGCCGTCCCGCGACCGCACCTGCGTGCACGCCTCCAGCACCGTCTCCGGCCCGCCCTTCAGCGCCAGCGTCAGCCGCGTGCTGTTGGTCCCGATCGAGGCGGCGTACCCGCGCGTTGTCTCGAACGGAAGCTCCGATATGAGGTTCCACTTCTCGTCCCGCCCCAGATACCGGTGCGCGGCCTCCACCACCGCCCCGTCCGTGGCGTGCGCGAGCCGCCGGGCCGCGCCTTCCTCCACCGCCGGGCAGGCCCGGGCCGCGAACCGCAGCAGGCGGCTGCCTTCCTCGCTGTCCAGCGGCAGGTCGCCGTCGAGGTCCGCGAGCCGCGTGACCGACAACTTCCCCTGCGTCAGCGTCCCGGTCTTGTCGAAGCAGACGGTGTCGACCCGGCCCAGCGCCTCCAGCGTGCGCGAGGACCGCACCAGCACGCCGCGCTGCGACAGGCGGCGCGCCGCGGCGAGCTGCGCGACCGTCGCGACCAGCGGCAACCCCTCGGGCACCGCCGCGACCGCGACTGCCACCCCAGAAGCCACGGCCCACGGCAGCGGCACGCCGCGCAGCGCGGACAGCCCGGTGACCGCGATCCCGCCGACTCCGGCCGCCGGCAACGCGATCCGGGTCAGCTCGGCCAGCCGGGCCTGCATCCCGGCCGGCGGCGGGGCCGAGCCCGCGACCGCCGCGGCCCGCCCGGCCTCAGTGTCCCGACCCACCGCCACGACCAGCGCGTAGCAGCTCCCTGCCAGGATCGTGCAGCCCTCGTAGAGCATGCACGACCGCTCGTCGAGGTCGGCCCCGGGCGTGGCGGCCGGGAGCTTGGCCACCGGCAGCGACTCGCCGTTCAGGCTGGACTCGTCGACTTCCAGATCCAGCGCGGTCAGCAGCCGTACGTCGGCCGGGACCACGTCGGTCGCCGCCAGCGCGATGACGTCGCCGACCCGCAGCGTGGTGGCCGGCACGTCGAGAGTCGAGGCGTCGTCGAGCCCTGCGAGCCAGCCGGCGGGGGAGCCGGATCCAGGACCTGAGCCAGAATCAGCAGGCTGCCACTGCACCCGGTGCGCCAGAATCTGCTCGCCCATCAGCAGCCGCCGCAGTGCCTGCTCGGCCCGCATCCGCTGCGCCCCGCTGATCACCGCGTTGCCGGCCATGACCCCGGTCACCAGCAGCGCGTCCACCCCGGAACCCACGATCGCCGACGCCGCCGCGCCCAGCGCCAGCACCGGCGTCAGCGGGTCCCGCAGCTCCTCGGCGACCGCGCCGACCAACTGAGCGGTCTGCGACGCCAGCGGCACGGCGCCGAACATCCGCGCCGTCTCCCGCCCGGCGTCCGCGACCGCCCCGAACCGTCCGCGCGGCGCCACCTGCGCCGGCTGCTCCCGGCGCGCCCGCTCCACCCGCTCGAAGGCCTCACGTGCCGTCAGATCGTGCCAGTTGCCCCGGATCGACGGTTCCGGCGGCGATTGCCGGGCCACGCGCAGCGCGCTCAGCGTCCCGCCGAAGATGGCCGCCGCCATCGCGCTGTGCACCGGGCTCAGCGTCATCGGCCGCGCGGTCCGGCGCCGCCCGGTCACCGTCAGCAGCGCACCGAGCGCCGAGCCGCCCAGCGCCAGCCGCGCCGAACGCTCGCTGACCTGCCGCGCGGCGCCCACCGAACGCAGCACCCGCCACGGCTGGCTCAGCCCCGGGCCGCACAGCAACTCCGCCGACCAGCACACCGGCCGGCCCTCGGCGACCACCGCGACCCCGACATCGGCGGCGTGCAGCGCGTCGTCGTCGAGCCCTGATATCGCCAGCACACCGCTGCCGCCGAGCTGCATCAGCCGGATGTAATCCAGCAGCGGCGCACCCGGGGCCACCACCTCGTCGGCCCACGGCAGCAGATCGGTGACGCTGTCATGCTCGGTCAGCACCACGTGCGAGGCCGCGTCCCGGGCCGCCGCCAGCAGAGCATCGGCCAGCGGGTCGGTCTCCACGCCGATACGCACCCGGCCCCGGCGCGTGCCCTCGGGATCCAGCACGTCCAACGTCAGTGCGACCGGGCCGCCGATCGAGCCGTCCAGCGCGTCCTGCGGCTTCTCGAAACTCCACTCGCCGACGGTCCACGGCCCGGAGCCCACGAACCGCGAAGCGCTGGAGGACGCCACGAGAGCCTGTTCGGTCGCGGCCCAGATCTCCCGGTCGGTGGTCGCCGGGTCGGTCGCCACGACGCTCAGGATGCGCGGCCGGTCGGTGCACAGCGTCGAGGAATCGATGGCCACCAAAGAGATCCGGTCCAGGCGGCGCAAGCTGGACACGTCCATCGGGACCACGCCGTGCCGCGACAGCTCCCAGTCCAGCATCGAGGCGAACGCCTCCCGGCCGAGCCGGGCCGCCTTCGGCATCGTCGCGAGCATCAGATCGCCGGCCCGCCCCGGATCACGGGTGGCGGCCAGCACGCCGCCGGCGCCGAGCAGCGAGGCCAGGGCCGCGCGGTCGCCCAATTTCTCAACGGGTCCTTGAGGGAGCGGGACCGGACGAACGGAGCGGCGCGGGACCTCACTCGGCAGACCGGAACCGTCGCCGACCAACTCGCGTTCCCGACGGCGCCAGACCGCCTGCCGGGCCCGGGCCTCGGCGAACCGCAGCGCGTGGTGCGTGCTGTCGATCAGGATCGGCTCAGGGCCCTGAGCCAGCGCGTTGAGCGTGCTGTTGCTGACCGCGAACAACGCCTCGGTGTGGGTGCGGCCGATGCGGTCCTCGACGAGGTGCCGGATCCGGGGCGTGGTCTCGGCGATGAGCAGCGGGACGCGCAGCGCCTGCGGCACGGCCGGCAGACGCATGACGCGGCCCGCGACCGCCACACTCAAGCCGACCGCGTCGGCGGCGAGCGCGATGATCGCCAGATTGACCGGCGCGTCGGCCGAGGGGTGTTCGGGCTTGGTACGGGAGAACGTCTCCTCGTCGGTGTCGTGCGCTTCCTCGGCCGCCTCGATGACCTCGATGATCGCCTCGACATCGAGTTCCTGCTCATCGAAGTCGATCAGGATGTGCTGGGTCACCGCGTTGATCTCGGCCCAGCGCACACCCTTGAGCTCGCGCAGCGCGCCGGTCAGGTGCGCACGCAGGGCGTGGTGCCGGTCGCCGGACCCGGTCAGGCCCTTGACCTCGACGTGCGCCCGGCCGTCGGCGGACCAGACTCGGCGGCGCGCGCGGGTCGGACTAGCCGCGGCGAACCCGGCGACGGCCTCGACCGCACCGAGGGATCCGCCGGCCAGCGTCCCCACGGCGTCGACCGCGCCCATGGTGGACGCGGCGGCGAACCGCACGGCGCCGACGGCGACTCGGTCCATCCCGAACAGCATCTCAACTCCCGCATTCGTCACACGGTTTTCACCCTAACGTTGGGTGTCGTATGAACTGGCTATAAGTTGGTGAGTCTACGGCTCAAAATCACGACTCACTGAATGAAGGGGTGAAAAGCAGTGGCAGAGGCAAAGGATCAGACCGCGGCGAAGCCGAGAACGCGCACCGCCAAGAAGACGACGGCGGGCAATGTGACGAAGCCAGCCGCCAAGACGGCCGCGCCCAAGACGACGGCAGCCAAGGCGGAAGCCAAGCCCGCGACCGAAACCGCGGGGACCGCAGCCCAAACCGCGGCTGAAACCGTGACCCCGACCCCGAGCGCCGCCGAGCCGGCCGTCACCCAGTCCCAGACCACCCAGTCCCAGACCACCCAGTCCCAGACCAGCAAGACGGAGGCCGAAAAGCCGGTGCAGTCCACCCCGAACGCCGACGAGACCACCCACCGCGTCTCGGTGACGATCCCGCTCGACGGCGCCGTCGTCGGCGTGGCGGTCAAGGCCGCGAGCCTGCCGCTGACCGCGGCCAAGAAGGTCGCGCAGAACAAGAACGGCATCCCGGCCTACATCGCCGTCGGCAGCCTGGCCGTGATCGGCGCCGTGGAGTGGCCGGTCGTCGCGGTCGGCGGTCTGGGTCTGGCCGCGCTGCGGCGCTGGGGCCCGCTGAAGCCGGCACAGAATCAGGAGTCTGCTAAGAGCGCGTAGTCGTCGCTCCGCCACCCCCACGGCGGAGCGCCCACGTCCGCCGCGCGCGATTTGGTCGATCGGCGCTGGAGATCTGGCCGTCCAACGTTCACCCGCACCAGGTGGCCGCCGAGCGCCGGGGCGTCTGTACTGCTTCGTAGAACAGCGAAGCGGAGAGGACGCATGTCGATCACCATCACCTTCCCCGCCGCCATGGGCGACGTGACCCGCGTCGTCTCCGCCCTGGCGGAGCCATGCCTGGTCGCGGCCGCCGCCCTGGTCGGCGCCGGCCCTCTGGCCCAGGTCCTCGTTGCCGGTGCCGTCCGCCTGACCCGGGGCGTGGACGTCGAGATGCGCGACGGCGAGATGCACATCTCCTTCGACTGACGGCGCGGCGGCGGTCCCACGGCATCCCGGCATCCCGGCATCCTGGAAGATCTGCTTCAGCATCGCCGCATCCGACCCGGTCAGGGTTTTGCCATCGGGCGAGGGCTTGTAGTTGCATGCGCCGTGATCCGCGTGTTCGCACTGATTGGCGGCGTGGCCCCTATCCTTCATCTCAGGTTGTGCGGGTCCTCGCGTTCTCACAATCGGAGTTCCATCTGGCGCCCCCATCGTGAGTAGCGTGCGTATAGCCGTCATCACCGAATCGTTCCTCCCCCGGGTCAACGGGGTCACGAACTCGGTCTGCCGCGTCCTGGAGCAGTTCGCCGAACGAGGGCATGAAGCGCTCGTCATCGCGGCGAAGCCGGGGCCAGAACGGTACGCCGGGCACGAGGTGGCCTCGGTCGGGGGCTTCGCCCTGCCGGGATACCGGTCGTTCGTCCTCGGGCTGCCGATGGCGCGACTGGTCGGCAAGCTGCGGGAGTTCCGGCCCGACATCATCTACCTGGCCTCGCCGGTCAGCCTCGGCGCCGCCGGCGCCACCGCCGCGCGCAAACTGGACATCCCGTGCGTCGCGGTGTTCCAGACCGACATCGCCGGGTTCGCCCGGCGCTACGGGCTGCGCGGCACCGACAAGGTCATCTGGTCCTGGCTGCGGCGGATCCACTCGCAGGCCGACCTCACGCTGGTGCCCTCGACAGCGACCCTGAAGACCTTGGCCGACCACGATTTCCCACGCTTGGCCCTGTGGCGCCGCGGCGTCGACGCCGACCGCTTCCGTCCCCGCTACCGCGACGAACGCCTGCGGCACGAGGTCGCGCCGAACCGGGAGACCGTCGTGGGATACGTCGGCCGCCTGGCTCCGGAGAAGCGGGTCGACCTGCTGGCGAATCTCAGTGGGCTGCCAGGCGTGCGGCTGCTGATCGTCGGCGACGGCCCGGCCGAGGCCAAGCTGCGCTCGGCGCTGCCGAACGCGACCTTCACCGGCTTCCTGGACGGCCTGGAGCTGTCCCGGGCCTACGCCAGCCTCGACGTGTTCATCCACACCGGCGCCAACGAGACCTTCTGCCAGACCGTGCAGGAGGCGATGGCCAGCGGCGTCCCGGTGGTGGCACCGGCGGCCGGCGGCCCGCTGGACCTGGTGACCCCGGGGCACACCGGGCTGTTGTACGACCCTGATTCAGTCTCCGAACTGCGGTCGGCGGTGATGCGGTTGAGCACCAACCGCGACCTGCGCTCGCTCTACGGGCTCAACGCGCGAGCCGAGGTCGAGGCCCGCACCTGGAACGCGGTCAGCGACCAGCTGATGGGGCACCTGAACGCGGCCATCGGCGGCCACAGCGCGCTCACCGCCGGGTCGGAGCCCGCCACGATCACCACCTCCATCGAGGCCAACGCCGCGGCGGGCCGGCTCGGCAAGGGTGCTGTTGCCGCGTCCGGCAAGGGCGCCCCGGCTGTTTCCGGCGAGGCGGCCACCGCCGCCAAGGCCGGCACCGGCTTCGAAACGGCGGCGTGAATGCCCCGCCCGCAATTACTCGTCTCCATCCACGACATCGCGCCGGCCAGCGCCGCGGCCACCGAGCGCTGGCTGGCCGATCTCGACGCCCGCGACATCCCGGCCACGCTCCTGGTGATCCCGGGGCCGTGGCGCGGACCCCGGCTGAGCCAGAGCCCTGACCTGGTCGCCACGTTGCACGCCGCCGCCGCCCGCGGCCACGAGTTGGCGCTGCACGGCTGGGCGCACCGGGCCGGTCCCGACGGCGCACCGTGGCGCCGGGCGGCCGCCCAGCTCATCGCGCGCGGCGCGGCGGAGTTCGCGGCGCTGGACGTCGCCGAGGCCACGGCCCGGCTGTCCGCCGGGCTGGCGGAACTGGCCGCCCTGGACATCGAACCGGTGGGCTTCCACCCGCCGGGCTGGCTCGCCTCGCCGGGCGCGTTCACGGCACTGCGGCGAGTCGGGCTGCGCTACACGAGCTCGCACCTGTTCGTCCACGACCTCATCACCGAACGCCGCCACACCCTCCCGGCGCTCTCGCACCGCCCCGGCGGCGCCGGCGAGCTGTTCGCCGCGCGCCTGATGCGCAGATCCGCCTCCGCGATGGCCCGGAACGGCCGCTCGTTCCGGGTCGCGCTGCATCCCGACGACCTGCGGCAGCCGGCTCTGCGGGCGACCACGCTCGCCGTCATCGACGCGGCGCTGGCCGCCGGGTACCGGGCCGGCACGTACTCCGGGCTCGTGATGCGCGGCGCAGCCGTCCCGATCCAGTGAGGATCGTCCAGCTCGCGAATGCCTACAGCCCCACCTCGGGCGGCCTGCGGACCGTCGTGGACACGCTGGGCCGGGGATACGTGGCCGCCGGCCACGAGCGCGTGCTGGTGATCCCCGGTCAGCGCCACTCGCGCGAGCAGGGCGACGAAGGGCTGGTCGTCACGCTGCCGAGCGTGCCGGTCAGCGGCGGCTACCGGATGATCCCGCGGTTCTCGCCGGTGCGGGATCTGCTGGAGGAGTTGGGGCCGGACTCGGTCGAGGTGTCGGACAAGGCGACGCTGGCCGCCGCCGGTCCGTGGGCCCGGTCGCGGGGCGTCGGCGCGGTGCTGATCTCGCACGAGCGGCTGGACGCCGTCGCCGCGGCCCGGTTTCCGCACGCGTGGCGCGCTAGCCATCGGGCGCTGGGACCGGCGCTGAATCGGAGGTCGCGGCGGCTGGCGACCCGGTTCGACACGATCATCGTGGCCTCGTCCTTCGCCGGGCGGGAGTTCGACGGCACCGGGGGATCGCTGTGCGAGATTCCGCTGGGGGTCGATCTGGAGATCTTCCGTCCTTGCGCGAGTTCACCGGCCTCATGGCCCGAAGTGCCGCGCGGGACTGAGGAACACCCCTGGCGTCTGGTCTACTGCGGCCGGCTGTCCGCGGAGAAGAACCCTGCGGTAGCCATCGCCACCCTCAGGGCACTGACCGCCGAGGGCCTGCCGGTACACCTGGACGTCTACGGCGCCGGGAACCAGCGTCAGCAGTTGGAGCGCATCGCCGCTGACTTACCGGTGACCTTCCACGGGCACCTGGCCAACCGGACCGAGCTGGCCGCGCGGATCGCGGAGGCCGACGTCGTCCTCGCCCCCGGACCTGCCGAGACCTTCGGCCTGACCGTGCTGGAAGCGCTGGCGTGCGGTACGCCGGTCGTCACCGCGGACACCGGCGGCGCCGGCGAACTGCTCGCCGCGGGCGCCGGTCTGACGGCCACTCCGACCGGTGCGGAGATGGCGCGGGCCGTCGCCGGGATCCTGGCCTGGCCGGAGTCCGAACGGCGCGCGGCAGCGCGGCACCGTGCCGAGCAGTTCCCGTGGTCGGCGACCGTCGCGTCGATGATCGACGTCCACGCCGCGCTGGCGGCTCGCGAACGGAACCTGAGCCGGCGCAAGCGGCGGGGGCTGCGGCGGCGCAAGGTCACCGAGTCGGCGGCGAAGTAGAGCCCGGGTTCTTCCTGGCCCTCCGGCTGGAGTTAAAGAGGCGCCCGCAAACCCTTTAACAGCACCGCGATCAGCCGCCGGGGGTCGTAACGCGGGTCGGTTCCGCGCCCGATGCACAGGTTGCCGACGCCCCGCATCAGCTCCAGCGCGCTGATCTCCGTCTGGACGTCACCTGCATCGATCGCGGCCTTCAGCAAGGCAGCGCACACCGGCTCCAGGCGGTCCAGGAAGTACGTGTGCAGGGCCGCGAACGTGCTGCTGTCGGACTGGAGGGCGTCGGCCAGGCCGTGCTTGGTGACCAGGAAGTCGGTGAACTGGTCGATCCACTGGCGCAGCGCCTCGAAGGGCGTCTCCGCGGCGGCCAGCAGGGTCGGGCCGGCCTCGGCACAGGCCTCGATCTGGTGCCGGTAGACCGCGGTGATCAGGTCGGCGCGGGTGGGGAAGTGGCGGTAGAACGTGCCGACGCCCACACCCGCCTTGGCCGCGATCTCCCGGATGGGGGCGTCCACGCCGGAGCTGACGAAGACCTCGGCGGCGGCCGCGAGCAGCGTCTTCTCGTTGCGGGCCGCGTCGGCGCGCTTGGTGCGAGCCGGCTCCTGCTCGGTGGGCACGGGGTTCCTTCCGATGGCGCGATCCGATGGCGCGACCGCGCGGTTGACAAAGCGGAACATGGTTCCGGATACTAAATGGAGCGACGTTCCGCTTTTCAGTCTAGCCGAAGGTGAGCCCTGGCCATGAGCCCGCTCCGCGTCCCTGACGTTCCCGTTTTGTCCTATAGCCCGGTGGTGCTGCCCATCCCGGGGCGGCCGGTCGATCTCCAGCTGCGCGTCTCGGCACCCGCCGAGGGCACCGGCCTTCCGGTGATCCTGCTGTCCCACGGGCACGGCGGATCGAACAACCTGTCCTCGCTCAACGGCTACGGACCGCTCGCCAATGCCTGGGCGGCGCGGGGTTTCGTGGTCGTCCAGCCCACCCATCTCAGTTCCAAAACCCTGGCCGGTGAAGTCGGCGACCAGCCCGGTGCGCCGCTGTTCTGGCGGTCGCGGGCCGAGGACATGACGCACATCCTCGACCGGCTCGACGTGATCGAGCGGTCCGTGCCCCAGCTCGCCGGACGCCTCGACCGGGCGAAGGCCGCCGTCGCGGGCCACTCGCTCGGCGGCTTCACGGCCAGCCTGCTGTTGGGCGCGCGGGTCACCGATCCCGACACCGGCGAGGTGGCTGATCTGGCCGAGCCGCGGCTCAAGGCGGGCGTCCTGCTGGCCGCGCCGGGGCGCGGCGGCGACGCGCTGAACGGACCGAGAGCGGCGCTCGTGCCGTTCACCAGCTCGGTCGACTTCGGCACGATGACCACGCCGGCCCTGGTCGTCGCCGGAGACAAGGACGACTCCCGGCACTTCACCGACGTCGGTCCGGCCTGGCACGCCGACCCCTACACCCTGGCCCCCGGCCCCAAAACCCTGCTCACGCTGTTCGGCGCCGAGCACGGCCTCGGCGGCATCGCCGGCTACGACGCCGCCGAGACCACTGATGAGAACCCTGAGATGGTCGCGGCCGTCAGCCGACTGACCGCCGCCTACCTCCGCTCGTCCCTCTTCCCCGGCGACGACGCGTGGCAGACCGCCCGCGACGCGCTGACCAACGGCCCGGACGCGTTCGGTCGCGTCGACACCAAGTGATCCAAGGCGAGGAGAACTCTTTCATGAACATGTCGAATCTGGACGCTGCGATAGGCACCGCCACCCCGATCGTCTCCGTCAAGCCGGTCGTGCTGGCCGCGCCGGAGCGCGGCGACGATCTCCAGGTGCGGGTCTCCGCGCCGGTGAGCGGAACCGCTCTGCCCGTCGTGGTCTTCTCCCACGGCTTCGGCGGATCGCTGGACCTGTACGCTCCGCTGGCCGACTTCTGGGCCGGTCACGGCTTCGTCGTGATCCAGCCGACGCACCTGGACTCCCGGACGCTCACCGTCACCCCGGACGACCCGCGTTACCCGGACATCTGGCGCGTGCGCATCGACGACCTGACCCGCGTCCTGGACCGCCTCGACACGCTGATAGCCGCGGTCCCGGGCCTGGCCGGGCGGGTCGACGTCAACCGCGTCGCCGTCGCCGGCCACTCCTGGGGCGCGCAGAGCGCCAGCACGCTGCTCGGTGCGGGTGTCCTCGACGCCGCAGGCGTCCCGGGCGAGGACTTCGCCGACAAGCGCGTGACCGCCGGCGTCCTGCTCTCGATCACCGGAACCGGCGACAGCCTGTCTCCCTTCGCGGCCGAGCACTTCCCCTTCATGCGCCCGGAGTTCGCCGACCTCACCACCCCGGCCCTGATCGTCACCGGCGACCATGACGACTCCCAACTCTCCACCCGGGGCCCCGACTGGTTCACCGACGCCTACCACCTCAGCCCCGGCGCCCACCACCTGCTCACGCTGTTCGGCGGCGAACACTCCCTCGGCGGCATCGTCGGCCACTCCGTGACCGAGACCACCGACGAGAACCCCGAGCGCGTGGCGCTGATCCAGCGCCTGACGACGGCCTACCTGCGAACGGCGCTCGGCGTGGACGAGGCGAGCTTCGCCGCGGCGCGCGAGGCAGTGGCGCGGAGCTCCGGCGAGGTCGGGCGGCTCGACTCGAAGTGAGGCGTGTCAGGCCTCGACGAAGGCGCGCGCGACGTCGACGAACACGCGCGGTTTCGATGAACTGGCGAGGCCGGCCGCAGCTAGGAGGCGGTTCCGCTGCGGCCGGCCGCGATGGCGTTAGCAGCCGCTGTCGGCGATGACGTAGTAGCCGGGGCTTGTCTCCTTCAGGGTGTGGGTGACGAGTACGTTCCACAGGCCCATGGCCTGGTTGGATCCGTCGGCGTAGGTGAGGCCCGCCGCGACATAGGCCCGACCCGCGACCGTCTGGTCGTAGTTGCTCGCGGTGAAGCACTCGGCCGGCGCCGACGAGGACGATGACGTGGGTGGCGTGGAAGGCGTTGTGGTCGGTGTTGTGGAAGGCGTTGTGGAAGGCGGCGTGGTCGGCGGCGGCGTCCCGGAGTTCAGGCCCCAGAACGTCGCCGTGTAGTACGTCGAGCAGATGTAGCTCAGGAAGTACGCGCCGGTCGAACCACACTGCGCGGTCCCCGAACCCGGATCCACCGCGAGCCCGTGTCCCATCCCGCTGATCGAGTACATCTCTACGGCCGGATTCCCGTTGGCGTCGTTGTAGACGGACTCCGTGGTCCCACCGCTCAGCGTCTGCGTGCTCGACGCGGTCTGGCTGATGCCCCACACGTTCGTCCACTGGTCCCGCAGCTCCGCGGCGTTGACCGGATAGACGGTGTAGTCGGCTGTTCCCTGCCAGATCGCGACGCGCGGCCACGGCCCGGTGTATCCGGGGTCTGAGTCGCGTGCCAGGTTGCCCCACTGTGCGGGAGTGAGGTTCTGGCTACTCGTCTGACACGAGGAGGCCGCGGTCTCAGTGGTGGCGCACTGAGCCGGCAGTCCCGAGTCGATCGCCCCGCCGGCGAAGACGTCCGGGTAGTCGGCGAGCAGGTCGGCGGTGAGGCCGGCGCCGGCCGAGAGCCCGGTGACGTAGACGCGGTGCGGGTCCGAGCCGTAGTGGCTCTCGGCGTAGGAGACCATCTCGGCGACCGACTCGGCTTCGCCCTTGCCGCGGGTGTCCTTGGTCGAGTCGAACCAGTTGAAGCAGGACAAGGCGTTGTTGGCGCTGGACGTCTGCGGGAACACCACCGTGAACCCCCACTGGTCCGCGAACTGGGACCAGCCGGAGTGGTCGTAGTAGTCGGTGGCGGTCTGGGTACAGCCGTGCAGCGCCACGACGAGCGGCGCGCCTTGCGCCGCCCCTTGCGGGACGTAGCTGTACATCGCCAGGTTGCCGGGGTTGGCGCCGAAGCCGGTGACCTGGTTGAGCGACGAGGCGGCGCGCGCGGGCGGGGCGCCGGAGGGGACGAGGGTCAGGGCCGAGGCGGCCAAGGTGAGCACCGCGGCCGCGAGCGAGGCCAGTACGCCGCGTCGTCGGCCGGACGGCCTGGCAGTGCCTGATGGAAAGTCAGTGCTTGATGGAGAGACAGCGCTTGCTGGAACAGGGGTGGTGCGGGCCATTGCGAAACCTCCCGTTCACCGTTGGGGTGACGGGACCGTACTGCCGCTGATGCCTGAGAACGATGTCTGCGCGCCCCATAATCACGGGGCGCGCAGTGGGATCGCGTGGTCTTCGTCGAAACTTCTCGCCAGAGCTAGGCGGTCTTCTTCCCCACTGCGGCGTAAGTGATCTGCTGCCGGTCCTGCGGCACCGGGCCGTCCGGACGCCACTCGGCGAGCAGCACCAGGCCCGGGTCGACCAGTTCGACGTCCTCCAGCAGCGCCAGGACCTCCGCCGAGGTCCGCACGCGGCACGGCATCGACGAGGCCTGATACGCGGCCTGCACCGCGTCGCCGATCTCCGGGGCGAAGTCCGGGGTGCCGTGGCTGATCGCCAGATAGCTGCCCGCGGGCAGGGCGGCGAGCAGGGTGCCGATCAGCTCGGCGGGGTTCTCGTGGTCCGGCATGAAGTGCAGGATCCCGATCAGCAGCACCGCGACCGGCCGGGTCAGGTCGATGACGTCGGTCAGCGCCGGATCGGCGAGCAGCTTCTCCGGCTCGCGGGCGTCGGCGTGGATGAAGATGGTCCGGCCGTGGTCCTGGTCGGCCATCAGGACCCGGGCGTGGGCCAGCACGATCGGGTCGTTGTCGATGTACGCGACCCGCGCGTCCGGCGCTATCTTCTGCGCGACCTCGTGCGTGTTCTCCTGCGTCGGCAGCCCGGTCCCGATGTCGATGAACTGCCGGATGCCGGACTCCGTCAGGAACCGGACCGCCCGGCGCAGAAACGCACGCTGCTCCCGGCAGGTGTCCCGCATTCCCGGATTCCCCTTGAGGATCCGCGCCGCGGCCTCCCGGTCCGCCGGGAAGTTGTCCTTGCCGTCGAGGAAGTAGTCGTACACCCGGGCGATGTGCGCCACCGAGGTGTCGACGGTGGTGGGCAGCCAGTACCCGACCCCCTCCACTGCCTGCTGACGCTGGGCATTCTCGGTCATACGCACCTCCACCCTCGACGGCCGGCCCCGCGTCGGCCCGTTGGGGAATCAGACTACTGTGCCGCGGATCACATTGTGGGACCGGCCTCTGAGGCGACGTCGACGACCCAGGTGAGGCCGAAGCGGTCGGTGAGCATCCCGTAGGCGGGAGCCCACGGCGACGGCTTCAGTTCTTGGAGGACGGTCGCACCCGCCGAGAGCCGTTCCCAGATCGGTGTGACGTCCTGGACGCTCTGGCCGCGCACCGATTCGAAGAACGGGGCGACGCCCTTGTCGTAGGGACGGTCGGCCGGGACGTCGAAGGCCATGATGGCGAAGCCGCTGGCCGCGGTGACCTGGCCCCACATGATGTGCTCGGCCTCCTCGGGACGCTGCGCGGCGTTCATCATGCCGTAGGTGATGACGGTCAGCTCGCCGTCGAAGACGTCGCGGTAGAACTCCAACGCCGCCCGGGCGTCGCCGCGGAAGTTGACGTGAGTGGTGGATTTCAGGTTCATGGCAGCCACCTTCGCAGCAGTGGCGGCCAGGTTGTGTCCGCTTCTCGGGGCATGATGGATGACATGCCGAAGACCTCCGCACGGTTGTTGTCCCTGTTGTCGTTGTTGCAGGTGCGCCGGGATTGGTCGGGTGCGGACCTGGCGACGCGGCTGGACGTGAGTCCGCGGACGGTGCGGCGTGACGTCGACCGGCTGCGCGAGCTCGGGTATCCGATCGCGGCGGCGAAGGGGCCGGACGGCGGCTACCGGTTGGGAGCAGGCTCCGAGTTGCCGCCGCTGCTGTTCGACGATGACCAGGCTGTGGCGCTGGCCGCGGCGTTGCAGACGGCGGTCGTCGGGGGCGGCGGTCTGGAAGAAGCGGCGTTGCGGGCGTTGAACACGGTGCGCCAGGTCATGCCGTCGCGGCTGCGGCGCCGGGTCGACATGTTCCAGGTGACGGCGATCGAGGAGCCGCGTGCGGCGGTCGGCGTGGACGTGCTCACGGCGCTCAGCGCCGCGATCCACGCCCGCGAGGTGCTGCGCTTCGACTACGCCGACGGCGATGTCCCCCGCCGCGCGGAGCCGCACCACCTCGTCACGCGTCGCGGGCGCTGGTATCTGGTCGCGTGGGACCTCGACCGCGACGATTGGCGGGTGTTTCGCGTGGATCGAATCAGTCCCCGTATTCCGACCGGCCCGCGCTTCACTGCGCGCGAACTGCCAGGCGGGGACGTGTCCGCTTTCGTCACGAGCCGCTTTCAGGGCTCTGACGGCGCCGGCGGCTGGCCGTGCCGCGGTGAGGTGATCCTGCACGCGCCGCTCAGCGCGGTGGCACCGTTCGCCCGCGATGGTGTCGTCGAGGAACTGGGCCCGGACCGTTGCCGACTCACCTTGGGCGCCTGGTCGTGGCCCGGGCTGGCGGCGGCCTTCGGGGCGTTCGACGCCGACGTCGAGGTGGTCGGGCCGCCGGAGCTGAAAGCCGCGTTCGGATCGCTGGCGCGTCGCTACGCTGCCGCGGCAGGGGGGACACCGTGACCGCGGAAGCATTGAAGATCGCAGCAGCATTGAACGAGATCGACCGGGCCTTCGGCCCGCGTACCGGCCGGACCGTGCCGGTGGACGGCTGCCGCCACTGCTTCACCGAGGACGAACTCGCCGAGTTGTCCGGGCCGGTCGCGCGGATCAGCGACGGGAACCTGCACCACGCGATGTTCAGTTGGGGCGGCA
The DNA here is from genome assembly GCF_015356865.1 of Catenulispora pinisilvae. Taxonomy (GTDB): domain Bacteria; phylum Actinomycetota; class Actinomycetes; order Streptomycetales; family Catenulisporaceae; genus Catenulispora; species Catenulispora pinisilvae. Next base: position 17,787 of record NZ_JAAFZA010000124.1, read on the forward strand.
CGCTGGACGAGAGCGTGGACTGGCTGCGCTGGGTCACGCCGGGTCTGCTGCGCTCGATGATGGAGTCCGGCGCGCTGCTCGACGACTGCGCAGCGTTGGCGGTAGGGACCGACTCCACACAGCAGTGAGGCCCGGCCGGCGTATCGCCGGACCGAGCCCCACCACCGTCAACATGTCAATGTCCAGTAAACAGGCTCCTGATCTACTGTGAGAACACCTCCAATTCCGAGAGCTGGCCGGCCGGCCAGCCGGTGTTCGCGGTGAAGGTCAGCTTCACGTACCGCACGTTCGCGGCCGCGAAGGTGGCCGTCACGGTGTTCCCCGTGCTGGGGTTGAAGGTGTAGCCCGCCGACGGGGCCAGGGTGGTGTAGTTGGTGCCGTCGGTGCTGCCCTGGATCTGGACGGTCTGGGTGCGGGTGGCCCACGCGGTGGCCGGCGGCAGGTCCATCACGATGCGGCTGACGCTGTGCGCGGCGCCGAGGTCCACCTGGAGCCACTGCGGGAAGGCGTTGTCGGTGCTCTCCCAGTAGCTGCTGGTGTTGCCGTCGACGGCGTTGCCCGGCGAGTAGTTCTGGGTGGTGCCGCTGGCGGTCGTCGGCTGGTTCAGGGCCAGGTTGCTGTTGGCGGTCGTGGTGCCGGTGCCCGACAGGGTGACCGTCAGGGGGCTGCTGGGTGCGTTGCTGGCCACCGACAGGGAGCCGTTGGCGCTGCCGGACGCGGTCGGGGCGAACGTCACCTGGACCGCGCACGAGGCGCCGGCGGCCAGCGAGCTGCCGCAGTTGTTGGTCTGCGAGAACGGTCCGCTCGCGGTGACCGAGGAGATCGCGGCGGCGATGCTGCCCGGGTTGGACACCGTCACGGCCTGCGCGCCGCTGGTGGAGCCGACTGCCTCATTTCCGAACGACACGCTGGACGGGTTCGCCGTCAGGGCACTGCCATTGCCGTTCGAGGCGCCGCCCGGGAAGATCTGGAACTCGGACAGCTGCGCCGCGCTCCAGCCGGTGTTGGCGGTGAAGCTCAGCCGCACGTATCGGGCGCTGGTCCCGGTCGGCAAGCTGATGGCCGCCGTGTTACCGGTCGAGGGATCGAAGGTGTAGCCGGCCGAGCCGACGATCTGGCTGAAGGTGGTCCCGTCGGTGCTGCCCAGCACGGACAGCGTCTCGGTGCGGGTGTTCCACGCCGAGGACGGCGGCAGGAAGAGCTTGGCCGAGCCGATCGACTGCGTGGAGCCCAGATCCACAGTCAGCGTCTGCGGATAGGCCGTGCCGTCGGAGCTCTCCCAGTAGGTGTTGGCGTCGCCGTCGGTGGCGTTGGACGCCACGAACGTGCCCTGGGTGCTGCTCGCGGTGGCCGGCTGCCCCAGCGCCAGGTTGGTCGTGGAGCTGATGCCGCGCCCGGTCAACGCCACGCTCAGGTTGCCGCCGGGGGCGCTGGTGGCGACGGTCAGCGTGCCGGTGGCGTTGCCGCCGGTGGTCGGCGCGAACGTGACCTGCGCCGTGCAGGAGGCGCCGGCGCCGATCGAGCCGCCGCAGTTGTTGGTCTCGGAGAACGGCCCGGTGGCGCTGATCGAGGAGATCGGCGCGGCGCTGGTGCCCGGGTTGGTGATCGACACCGACTGCGCGGAGCTGGTCGAGCCGGAGTTGACGTCACCGAACGACAGGGCGCTCGGCGAGGCGTGCAGGGCGCCGGGCTGCACCGGGTCCGGGAACGTGGTGAGCACCGGGGTGGTGCTCCAGCCGGAGTTCCCGCTGCCGAGGTTGAAGGTGTAGGCGCCGGCGACATTGCCCGGGTAGCTGTTGTTGTAGGTGCCCGAGACGCCGACCCCGCTCGCGGTCACGCCGCTGACGGCGGCCGCGCCGCCGGTCTCGGCCTCGAACACGGTGGTGCCGGTGTTCTGCACCTTCACGTTGCTGATGTTCAGGCCGTTGGCGAGGTGGCCGGTGCCGTCGCCGCCGACGATCTCGAAGGCCTCATAAGGGCTGTCGAGGATCGCGCCGCCGCTGTAATTGATTGTGACGTTGGTGAAGTCCGTGTTGTAGGGGTCGAACTGGACGGCGCCCATCACGTGGCTCCAGTTCGGGTTGTAGGCGCCGGCCCGGATCAGGTAGTTGCCGGAGACCGTGATGGTGCCGGACAGTGGCGAGAACGGCTGTAGGAACGCCTCGTTGGAGATGGCCAGGCCGCTGCCCAAGGCGTTGTCGTCGGCGATCACGTTGTTGGAGATCGTGTTGTTCGAGCCGCCGTAGTCGGCTATGCCGTTGGCCAGCGTCGGCGCCACGATCGTGTTGTTGGCGAAGGTGATGTTGGAGTCGGCGGTCGGGTAGGACCAGATCGCCAGGCTGTCATCGCCGGTGCCGCGCAGGAAGTTGTTCTTCACAGTGCACTGCGAGGCGTTGCCGTTGAAGTTCAGGCCGTCGGCGTCGGTGGACTCCACGACGGTGTTCTCCACGGTGCAGTTGCTGTTGCCGTACTGCAACCAGAAGCCGACGTTGGTGTCCTGGATCCACAGCCCGTCCACGGTGAAGCCGTTGCCCAGCGAGCCGTCGATGCCGTTCGCCGAGCTGTCGTCATGGCGTCCGACCGTGCTGCCCAGGATGGCGAAACCGCTGAGGTTCACCGGCCCGGAGACGGCGCTGGAGTTGTGGATGAACATGTTCGACTTGATCTGCGAATACCAGCTGCCCGCGCCGACGATCGTCGCCTTCTGGGTCTGGATCGGGTTGTTCACCAGGTACGTGCCCGGCGGGATCCACACCGACTGGTTCGCGGCGTTGGCCGCGGTGATCGCGCTGTTGAAGGCGTTGCTGGAGTCGGCGGCCCCGGTGGGGTCCGCGCCCTCGCTGACGACCGAGACCGAGCCGGAGGGCTGGGTCGCCGCGGCCGGGACGTTGTAGAAGTCTGCGACGTCGATCGTGTAGGGCACCGCGGTGTCCGAGGAGTCGACCTGCAACTTCACGACGGCGCCCTGCGGCAGGGTCTGGTTGAACATCATCCGGGCGTCGTCGAAGAACTTGTGGGTCTTGCTGCCGGTGATGCCGCCGGTGCTGATGTAGCTGTACGCCGAGGTGAGCGACAGCTCCTGGCTCTGCTTGGTGCCGTTGACGTACACCGACAGCGAGCCGGACGCGCCCTGGTTGAGGTTGTAGTGCACGTCGAGGGCGTCGGCGGCGCTGGTCAGCGTGAACTGCACGTACTGCCCGGATCCGGTGAGCTGGACCGCCTCGCGGCCGGAGGCCTCGCTGGCGACGCTGCCCTGGGTGAAGTCCGGCCCGAGCAGGGTGCCGGTGTTGGTCGAGGCCTCGGCCTCGTACTCGGTGAACGGCAGGTTCGCACCGGTGCCGGAGGGCACGTTGAACGGGGACTGCGCCCAGTACGGCGGCGTCCCGGGGCCGTTCATGGCGTGCGCCGGCGCGGCGCCGAGCACCATCGTCACACCGGCGACGGTGCTCGCGGCGGCGGTCACCAGGGCGGCGAACCGTCTGCGCAGGGGTGGGGCGGGGAAGCGGTGTCCTCTGACACGCATGCGTCCTCCTGGGCGAGAGATGGATGTGCCTAGTGGGGGTGGAGCGCAGGGCACATCGTTGCAAGGGCGACAGGCGAACGCAAGACTCTGACAGCTCTACGAAATATTGCGTTCATTCAACGGAACTCATGGATCACGGTCTGGAAACGCGGGCCTGCGGGGAAAACGGTGGCCCGATGCCGGGCGATCAGGCCAGGCTGTTCCCGTTGAACGGAGGTCTCGACCATGTTTTAGGGGGAGCGATGAGCGCGACGAACCGCGACTGGCACGAGGACTATCCGCCGACCCTGAAGAAGGTCGCGGCCGAGGGCGTGTCCCAGGACTTGGTGTTCGACCCGGCGATGAAACAGCACGCGCGGGCGTACCGGGCCGGCGATCCGCGGTTCTCCGATCCGGGACGCGGCGCGCAGTGGTACGGCACCCGCATGGTGGCGATGGCCGCGGCGCTGTCGGCCGTCGCCGAGTGCGACTTCGGGGCGCACCTGGTGTTGCGTGGCAGCGTGCTGATGAAGCTGTGGTTCGGTGCGGACGCGCGGGAACCGGGCGACCTGGACTTCGTCGTCGACCACCGCGACTGGTCCGCGACCGATGCGCGGACCGACGAACTCTTCGATCAGGTCGCGGCCGGCGCCGAGGTGGCGGCCGACCGCGACGGCATCGTCCGCGTCGACAGGCACGGCGCGCTCAGCGACGAGATCTGGACCTACGACCGCGTCCCCGGCCGCCGGCTGGTGCTGCCGTGGAGCGCCGAGGGCTGCCCGGACGGCACGGTGCAGCTGGACTTCGTCTTCGGCGAGGAGCTGCCGGAGCCGGCGAAGGCGAGCGAGTTCTGGTTCGCGGGCAGCGTTCCGACGACCATGCGCGCCGTGTCGCCGGAGCTGTCGCTGGCGTGGAAGCTGCTGTGGCTGGCCACGGATTCCTACCCGCAAGGCAAGGACCTGTATGACGCGGTCCTGCTGGCCGAGGCGGTCCACGTCCCGTTTCCGCTACTGCGGGAAGCCTTCGCCGCGGAGCCGTACGGGGAGTCCCGCATCGTCCAAACCCTGACGGCGAACCTCCGGGACACCCAGAAGTACGACGACTGGGTGGGCTTCCAAGAAGACCATCCGGACGCGGTCGGCGGTCCCGAAGCGCTGGTGCGGCGCCTGCTCACCGCCCTGGAGCCGACGTTCGCCGAGGCGCCGGGGGCCTCGGGTTCCTGACGTTTCGGCATGTTTCGGCACGTTTCGGCAAGGGGCCGAGGCCACGGCCCCTTGCCCAACCACCCCACCACGAACTAGTTTCGCGGCCACTGACGACGCCACTGACGACGCCACCGACGACGACCCCCCTCAGCCGGCGAGGAGCCGCGCATGTCCGTAGTCTCACCGCCGCCGCCCGTCCGCGCCCGGCCGGACCAGCGCCTGCGCGGCGGGGCGTTGGGGCTGCTGGACATCGCCGGTTCGACGATGGCCAACATCGGGCCGGCGATGAGCTTCTACTTCAGCTTCGGGTTCCTCGCCACGACCTCCGGGGTCGCCTCACCGCTGACGATCGCGGCCGCCGGGCTCGCCGTGGCGTTGCTGGGGAACACGTTGGCGCAGTTCTCCCGTGCGCATCCGTCGGCGGGGAGCTTCATCACGTTCGTCGGGACGACGTTCGGCGGCGCGAGCGCGGTGGCCACCGCGCTTCTGGCAGCACTCGGCTACATCATCGGGATCTCGGCGGTGATCGCGGTCTCCGGCGGGTTCCTGGCCACGACGCTGAAGTACTACGCCGGGTGGAGTCCGCCGTGGATGGTCTGGACGTTGGTGCTGACCGGGGCTTCGGCGGCGCTGATCGCGCGCGGGATCGTGTTGTCCACCAAGGTCGCAGGGTTCTTCTTCGCCGTGGAACTGCTGATGCTGCTGGTGGTCTCGGTCGCGGCGATCGTCAAGCATGGCGGACACCTGTCGGCCGCGCCGTTCCTGCCCAGCCACATCCGGGGCGGGATGTCGGGGCTGGCCGAGGGGTTCCCGTTGGCTGTGTATCTGTTCATCGGCTGGGAGAACTCGGCGGCGCTGGCCGAGGAGAGCGAGAATCCGCGACGGGATGTGGGACGTGCGGTGTTCTCTTCGGTGGCGGTGATGTCGTTGAGCTACGTGCTCTTCGCCTATGCCACGGTCACCGGCTTCGGCTACGACGTGCACAAGGTGGGGGCGGCGGACGTGCCGTTCGTCTACGTGGCGCGCGGAACGCTGGGCGTGCTGGCGTTCCTGGCCTACGTCGCCGGGCTCACCTCGACGGTCGGCTCACTCATCGCCGGTGCCAACTCCCAGACCCGGCTGCTGTTCAACGCCGGGCGGGAGCGGCTGTTGCCGGCGTTCCTGGGCTACGTTCACCCCACACGGCGCACGCCGACCAACGCGATCGTCACCTTCATCGCCGCCGCGCTGCTGATCATCGGCGGCTGGGGCCTGGGCCACGTGGTGGGCCACCACGGCCGGATGGACGCGACGTCGTTCTTCGCCGAGGCCTCGTCGATGGGCTCGATCCTGATCCTGCTGGTGTATCTGGCGGCGAACGTCGCGTTGCCGTTCTACTACCGCAGATACCGGCCGACTGAATTCCGGGTGGTGCGGCACGTGGTGCTACCGGCGCTCGGGGCGGTGGCGATCGTCGTGCCGCTGTACTACCTGGTCAAGCCGGGGCAGCCGGCGCCATACAGCTGGTTCCCGTACGTCTCGCTCGCCCTGCTGATGGTCTCCGTCGCCTACGCAGTGGTCCTCACCCGCCGCGATCCGGCGCTGGGGGAACGGGTCGGCGCGGTCGTCGCCGACGGTTATGAGGAATGAGTGAGCGTTTCGACCTGCACGGCTACCGCTCGCCCCGCGATTTAGAGTGTCTAGCGTGGCGAACTCCGCGGGTAAGTTCGGGCCCTACCCGGCGCCGGTGCCGCCCGCGCTGGTACGCGGCGCGGGCACCGGCACCAACACCGCCCGCCTGCCCGTGCGCCACCAGACCGGCGCCGAACAGATCCGCTCCCGGATAGCGCTCCAGGTCCGACTCGGCCAACTCGCACCCGGCGAACGCCTACCGGACACCGGGGTCATCGCCGAAGACCTCAGCATGAGCGAGATGACGGTCCGCCGAGCACTGGAGACCATGTGCCAGGACGGCCTCCTGGACCGCCGCCGCGGCCGAGTCGGCGGTACCTTCGTCGCACCGAACTGGGACGCGGTGGTCGCGGCCTTCCGCGACGAGGAACAGGCGGCGTCACTGGAGGACTTCCTCCTCCTGCTGGAATGCGGCTTGGTCGCGCGCTCGGCGGACGAGCTCCCCCCGGCCTGGGACACGGGCCTGCGAACAGTCGTCGACGAGATGAACGCCACCGCCGACCACACCGAACTACTCCGCCTGGAAACCCGCTTCCACCTCAGCCTGGCCGAGGCACTGGGCCACGGCATGGCCGGCGAGGAGGTCGCGGACCTGCTGGGGCGGGGCTGCCTGGTGGCTGTCGCGCCCGCGGCGGCGGAGTTGCAGGAGCGGAACAAGCACCATGCGGATCTGCTCAGCGCGCTGGAGTTGGGGAGGCTGGACGCTGCGGTCGCGGCGGTGAAGGCGCATCAGGTGGACCGGGTGGACCGGGTGGACCGGGTGGACCGGGTGGGGCGGGGGTGAGCGGGAATGCCCTGCTTCCGCACCGTGATCGCGTGTGGCAGGGTGCTGTGACGTGCCCGAACAGAATGCGGAAGCCGAGCAGCCGTCGTACGAGTTGCTGACCGCGTTGGCGCAGTCGCAGCGCCAGACGATCGCGGAGCTGACCGAGACCGTCGCGGATCAGGCGGCACTGATCAGCCAGTTGGAGAAGGCGGCAGCCTCAGGCCGGCGCTGGAGCGTCAAGAAGACGCTCGATACTTCCCGCAGCTACGCGGGGCTGGGCGCTCGGGTCGAGACCATCCTCCGGCTCGCCCAGGATGAGGTGGAGGTACTTCGCAAGGAGGCTGAGCGCACCGCGGCCCAAATCATCGCGGACGCTCAGCGGGATGCCGAGGGGCTCCGGGCGGAGGCCCGGGGCGAGGTGTCCTAGCCCCAGGGATCGGACGTCGGATCAGCATGCCAAGCGCCCTAAGCCCCCGGTGCTAGGACCAAAGCCGCATACCCTTCGCAGCAGCGCCGTGTCATCGTGTGACACGTCATCGAAGATCGTCGGCGGGCCGCGGGATGGCCTGCGACCTGCGCTATCGCGGGGGATTCATGAGCACTTGGGTCGGCGCCGCCGAATCGGAAGCGGAATCGGAAGCGAAAACAGCGAAACTAGAACCGACGCCGAGCCCCGCCTCCTGGCGCGACCTGTTCCAACCCGGCACCGGCGTACTCGTCCTAGGCCTCCTGCTCCTCGAATTCGCGACGGCGATGCAGTACTTCGCAGTGGCCGTAGTGATGCCGCTGGTAGCCCACGACCTGCACGCCGAGCGCTCCTACGGCTGGTTGCTCGGCTCCTACGGCATGGCGATGATCGCCGCCGCGCCGCTGACGCCGGGGATCACGGCGCGGCTCGGGCGGCTGCGTACCGCGGGCCTGGCCTCGGTGGTGTTCGTGGTCGGCGGGGCGCTCGCTGCGGTGTCGACGTCCGCGGTGTCCTTCGTCCTCGCGCGTGCGTTCCAGGGATTCGGATCCGGGGTGCTGACCACGTTCGGGGTGAGCGCGGTCGCGCACTCGATCCCCGAGCGGCTGCGCAAGCGCGTCTACTCGCTGATCTCGGCGATGTGGCTGCTGCCCGCGTTCCTCGGGCCGGTGTACGCCTCGACGGTGTCGGACCTGCTCGGCTGGCGCTGGACGCTGACCTTGCTGCTGCCGCTCGTGGTCGTTGGCCGGGCACTCGTGGTCCGTCGGGCTGCCGGGATGCGGCGGGCCGTGGACGTTGGGAGCCGCGAGAACGGCGCGCACACGTCCCAGTCCCCACCCCTAATCCGTGTCCTGATCCTCATCACCGGCTGCCTCCTCCTGCTCGGCGGCACCAGCGTCAAGAGCCCCGTCGGCCAGGCCGTCGCCGCGTGCGGCCTGGTCCTCGTCGCCCTGGCGGCCCGCCGCCTGCTCCCGCTCGGCGAACGCGGCCCGCGCCTCGCGGTCTTCGCGATGCTTACCCTCTCGCTGGGCTACTTGGGTCTGGACGCGATGGCGACCGTCATCGCCCGCAGCGGCTTCGGCTCCTCCATCGCCGCCGCGTCGGCCGTGCTGACGTGTGACGCGGTCGCGTGGTCGACGGTGGCGTTCCTGCAACCGAAGTTCCACGAACGCTGGAACCTGAGCACCGGCACGGCCGGAGTCCTCGGCGCGCTGCTGGTCGCGATCCCGGTCGCGACGCTGCCGGTGCTGCTGGCCGCGCATCTGTCGTCCGGCACCGCGATGCCGCTGATGTGGGTGGCGTTCCTGGTGTCCGGCTCCGGGATGGGCTTCATCTATACGAACCTGCCGGTCACCGCGGTGAGTGTGCGGGACAAGTCGACCACGGATTCCTTCGCCGCCGGGCTCGTCCTCGCCGAGTCGATGGGGGCGAGTCTGGGTTCGATGATCGGCGGCGGCCTCTACTCGTACGGGCTCCAGCACGGCATGTCCGCCTGGCACTCGCTCGCCGTGGCGGTGGCCGCGCTGAGCCTGTCCTTGTTCGCGACCGCGTTCATCGCGGTGCTGATCCGCCGCCAGCTGGTTGTGACGCCGTCACTCTGAGCGCGGGAACACGCGGCAGTTGGTGTGCATGTACCGGGCCGGGCCGTCGGCGAAGTCGTAGAGCGCGACGGTCTGGGGGTCCTCCAGGGGATCGGTCGGCGGCATCAGAAAGTGCGTGTCACTCAGCGGGAGGAGGTCGTAGCGGATCCGCTCGGGCTTGTGGAGTATCGCGGCGCGTTGTGGGTCGATGACGTTGGTCAGGTAGAGCCTCCCGGACTCGGACGACACCTCGTAACGTGCGCCGGGTCGCTCGTAGACGCCTTCGTACTTCGCCGGGTCGAGTTTCAATGTCGGGTTCGGCGTGGGGAGATCCGGGATCGTGGTCAGGCCGAGATCGGTCAGGATCTCGTTGAACACGCGGCGATAGAAGGCGTCCCTCGGCCCGCCGTTCGTCAGCATCACGATCGCGGTGTTCGAGTCCGGCAGGATGCGCAGGCGGCAGCTCTGACCGATGGTGCTGCCGTCGGAGGCGTAGACGGTCTCGCCGGCCCAGTCACACACGATGAGCCCGAGTGCCCACTCCGGCCCGAAGAGATACGGGTCCGGCACGGGCACCCGCGAGTGCATCACCTCCCTGACACTCTCCGCCGACACGATGCGCCGACCGTTGGCGGCCGTGCCCGCGTTGAGCAGGACGTGCGCCAGCGCGAGCACGTCCCGGACCGTCGAGGTGACGCCGCCGCCGGGGCCGAAGACGCGCGGCAGGTAGTCGATCGGCGTGACGAACGGGCCTTCGTCCAGTGACCGGACCAGATGGCCGGTCGCGGCGCGGGTCCCGGTCTGAGCCGCCATCGCCACCAGATCGGGCCGAGTGCCGGTATCGGTCAGGCCCATGGGATCGAACAAGCGGTCGCGCATGACGGCGTCCCAAGTCTTGCCGTCGGCCACTTCCAGAATCCGCGCCAGGAGCGCGTAGCCGAGCGCCGCGCTGTAGCCGTGGGTGTGGCCGAGCGGGAAGACCTGTGGCGCGTCGGCGATGGCGGCGACCACGCGTTCGTACACGTCATCGCCCTCGCCGGGATCGCCGTGGAGTTCTTCGATGCCGTTGGTGTGGTTCAGCAGGTGCCGAGGAGTGACCCGGGCGCTGGTCTCGGGATCGGCGACGGCGAAGCCGGGGAGGTAGGTCCGCACCGGTTCGTCCAGGTCGGCCTTGCCTTCGTCGACGAGCTGGAGGAAGGCGAGCGCGGTCCAGGTCTTGGTCATGGAGCCGCACTGGTAGACGGTGTCGGGCGTCGCAGGCTCCTGCGTTTCAACGTTCCTGACGCCGACCGCCGACTCGGTGATCTCTCCGTCGTGCAGGACGCCGATCGCGGCGCTGGGGATCCCGTACTCGGCGAGAAGCTGACCGACCCGGCTTGGAATCTGTTGTGGCATGGTGCAAGAAGCTATGTTGCGTTCAGAGAACCGTCAACGAGAATGCGGGATGAAACGGCTCGTGGACGCCAATCGTTGCAACAGCATTGTGAACGAACGCAAGGAGGTCGCCGGTGCCGGGAGGCAGGCTGACGTATACGGATCGCGGCCAGATCGCCGCGTGGCTCGCCGCCGGGCTCGGGTACGCCGAGATCGGCCGCCGGCTCGGTCGGCCGACGTCGACCGTCAGCCGCGAGGTCGCGCGCAACGGCGGGTTCGGCGCCTACGTGGCCGACGACGCGCAGCACACAGCCGGCGGCCGGGCCCGCCGCCGCAAGCCCGATCGCCCGGACGGCAGCGGGCCGGACGGGAGCGGGCCGGACGGGAGCGGGCCGGACGGGAGCGGGCCGGACGGGAGCGGGGTCGACGGCTGGCCGGACGAGCGGGTACGCGGCTTCGCGGAGAGCTTCGCGACCGTCCTCGCCGGGACCGGCCTGCCGCGCATGACCTCGCGGGTGTTCGCCTGCCTGCTCACCGCTGACGCCGACGGTCTGACGGCGGCCGACTTGGTGCGTCGGCTCCGAGTCAGCCCGGCGTCGGTGTCCAAGTCCATCGGCTACCTGGAAGCCGTGGAACTGGCCGCGCGCAGATCGGATCCCGGTGAGCGCCGCGAGCGCTATCTGATCGGCGACGACGTCTGGGGCACGGCGTGGCGCGCCGACACCGGTGCCCACGGCGCGGTCGCGGCCGCGGCGCAGCAGGGCATCGACATTCTCGGGCGCGATACGACCGCCGGCATCCGGCTCGGCCGGATGGGCCGATTCTTCGGACAGCTCAGCGAGCAGATGCAGGGCAGCGGCCTCGCCGACGGCGCGGTCCATGACGCCCTGACGCTGGTCGCCGCCCTCGTGCACGCCGCTCGGCCGGTGGGCGTCGCGGGCCTGGCTGACGCACTCGGGTGGTCCGAGCCGCGTGTCCTCGCAGCGGTGGAGGCGAATCGGGACCAACCGGCGATCGCGGATCCGCTCGTGCTGCGAGACATCGGGGCTCAGGAGTATGCGGTGGTCGCGAGGTCGGACCGCTTGAGTCCGGAACAGCGGGAAGCGATTGAGAAGACAACAGCCGTGCCGGGATCGCCGCCGTCGCGTTGAGGCGCCAGCAGCCAGCAGCCAGCAGCCAGCAGCCAGCAGCCAGCAGCCAGCAGCCAGCAGCCAGCAACCAGCAACTAGCGGCCAGCGCCGCTAGCAGTCAGCGCCGCTAGTGCGGTGGCTGGATTGGTTCACCGGGTTGGTGGTGTGGTCACCTGTTGGACGAGAGTCGGGTGCGGAGGTCGCCGGTCGTGTACGGGGTTTAAAGGCGTTGTTGAGAAATCGGCAGATTTCGGCCAAATGTTCTCGC
>NZ_JAAFZA010000125.1 GCF_015356865.1 Catenulispora pinisilvae
TCCCAATCCACCGCCCACAACTGAAGCGACCCATCCGAGTGCCCCACCACCAGCGTCTGGCAGTCGTCGCTGAGCGCCAGCGCGTCCACCATCGACAGGCCGCGCAGGCGGCGGACCGGTTCGGGGCCGGGGTTTCGCAGGTCCCAGATTCGTACCTGCTCGTGGGTGTCGCCGGTCAGGGCGATGCGGCCGTCGGGGGAGAGGGCGGCGGACAGGACGCGCCAGTCGGTGGTGGGGAGGGTCCGCAGGGTGGAGCCGTTCGTGGCGTCCAGGAGGTGGGTGCCGTTGGCGCCGGCGGCGAGGATTCGTGAGCCGGTTGCGTCGGTGGCCAGGGCGCTCCAGTCGGCGCGGGGTTCGTGGAGTTGCCACAGCGGGTCGCCGGTGTCGGTGCGCCACGCGAGGAGCGTGTCGTAGGTGCATGCGACTGTCAGTGTCTCGTCGCGGCTGAGGGCCAGGGCGGTTGCGGGGAGATCGAGGGGGCGGGTCCAGATCGTCTGGCCGGTGGTCAGGTCCCGGGCCTGGATGGTGCTCGCGGGGGTTCCATGCGTGCACTGATAGGTGATCCGCTCCACCGGCGGCATGCGGGTGAACTTCATGGCGGCCAGGCCCTCGCTGGTCTCGCCGGTCGGCGTGGTGGGGGCGACGGTGATCAGCCGTGTGGCGTCCATGCTCAGGTATGCCTCGACCGCCTCGGGGATTCGGACATTGAGTTCGTGGCCTTCGAAGGTGCCGAGGATGTGCAGTCGCGCCGCCTTGCCGTCGCGGCTCATCAGCAGCAGGTAGCGGCCGTCGGCGGTGACGCGCATCAGGTATGGCGCGGTGATCCAGCGGGTGGAGCCCTGCTCGGCGTGCTCCAGATCCCAGCGCGTGACCCGGCCGTCGGCGTTGGCCGAGAAGCCGGTGCCGCCGTCCGGGCTGACGTGGACGGCGTGGGTCCAGCCCCGTCCGGTGCGCTCGCCCAGGGTCGACACCAGGCGGATCCCGGTCAGCGTCGTCTTCTCGCAGGACTCGCTCAGCAGCCGCCAGGCCCGCGTGGTCTCCGGCAGCAAGCGGTGGCCGGGCAGCTCGCGCATCTCCCGGACGGCGTCCAGGGCGGCCGCGAGGTCACCGGTGCGCCAGGCCCGCTCGGCGTCGGCGGTGAGTACGGCCGCGCGCTCGGCGGCGACCGACGCCTCGATCTGGAAACGCAGCTGTGAGGGCCAGTAGGGGCTGGGGTTGGTCGGGCTCGGCCCGGGGCGGAGTTCGGCGGAGCCGTGGACGCCGCCCACGAAAGCCATGGATCCGTCGGGGCTCCATGCGATCGTGCGCGCGGCGCCGGGAAGCGGCTCGTCGAAGGTGCGAAGGCAGCGGCCGGCGGCGATGTCCCAGAGCCGGAGCCGGTCTTCGTTCCCTGACGTGAACGCGTACGCGCCGTCGGGACTCAGCTGCGCGAACTCGGCCTTCCTGCGGAAGCCGTGCCACTCGCGCAGCTTCTGCGCCGGCCTGGTCCGCCAGAGCTCGAAGCGTCCGTCCGCGTGGCAGATCAGGGCACTGGTTCCGTCCAGGCTGATGTCGGCCGCCCCGATGACGCTGTCGCCGGCCGGGATCTCGGCGAGGACCTCGCCGGTCACCGGATCCCACAACAGCGCCCGCTCGTGGCCGAACGCGACGGCGGTCTGGCAATCCTGGCTCACCCGCAGGCCGTAGGACTCGACCGACGTCTCGCTCATCACGCGGTCCCGGGCGATGTTCCAGACCAACACGGTCGTGTCACTCGCGACGATCGCCATGCCCGAACCCGGGCTGAGCCACACGGAATGCACCGCGCCGTCCATCCGGAGGACGCCGGACCGGCCGCCGACCAGATCCCGCCATCGCGCCGTCCCGTCTTCGCCGCCGGTGAGCAGGACATCGCCGGATTCGCCGAGGGCGATGCCCTGGATGAGCCCGCGGTGACCGGTGTCCGTCAGCAGAGGCGTCACGTCTCCGGTGACGGGATTCAGGAAACTGATATCAGAGCCGCTGTTCGTCCGGTCGGTCGCCACCACGACCCGGCTTCCATCGGCGACCCAGGCCGCGCTCAGGACGTGGTCGCTGAAGGCGGGGAAGTAGGGTGTCACCGGGCCGGGATCGGCGCGTGCCAATCGGTTCCGAAGCTCCTCGGCGTCGGCCGTCGGCGCCAGGTCGAGCACATCCGTGCTCTGAGTCCGGGCGCCGCCCAGGTCCCCGCTCTCCAGCAGCACCAGGCACTTCAGATACCCGGCGACCCAGCCGTCGGGATCGGTGTCGGCCGCGGCGTCGAGCTGCTGGAGGATGGTCTCGTCGGTGAGCCCGCCCCGGCGCCAATGCCAGATCCCTGAGTTGTAGAGGGTCGGCAGGTGGTGCGGCTCGGTGGCCAGCGCCTTGCGCCACGTCTGTTCGGCCTCGGCCGGGCGATCGAGGTCGACCAGGGACAGCGCCCGGTTGTTCAGCACGTCGCCCAGGCTCCGGACGGTCGGACGGTACGCCCGCGGATAGGCCCGCCCGAGCTCGCGCTGGTAGACGTCCTTCAACGCGTCGGCGACCGCGATCATCCCCTGCGGCCGCTCTTCAGGGTCCGGTGCAAAGCACTGCGACAGGAGATGCGTGACGCCGACCGGCATCGCAGGATACTGCGGATCCGGATCACTCAGGAACGCTTCCAGCGCCTCTGCCGCGATATGCCCGCTGATCCAGGAGATGCCGCCGCAGAACATCTCCAGCACCCCGACGGCCCAACTCCACACGTCCGTCTGCCGGGTCACCCGCTCGCGGCGGAACTGCTCCGGGGAGCAATACGCGGGCGTCATCCCGCGATAGGTGACGACGCCGGCATCAGATGCCTGCCCGGCCTGACTAGGCGCCACCGCGCGCGTCGCCACCGCGCGCGCCTTGGCCAGCCCGAAGTCCGTGACCTTCAGCGTGTCGTCACCGGCCACCATCATGTTCGACGGCTTGACGTCCTGGTGGACCAGGCCCTGCCCATGCGCCGCCGCCAGCCCCCAGGCCGCCTGGATCGCGAAGTCCAGGATCCGGGCCAGGACCGATTCCTGCGAGCCCTGATACAGCCGGCCCTCGCCGATCCACTGCTCCAGATCGGAGCCCGCCACGTACTCCGCGAAGATCCGCGGCACGCCCTCGATCATCCGGACGTAGTGGCAGGCCACGACGTTCGGATGCGGATCGAGCGTGACCCACGCTTCGGCCTCGCGCACGAAGCTCTCCCGCGCGGCGGCGTCGTGCAGGACGCCCGGCAGCGCCGACTTCATCGCCAGGTCGATACCCCACCCGAGGTGGCGGACCCGGTGCACCTCCCCCATCCCGCCCCGGCCGAGCAGGCCCACGACGGCATAGTGGTCGGCGAACGCGTCGGCAACAGGCACCGTCATCGGCGCGCCCCCCGACCCCATCGGTGGTGTGCGACGATGGGTCGCACGCCCCGAGCCTGCACAAACGGGAGTGATGTCATGCTGCTCAAATGTACCGGCGAGAACTGCGAGCGTCTGCTCTCGGTCTCCCGGATCCCCGGCGGGAACCCGGTCGTGGCCCAGAGCCCGGAGCTGGTCACCGCCGATTTCCTGCTCTGCGCGGACTGCGGCGCCGGACTGTGCGACCGCTGCCTGGCCGGCAAGACCGGCCTGTTCAGCCAGCCGCAGTGCGCGGTGTGCGGCGGCGAGATGCGCAAGCCGGACATCGCGAAGCTGCTGCCGCCGCCGGGACGCCGGCCCGCCCCGCCGCCGGACGACGGCTTCCTGCGGCACTTCGACGAAGCGCGCGCCCTCCAGAAGGCGGGCCGGAATGCCGAGGCGCTGGCCGAGTTCGAGCAGGCCGCCGCGATCCGGCCGCAGGAGCCGATCGTCGAGGTCGGGCGGGCGACCACGCTGTGGCAGCTGGGACGGCTGGAGGAGGCGCTGGCCGCCTTCGACCGGCTGGCTCGGCATCGGGACGACGACCCGCAGCTGCACTGCTTCCGGGCCGAGATCCTGCGCTCGCTGCGGCGAGATGACGACGCGGTCGCCGCCTATCAGCAGGCGCTGGCCATCGATCCGGCGGTGCTGGACGACGACCTGCGGGCCGCGAAGTTCACGGCGTCGAGGCTGATGGGCGCCGAGCGGTTCGGCGAGGCCGAGCCGGTGATGCGGCGGTTGGCGGCTGGCGGCGACGTCACCGCGGTGCTCAACATCGGCTACCTGTGCGCCCGCACCGATCGGATGGGCGAGGCGCAGCAGTGGTATCAGCGTGCTGCGGACCTCGGTGACCCGGACGCGATCGAGTTCCTGCGGAGCAATCCGTTCGGCGGACAGTCGGAGGAGCAGGGGCGCAAGGGGCGGCGTTGGGGGCGCAAGGGCTGAGGGTGAGGGTGGGGCACTGAGCCGGCCGACGCTCAAGGGCGGTCGTTCACCGGTCACCAGCCGTCGCTCATCGCAAGAACCCCTCGTAGTTGTGCTGCTGGAGCTGCGACTCGATCTGCTTCACGGTCTCCAGGCCGACCCCGACCATGATCAGGATCGTGGTGCCGCCGAACGGGAAGCTGGCGGTCGCGTGCAGCCGGTCCAGGGCGATCATCGGGATCGCCGCGATTATCGCCAGGTAGAGCGCGCCGGGCCAGGTGATGCGGGTCGCGATGTAGTGCAGGTACTCGACGGTCGGCCGTCCGGAGCGGATGCCGGGGACGAAGCCGCCGTACTTCTTCATATTGTCGGCGATCTCCACGGTGTCGAAGGTGATCGACATGTAGAAGAACGCGAATCCCAGGATCAGCAGCAGGTAGGAGAGCGTGTAGGTCAGCGGGTAGCCGTGGATCGTCGTGGTGAGGTTGCGGTTGATCCAGCCCTGCCAGCCCCGGGTCGTCGTGCTGCCGCCGGTCAGGCCGACCAGCATCACCGGCATCTGGAGCAGCGACGAGGCGAAGATGACCGGCACCACGCCGGACTGGTTCAGCTTGAGCGGGATGTACGTCGAGGTGCCGCCGTATGCGCGCCGGCCGACCATGCGCTTGCTGTACTGGACCGGGATCCGGCGCTGGCCCTGCTCGACGAAGACGACCGCGGCGACCACCAGCATCCCCAGCGCCAGGACGGCGGCGAACACCGGCCAGCCGCCCAGGGTGTGCGAGTTCAGCTTGATCGCCCACAGTGAGCCGGGGAACCTGGCGGCGATCGAGGTGAACATCAGGACGGACATCCCGTTGCCGACACCGCGGTCGGTGACCAGTTCGCCCAGCCACATCAGCAGCGAGGTGGCGGCCGTCATGATGATCACCATCACCGCCATGCCTTCCCAGGTCACGGTCGGGTAGAAGACGGCGACGCCGTCGCATTTCTGGCCGAGCAGGTAGCCGGGGTTGTTGCGGGCGGCGGTCAGGGTCATCGTCGATTCCAGGACCGACAGGCCGATCGTCAGGTAGCGCGTGTACTGGGTGATCTTCGCCTGCCCGGTCTGGCCTTCCTTCTTCAGCGCTTCCAGGCGCGGGATCACGACGGTGAGCAGTTGCAGGATGATCGACGCCGTGATGTAGGGCGTGATGCCGAGCGCGAAGATGGATAGTTGCTGGAGGGCTCCGCCCGAGAACAGGTTCAGCAGGCCGAAGGCCTGGCTGCCGCTGCCGCTGCCGGAGCCGGACCGGGACGAAGCGCCGGTGCACGCGGCCAGCGTCCGGGTGTCGACGCCGGGGAGCGGGAGGTGCGCGCCGAAGCGGTAGAGGGCCATGATGGCGAGGGTGAATAGTAACTTTCCTCGCAAATCGGGCATGCGGAACGCGCGGAAGAACGCGGTGAGCATCGACGGCCCTCCGTGGGGGTTGAGATCTAGAGTTTTTGTTCGGGGGTGGAGCGGGCTACATCCAGGCGGCCGCTCTGAGGAAGGTCAACGTGCCACGGTGCGCCGCCCGCCAGGTCGCGACGGCGCTGGCCACCGACGCGGTGACCGTGGCTGTGGGCATGGCCATGGACATGTCCAGCGTGTCCAATGCATCTGAGGTGGCCGACATGTCCGGTGTGTCCGACGTAGGCGTCGGGAACAGGTCGGTCGGAGTCCGCGCGCCGGGCAGATCGGGCAGGTCAGGTCCCTGATTGCCGCCATACGTGCCGCTGCCGGGGATGTTGGCCGGACGCGCCGACGTCCCCGAGTCGTTCAGCGCGTAGGCGGTGCCCAGCCCGATCGCCGCCGCGGCCGCCGCCGACCCGACGGCCTTGCCGACCATCCGGTGCCGCCGGACCCGCCGGCCGCGGTCGAGCGCGCGGCGGGTCAGGGCGTCGATGTCGGGCCGGCACTCGGCCGCGGTGGTGTCGAACGCGGCGCGCACCGTTCCGGTGCCGTCCGCGGCGGTCTCGAAGATGTCGGTGGACACAGCCCGGCCGTCCTTCCTTTTGGTGCGTGTACTGGTGCGCGTACTGGGTGCGTGTACTGGGAATCTGCGTCTGTTCGGATCTGTGTCAGTTCGGACCTATAGCGGTGGCTAGCCGGGCAGTCGTTCGGGGAACACCTCACTGAGCGCGACCCGCAGCCGGCCCAACGCCCGCGAAGACTGGGTGCGGACCGAGGCGGAGCTGATGTGCAGCACCGCCGCCACGTCCTCGACGCTCAGGTCCTCCCAGTACCGGAGCACGACCACCGCCCGATCCCGCGCGGACAACTGCGCCAACTCCGCCAGCAGCGTCAGCCGCACCGTGGAATCGACGTCCTCGATGACCCGCTCCGGCGGCTCCGCGATCGGCTGCTCCGAAGAGCGCTTGCGCCGCCGCTGGCTGATGAAGGTGCGGGTGAGCACGGTCTGGGCATAGGCCGCCTGATTCTCCACCTTGCTGACCCGCCGCCACGCCACGAACACCTTGACGAGCGTGTCCTGCATGAGGTCCTCGGCCAGGTGCCAGTCCCCACCGGCCAGGAAGTACGCGGTGCGGAAGAGTCGGGCCCCGTGGGCGGCAGTGAACTCCTGGAAGGCCTGCCGATCATCCTTCATCTCCTCTGCCTTCATCGCCCGCGCTGGTTGACGTCCACATAAGGTTCAACGCGCGGAGGCGGGCGCCGTGTGACAGGTTCGGGCGAGGAATTCTCGAGGCTGCTGAAAAGCCAGGTGGTGGGCGACGGGAAGCTGACGCGCCACTGCGGCTCTCAGTTGACGCGCAACTACGGCTCCTAGCTGACGCGCCGCTGCGCCTTTCAGCCGGCGCGCGCCTCCAAAGCCGCGACCGCCGCGGCCACCGCCGCCGGGCTGTTGACCGAGGTGAGGTGCTGGGCACCGGGGATGATCGTCGGGGCCGGGGCGCCGATGCGGGCGGCGGTGGTCTGCGGCGAGTGCGGGGGATAGGAGGAGTCGGCGCCGCCGAACACGACCGCCTTGGGGATCGGGAGCGTGGCGAGTGCGGCCAGCCGGGACGGAGGCAGGCCGGCCACGCCGAGGTTCACCATGCTCCACAACGATTCCTCGGCGCCGGGGACCTCCAGCGGGCGCCGCCACTGGTCCAGGCCCGCGGCGTCCAGCTTCGGGCAGCCGGAGCCGCAGGTGGCGCCGTAGATCGCGCGGATGACGGTGTCGGAGCGGATGGCCAGGCGCATCAGGGACGTGCGATAGGGGTTGAGGAACAGGTGCGTCAGCGGGGTCTTCTGGCCCGCTCCGGTGGCCAGTCCGTCGCCGTCGAGGAACATGACGCCGCCGACGTCGGCCGGCTCGTCCAGGGCCGCCAGGGCGCTGACGGCCGCGCCGCTGGAGTGGCCGACGAGGATCGGCCTGGCCAGGTGCAGGGCCTGGATGAAGGCGTCGACCTGGCGGGCCTGGTGGCCGACGTCGAAGGGGGCGACGCGCTGGGTGTAGCCCCAGCCGTCGACGTCCAGCGCGTAGACCCGGTGGCCTTGCGCGGCCAGCAGCGGGGCGAGGTACTGCCAGGTGTCCGCGGATTCGACGAAGCCGTGGACCAGGACGATCGGCGTGCCGGTCGTGCCCCACTGGCGGTAGCGGGTCCGGACGTCGCCGGCCTGGACGTAGGTCAGGCCGGAGGGGACGGAGGCGCTGGCGTTGGTGGCGGCGTTGTACGTGGTGGACAGGAAGGTGCCGGCGATGAAGAACGCTGCGACGGTCTTAGCCAGTCGCCGCAGCCAGCGCCGCCGACGCGAGCGGTAGCGGATCAGCGGTTCGGCTTCGATGTCTTCGGCCGGGTGTTCGCCGAGATCCGTTGTACTCACATCCACTCACCAGACGATAGTCGGCGCTGCGCTTGGAGAGTGTGGAGGCTGACATGACCCTGGCCGTCCGTGGCGGTCGGCGCTACGGTGCCCAAGGACCGGAGTTGGTCAGACAACTCGGTGTTGGCTATACAACTTCGATCCGTTCACCGGGCACAGATCTCCCGTCAATGTCACCGCCGCATAGTCGTGTCCCGGCCGGCCGAAGTCGGCATCACAGTCGCCGTCGGAAAGGATCCTGTATGAGTTCCCGAACCGCGAGAGGCGGCCGGGCCGCGCTGGTCGCCTCGACTGCCGCGCTGGCCCTGCTGGCCGGCGTCATGTCCGTGACGACCGCCCGCCCGGCCCAGGCCGCGACGGACCGAACCGCGGCCGCGGCCGCGACCAGCGCAAACCTGCTGGTCGACCCCGGCGCCGAGGACGCCGCCCAGTGCTCGTCCGACGGCCTGGACGGCATGACGATGCCGGGGTGGACGATCGCCGCGGGCGAGCCGAACGCCGTGTGCTACGGCGCCTCCGGCTACCCCGACGCGAACACCCCCGGCTCGCCCGACCGCGGCAGCCAGTTCTTCGACGGCGGTGCCACCGGCGACTCCGACCTGGCGCAGACCGTCGACGTCTCGGCCGCCGCCTCGGCGATCGACGCCGGGGGAGTCCCGTTCGACATGTCCGGCTGGCTCGGCGGGTACGCCGACCAGAACGACCGCGTCGGCATGACGGCCACCTTCCTCGACGGCTCCGGCGCCTCGCTCGGCACCTCGGCCATCGCGCCGGTGACCAACACCGACCGCGGCAACACCACCGAGCTCCTGCAACGCGACGACGCCGGGACGCTGCCGGCCGGCACCCGCTCGATCCGCGTGGACCTGGCCTTCACCTGGACCGCCGGCAACACCACCGACGGCTACGCCGACGACGTGTCGCTGACGGTCGGCGCCGACGTGCCCACGCCGACCCTGACCGCCCCGCCGTCCTCGGTTCCCGGCGGCTACGACCACGTCTTCGTGGTCTACATGGAGAACCAGGACTACTCCGGCATCGTCGGCAACACCTCGCAGGCTCCATATATCAATAGCCTGCTGTCCCAGGGCACGTCGCTGAGCCAGGCCTACGCCACCACGCACCCCTCCGACCCCAACTACGTGGCGCTCGCCGCCGGCGGCCTGTACGGCCTGCACGACAACAGCATCGCCACCACCACGATCAACGCCCCGAACCTCGGCAACAGCGTCGAGGCCGCGGGCAAGACGTGGAAGACGTACGTGGAGAACGAGAACGGCAACTGCGACTACTCCTCGCACGCCTACTACGCCCCGGACGACGTGCCGTTCACGTTCTTCCAGGACTTCAAGTCCGACGAGTCGGCAACCGGCTACTGCGCCCAGCACGACCAGCCGCTCACCCAGATGACCACCGACCTCAAGTCGACGGCCACCACCCCGAACTTCGTCTGGTTCGAGCCGGACGACTGCGACGACATGGAGTCCTGCGGCGTCACGGCCGGCGACACCTGGCTCCAGAACACCCTGCCGACCATCTTCGACTCCCCGGCGTGGACCCAGCAGAAGTCGTTGCTGATCCTCACATGGGACGAGAGCTCCAGTAAGTCCTTCGGCCAGGGCTATCCGAACAACATCCCGACCCTGCTGCTCGGATCGCAGAACTCGGTGAAGGCCGGCTACACCAGCTCTCAGCGCACCGACCAGTACGGTCTGGCGCGCACCGTGGACCAGGCCCTCGGCCTGGCCCCGATGACCAACAACGACACCTACGCGGCCACGGTCAACGACGCCTGGGGCCAGAACCAGAACACCGCCTCGACGCTGACCACCGCGAC
Source organism: Catenulispora pinisilvae (assembly GCF_015356865.1). Taxonomy (GTDB): domain Bacteria; phylum Actinomycetota; class Actinomycetes; order Streptomycetales; family Catenulisporaceae; genus Catenulispora; species Catenulispora pinisilvae. Next base: position 10,016 of record NZ_JAAFZA010000125.1, read on the forward strand.
GCCGACTGTGACCAACGGCGCCTCGGTCACCTTCAACTACACGACGCCGGCGGCCACGAACAGCGCGAAGAACTGGATCGGCATCTACAAGCCCGGCGACACCCCCGGTACCCAGGGCTCCACCGCCTGGCAGTACACGCCCGGAACCAGCGGCAGCAGCACTTTCACCGCGAACTACGGTCCGGGTGACTACGAGGTCTACTACTTCGATAACGATGGCTATACGGTGCTCGCCGGGCCGATCGGGCTCACGCTGAGCTAGTAGGCCAGCCAGCCAGCCAGCCAGCCAGCGAGCCAGCCAGCCAGCTAGCCTCCGGCTCCGGCTCCGGCTCCGGCTCCGGCTCGGGCTCCGGCTTGGGCTCCGGCTTCGGGTTGCGGTTCCGGCTCCGGCTTTGGCTCCGCGAGTCTCATCGCTGGACCAGCCATCCGGTACTCCGGTACCGGGTGGCTGCTTCGTGCTGGCTACGGTTTCCTCGCGCCTGCCCCACACCCGTCACCGCTGCGCTGTCTCGATCGGCTGCGGCTCGCCGAGTGCCGTCTGCTCCGGACGCACCGGGCTGCCGTCGGGCCGGGCATAGGCCAGGTGTCGCAGGGGCTCCCCGGTCCGCTGGTCGAGCAGCGGCCGGTAGTCCTCGCCGGGGTCGAAGGCGTGGCGCTCGCCCCACTGGCGCAGCGCGATGATCACGTCGAACAGGTCGGCGCCCTTCTCGGTCAGCGCGTAGGCCTGGTAGGCCGAGGTGTCCGCGGCCGGCTCGGTGCGCAGGATCCCGGCCTCGACCAGGCCGGTGAGCCGGTCGCTCAGGATGTTCTTGGCGATGCCCAGGCTGCGCTGCAACTGGCTGAAGCGGCGCGGGCCGTCGAAGGCGTCGCGCAGGATCAGCAGTGTCCACCGGTCGCCCACCAGGTCGACGGTGCGCATTACCGGACACAGCTTGGTGTCGGTCTGCTGCTCGCTGGCCACGGTTCCTCCTCGGGTGCACTCGGGGGTCATCCGGTTGTGAAACAAGACTACATCGGTGGCAAATTGAAACAAACTCTTCCTGGACGCTGGACGCTGGCCGCCGCCCGGGACGGTTCGGCAGCCGCCGAAGTGGTCGGCGGCTAGCGTGCGGGGCATGGAATCGAGCCAGGCCGTGTGCCGGACGGTACGCGGCGATGTGGATCCCGGCGGCCTCGGTCGCGTGCTCACCCACGAACATCTGCTCTCGCTGCTGCCGGGGCCGGGAGTGCTCGGCGGCCCGGCTGGCGCCGCCGAATTCGACGCCGCCGATTTCGACGCCACCGAATTCGACGAGGCGCGGATCGCGGCAGCGGTGGCGGCCTTGAGCGGCCTGCGGGCGTCGGGCTTCGGAACGGTCGTCGATCTGAGCCCATACGGAGACGCCGGACGGGACGCGCACGGCGCGAACGCGGCGCTGCTCCCGCGTATCGCCGAAGCGAGCGGGCTGCACGTCATCTCGGGCACCGCCACCTATCGCGCCGAGTTCAGTCCCGAGTGGGTCAGGCGGGCCGGCATCGACGAGCTCGTGGACCGGTTCGTCGCGGACGCCACCACCGGCATCGGCGAGAGCGGGGTGCGGGCCGGAATCCTCGGCGAGCAGCCGACCAGCGAAGGCCGCGTCCTCGAGCACGAGGAACGCGGTCTGCGCGCGGTGGGCCGCGCGCATCACCGCACCGGACTGTCGATCAACACGCACACGACGCACGGGACGATGGCCCTGGAACAGATCGATCTCCTCCAGGAAGAGGAGGTGCCCCTGGACCGGGTGGTGATCGGTCACATGGACAACCATCCCGACCTCGACTACGTCCGCCGCGTCCTCGACCGTGGCGTGACCGTGGGCTTCGACTCCATCGGCAAGGAGTACTGGGACGTGCGCCGGCCCCCGCCGGACGGCCGGCAGCCCGATAGTCGGCCCGACAGCCAGCCCGACGGCCGCTTCGACAAGCCGGCGATCAAGCAGTCGGACCGCACCCGGGCGCACCGGCTGGCCACGCTCGTCGCCGAGGGATACGCCGACCAGATCGTCCTGTCCCAGCACCTGACCGGCGGCCAGATGTGGCTCAACCCCGCCACGCACGGCCGCCACGGTTACGGCTACCTCGGACGCGTGTTCCTGACGCACCTCGGCGAACACGGCATCAGCTCCGACGCCATCGACAGGATGCTGATCGCCAACCCGGCGCGGCTGCTCGCGGTCGGCCATTCGTCCACCGAGCCAATTCGCTCACCGAGCCAATTCGCCCACCGAGCCAATCCGTCCGCCAAGCTAGTCCGTCCACCAAACCAAGACGTACCGAGCCATCCTTGTAGAATGGCCCCATGAGCGCGGACGATGATCTGGAGCCCGTCCCATCGTTGACGCGCCGCCAGCAGACCGGAGCCCGCAGCGCCCGCTCGCTCCTGCTGACAGTGCTCGGTGAGTACGTCCGCCCCGGCGGCGTCCCGGTGTGGACCTCCACGCTGCTGCACGTGGCGGCTGGCCTCAACATCGAGGAGAAGACCGCGCGGCAGGCGCTGAACCGGATGGCGCTGGACGGCTGGATCGGGACCGAACGCGTCGGCCGCCGCGTGCGCTGGGCCCTGACGGCGCACGGGACGGTCCTGCTGACCGAGGGCGCGGAGCGGATCTACTCCTTCGGCCGGGACCGCGAGTCCTGGGACGGCCGCTGGCTCGTGCTGCTGGTCAGCGTGCCGGAGACGCAGCGGGATCTGCGTCACCGGCTTCGCAACAGCCTGACGTGGGCGGGGCTCGGCAGCCCGGCTCCCGGGGTCTGGGTCAGCCCGCACACCACCCGCGAGGCGGAGGCCAAACAGATCGTCGAGGAGCTGAGCCTGCAAGCCGAGGCGATCTCCTTCTGCGGCCCCTTCGCCGGGGTCGGCTCGGAGCGCTCGATGGTGGAGCTGGCCTGGCACACCGGCGAACTGGCCGAGGCGTATGAAGACTTCCTCCTCCAGTTCGCCGGCCTGAGCCCGAAATCCCCGGACGAGGTGCTGTACGCACAGATCCGCCTGGTGGACGAGTGGCGGCGCTTCCCGAGCCTGGATCCGCAACTGCCGCCGGAACTGTTGCCGCCACAGTGGATCGGGCTGCGAGCCGCTAGCGTGTTCGAGGACTTACATCAGAGATGGAACACAGCGGCCCAGGCCCACTGGTCGGAGCTGGCGGCGCAGGAGTAGGGGAGCTGGGAGCTGCTGCCCCAGGCGGCGCGCCCTCGGGCTCACCCTCACCCCGTCGGCTTCAGGTTGTAGACCTGCGCGGCGTTCCCGCCGAGCACGAGTGCGGCGGTCTCCTCGTCGGGGCAGAGCTCTGCGACAGCCCGGGCGTTGCGCGCGATCCCGGGCACTCCGGGCCAGTCCGTCCCGAAGATCATCTTCCTGGTAAGCCGCTGCCAGCTGTGCTGCGCGTAGTAGGTGCGCAGCCGAGAGGGCGGCAGCCCGGACAGCTCGATCCACACCCGCTCGTTGGTCAGCGCCATGAACGCGGCCGCGTCGTACCACCAGCCGCGCCCGCCGTGGGCCAGTGCGATGTTCAGCGTGCGGAAGTCGCGCAGCACGTCGTCCAGAAACAGCGGGTCCGCGTACTTGTTCATCGACCCGGGGAACGTGCTGGTGCCGCAGTGCACCACCAGCGGGATCCCGGCCGCCTGACAGAGCTCGTACGCCGGGTACAGGCTGGGGTCGTTGGCGGCGACCCCAGCGTGCACCGGGTGGAGTTTGCAGGCGACCGCGCCGAGGTCCAGCTGTCGCCGCAACTCCTCCTCGATCGGATAGTGCAGGTGCGGGTTGACGTTCGCGATCGCCTTGATCCGCGCCGGGTTCGCGGCCGTGAGCGGCAGCAGGTCCTCGATGGGCTGGATCCCGGTGGCCTTCGGGCTGTACTCGGCCAGTACCAGCGCGATGTCCACGCCTTCGCGCGCCAGGTACCGTTCGAAGGCCGCCGGGCGCACGGTTCCGGCGTCGTCATACACCTCGCCGAGCACGTCCGGATCGCCGAAGTCGTCGGCCCAGGCCTGCCAGGCCGGTTTGAGCGTGGGCAGCCGGGCGGCGTGCAGGTGCACGTCGATCAGTGTCATGCCGTCGAGCATCAGCGGGCCTGATCTCCTGAGGGGCAAAGGAAACGAGACAACGGGGAGGAGCTATGGGCGCTAGGCGAGATGTACGTACTCGTATTCGAACGGCCTACCGTTGATCCCCACCCGCGGCGGGGCGATCCACGCGGCGATCCTCCCACGTTCGTGGACCGGCTTCATCAAGGAACGCACATACGTCTTGTCGACGTCGGTCGGCAGGAACTCGCCCTCGCGCCGCTCCCACTCCTCAGCCGACACCAACTCGCCCTCCGGAGTCGCCTCGATCCCGGAGAACGCCCCGACCCGCCGGTTGAACGCGATGTGCGGGAGCCGCAGCCGCTGCGGCAGGTCCGCCTCCTGAAGGATCCGGTTCCAGCGGTTGACGCCGTTCTGGCAGTCGCCGATGTACTCGCGCCGCAGATCCGTGTTCAGCCCGACCAGCGCGGCCACCTCGGTCTGCCCGACATTCCCGTCGATCAGCGCGTCGACCAGGAACGAGTCGTCGGTCAGCCGGTGGTCGTCCTTACGCCGCCCCTCGGCCCAGCGCCCCTTGATACCGGCGGTGAAGTAGTTCGCGACGTTAGTGGACGTCTCCGAGCCGAACAGGTCCAGCGAGACCGAGTAGTGGAAGTTGAGGTACTTCTGGATCGTGTTCAGCGGGATCGCGCCGTACGCCACGACGTCATCGGTCTCGTGCTCCCGCATGAGCTGCGCGGTGCGCGCCACGATCCGGTCGATGCCGGTGGTGCCGACGAACATGTGGTGCGACTCCTCCTTCAACATGAACTCGCAGGTGCGCGAGAGCGGGTCGAAGGCGGACTCCTTCAGCGTGCCGAGCTGGTACTTGCCGTCCCGGTCGGTGAAGTAGGTGAACATGAAGAAGCTGAGCCAGTCGGGCGTCTCCTCGTTGAAGGCGCCGAGGATGCGCGGGGATTCCAGGCTGCCGGAGTTGCGGTGCAGCAGGAGTTCGGCCTCCTCACGGCCGTCGCGGCCGAAGTGCGCGTGCAGCAGGTAGACCATCGCCCACAGGTGTCGGCCCTCCTCGACGTTGACCTGGAACAGGTTGCGCAGGTCGTACAGGCTCGGGGCGGTGGCGCCGAGGTTGCGTTGCTGCTCGACGCTGGCCGGTTCGGTGTCGCCCTGGATCACGATCAGCCGTTGCAGATCGGCGCGGTATTCGCCGGGCACCTGCTGCCAGGCCGGCTCGCCGCGGTGCTGGCCGAAGCCGATGCGCCGGTCGGGGTCGCGTTCGGCCAGGAAGATGCCCCAGCGGTAGTCGCGCATCGCGACGTGTCCGAAGTGGGCCCAGCCCTCGCGCCCGACGTTGACCGCCGTGCGCAGGTACACGTCCTGCGTCGGCAGCGTCGGGCCCATCGACTCCCACCAGGACAGGAAGTTCGGCTGCCAGGACTCCAGGGCCCGCTGCAAACGGCGGTCCTCGTGCAGCTCGACGTTGTTCGGGATCTTCTCGGAGTAATCGGCGGCGGTCGTCATCGCCCTCACACTCGCTTCCGGTCGAAGTCGGCACGCTTGCCCGTCCCGTACACGCGCAGCGCGCCGTCCGGGCCGGAGGCGTTGGGCCGGGTGAAGATCCAGTTCTGCCAGGCCGACAGTCGCCCGAAGATCTTCGTCTCCAGCGTCTCGGGTCCGGCGAACCGGTAGTTGGCCTCCAGTCCGGTCAGCGCGTCGGGGCTGAAACTGGCGCGCTCCTCGACGGCGATGCGCACCTCCTCGTCCCAGTCGATGTCATCGGGGACGAAGGTCACCAGGCCGAGGGTCTCGGCCTCGCTCGCACCCAGCGCCTTGCCCTCGGCGTTCGCGGCGGCCGCCAGGCTTTCGTCATCGCCGTAGAAGCGGGTGGCCAGGCGGCTCAGGCCGTTGCCCATCGGCAAGCGGCCGAAATTGATCCGGCCCAGGGTGATGGCGGCCGGCTCGGCGTCCGGGTCGAGCTCCTCGAACACCCCGGTGAGCTGGAAGGAGCGGTCGGCCGCGAGTGCGAGTTCCAGCAGCGAGCCGGCGAAGCAGCTGCCCGGCTCGACCAGGGCGATGAGGCTGCGGCTGGTGACGTCCAGCCGTTTGAGGGTCCGGCCCAGATACAGCAGGATCTCCTTGACCAGCCAGTCGTCGGCGTTCTCCAGCAGCAGCGCGTCGTAGGCCAGAACGCGGTCGGAGTCGCCGTGCGTGCGCAGGACCCACGTGCCGATCTCCGGCTCGTTCGTCCGCAGATCCAGGATCAGATCGTCGAGTTCCCGGGTCAGCGCCAGCGGCCAGAACCTGGCGCCTTGGGCGTGGACGTCGTCGGCGTCGGCGTCGGCGTCGGCCGGAGCGTCAGTCTCGGGCCCCAGCACCGTGATCTCGGCGACCCCGCGGTCGTGATCGATCTGAGTCCTGACATACAGGTAGTCGATGTTCTCGTCGGTGCGCACCTTGGTGAGTTCGGTCAGCTCCAGACCCTGCGCGCCGGCCGGCCGGTTCGAGCGCGCGGCGAGTTCGGCGGCCCGGGCGGCGACCGTCTCGTCCCACACCGGCCGCGGCACGGCCTCGTCCACCAGCCGCCACCGCACCGCCTTGGCGCCGGTCACGCCCTCGGCCCGGGTGGAGAAGTAGTCCGCGAGGTCGCGCCGCACATGCCGCTTGTCGACCACGCGGGTCAGACCGCCGGTCCCCGGCAGCACCCCGAGCAGCGGCAGTTCCGGCAGCGACACCGCCGAGGAACGGTCGTCGACCAGCATGATGTGCTCGCAGGCCAGCGCCAGCTCGTACCCGCCGCCGGACGCGGTGCCGTTGAGCGCGGCCAGGTAGGTCTGGCCGGAGTTCGCGCTCGCGTCCTCCATCCCGTTGCGGGTCTCGTTGGTGAACTTGCAGAAGTTCACCTTCCACGGATGCGAGGAGGCCGCCAGCATCCGGATGTTCGCCCCGGCGCAGAACACCTTCTCCTTACCGCCGGTCAGCACGACCGCCCGCACCTCGGGGTGCTCGAACCGCAGCCGCTGCACCGCGTCGTAGAGCTCGATGTCCACGCCGAGGTCGTAGGAGTTGAGCTTCAGCTCGTAGCCCGGGACCAGCCCGCCCCGCTCGTCGACGTCCATCGTCACGGTGGCCACCGCGCCGTCGAAGGCCAGGCGCCAGTGCCGGTAGCGGGACGGTTCGGTACGGAAGTCGATGCGCTGGCCGTCGGCCATCAGGCACTCCTTCGTCGGGCGTCGATAAAACTCTACATAAGTCTCCAGTCGCGTCAAGGGTGCGTAGTATGTTGCGGGTAGTGTTCAGGCAGCCCGGTGCGCTGCGTCGGCCCTCGGTCGTCGGTTCTCGGTCCTCGACCGTCGGTACGGCGAATCAGTGCACTGCCGCAGCCTTGCCGAGTGTGGCGCGCGCCGCGTCGTCGAGCTCCACGCTCGCGGCACCGAGGTTCTCCCTCAGATGTGCCTGGGAGCGGGTCCCCGGAATCAGCAGCACGTTCGGCGCCAGATCGAGCAGCCAGGCCAGCGCCACCTGCGCCGGCTTCACCCCGAGCCGCGCGGCCACCGCCGAGACCGCCGGAGCGGTCAGGCCGTGCCGCCCGCCAAGCGGGAAGAACGGCACGAACGCGATGTGCCGCTGCTTACACAGCGCGAGCACGTCAGCAGAACCCTGATCCGTCAGATTGAACAGGTTCTGGACACAGACGATGTGGGTCTGCTCCGTGGCGCGCGTCAAGTGCGACGCCGAGATGTTGCTCAGCCCGATGCCGTCTATCAACCCCTCGTCCCTGGCCTTGATCAGCGCCGCCAGCTGCGCGTCGAAGCGCCGGCCGGGGGCGGCGCCGTCCATCAGCCGCAGGTTGACCGCGGCCAGCCGGTCCACGCCGAGCGCGGTCAGGTTCTCCTCGATGCTCTGCCGCAGCTGGTCCGGCTCGTCGAACAGCAGCACCGCGCCGTGCCGGTCGCGCCGGGCCCCGACCTTGGTGACGATCGCCAGATCGGCCGGATACGGATACAGCGCCTCGCGAATCAGTTCATTGACGACGCCGGGCCCGTAGAACTGGGCGGTGTCGATGTGGTTCACCCCGGCCGCGACCGCCGCGCGCAGGACCTCCAGCGCCGCCTTCCGCTGACTGGACCCGCCCAACACCTTGTCCCCGGACAGCTGCATAGCGCCGTAGCCGACGCGTCGGACCAGCCAGATCCCCAATGTCTGGACGCCGGCCCGGTCGATGCTGTACGCGGATCCCGCCATGCTGTGGTGCCTCCTGGCAGTGGGAAGAGTCGCTACCGATCCGGGACCGTCATACGGCTGTCGGACCGGTGGCTGCAATACTTGTTCGCTCTATGACTACGGGTGTACGTCAGTCCGCGCAACGTCGCACTCAAAGCCGCTCGTCGCACTCAAGGCCGCGCGTCGTACTCGGCCCGGGCGGTGTCGATGAGCTCTAGATGCGCCAGGCTCCACTGCAATAACGGTGCGGTGGCCTCTCTGAGGGTCCGGCCCATCGGCGTCAGCTCATAGGTGACATGCGGCGGCATGACCGCCTCGACGGTCCGGGTCAGGATCCCGTCGCGTTCCAGGGTGCGCAGCGTGACGGTCAGCATCCGCTGGCTGATCCCGTCGATGCTCCGCTTGAGTTCGGTGAAGCGCATCGGGCCGGTGCTGAGATTGCGGACGACGAGCAGCGACCACTTGTCCCCGACGATGCCGAGCACCACGCGGGACCGGCACGCGTCCGTCGGCAGGGGTGCCTCTGCGTCGGCTTGTGACGCGGCCATGGTTACCTCCTGAGAACCGAGGCACCTAAATGTGCCTTATTGCCCTGCCCGCTCCCTGCGCGCGACCATGATTCCAGTTCCTAAACAGAACCGAGGAACCTATCGTAACCGCTATGCGCGCACGGCCGATAGAGCCGTGCCCGGCGAACAGGAGCCACCCATGTCCACATTTCTGCTCGTCCACGGAGGCTGGCACCAAGGAGCCGCCTGGCAGCGGGTGGTCCCGCTCCTGGAAGCGGCCGGGCACCGGGTGTTCGCGCCCTCGCTGACCGGCTTCGGCGACAAGGCCCACCTGCTCGGCTCCGAGATCGGGCTGGACACCCACGCCGACGACGTCGCCGGCCTGATCCGCGAGCACGACCTCACCGACGTCATCCTGGTCGGCCACAGCTACGCGGGCCTGGTCATCTCCTCCGCCGCCAACCAGGTCCCGGACCGGATCGGGCACCTGGTGTACCTCGACGCGATGGTGCCGCTGGACGGGGAGAACTCGATCGACGTGATGCCGGTGACCGCCACCCTCGTCGAGGGCGCGCTGCGATCGGAGAGCGGCTGGCGTGTGCCCCCGATGCCGGAGTGGCCGGAGCCGTTCGGACTGTTCGGCGTCACTGACCCAGCGGACAAGGCCTGGCTCCGCACGCTGCTCTCGGACCAGCCGGTGCGTACCCTGCAAGAACGGGTCCGCCTGGACAACCCGGCCGTGAACGCGATCCCGCAGACCCACATCCACTGCGTCGGCGCGGTGCCCGAGGACATCGAGCGGCGGCCGGTCCCGCCGGTGCAGCCGAACGGTTCCCCGGCGCAGGTGTGGGAACTGCCGACCGGCCACGACTGCATGGTCACCATGCCGGTGGAACTCAGTGAGCTGCTTCTCAAGCTCGCTTAGCGAAGCAGCGGCGCACTCTGCGTATCGCGGAGCGCTTTTCGCGGAGGGCGTTATCGCGGAGCGACCCGGTCACTGCGACCCGGTCACTGCAATCCGCTGCGGACGGCCGTGATGCGCTGGGTGTTGAACCCGAGCCAGTGCATCCGTCCGGCGTACCGGGCGTGCTCGATCTTGATGCAGCGGTCCGCCACCACGCTCAGACCGCCGTCCTCCGCGATCCGCATCCCCTCGCCGCTGATCACCCCGAACTGGCACCACAACGTGGACGCGCCGATTTCCACCGCCTCCCGCGCGATGTCCGGTACGGCGTCGGGCGCGCGGAACACGTTCACCACGTCGACCGGCTCCGGGACGTCTCGCAGGCTCGGATAGCTGGTCTGGCCGAGGACTTCGGTCTCGCGCGGGTTCACCGGGACCACGTGGTAGCCGTGCCGCTGGAGGTAGTAGCCGACGAAGTAGCTGGCCCGTAGCTGGTTGCCCGACAGACCGACCACGGCGATCGTGCGCGCGGTGTTGAGTACGCGCTGGATCGTCAACGAGTCCTGATACCGCGCGAGGTCGGTCATGCCACGGCCCCTTCCGTCTCGACGTTCCCGATCGCCGCGCCGGTGCCGGCGAAGGCCTGCTCCAGGTCCCAGAGCAGGTCCTCGACCGACTCCAGGCCGACCGACAGTCGCACCGTTCCGGGCCGGACGCCGGCCGCGCGCAGTTCGTCGTCGGAGAGCTGGCGGTGCGTGGTGCTCGCGGGGTGGATGATCAGGCTCTTGGCGTCGCCGACGTTCGCCAGGTGCGACCACAGCGTGACGCCGCCGATCAGTCCCTGCCCGCCGGCGCGGCCGCCCGCGCAGTCGAAGGAGAACACCGCACCGGCGCCGCGCGGCAGGTACTTCTCTACCAGCGGCTGGTACTTGCTGCCCGGCAGGCCGGGATAGGTGACGTTCGAAGCCAGCTCGTGTCCGTCCAGGAACGCCGCGACGGTCACCGCGTTGGCCACGTGCCGGTCCATCCGCAGAGACAGCGTCTCGATCCCTTGCAGGAAAAGGAAAGCGTTGAACGGCGACAGCGCGGCGCCGAGGTCCCGCAGGGTCTCGGCGCGCAGCTTCATCAGGTAGCCGTACGCGCCGAACGTCTCGTGGAACTTCAGGCCGTGGTAGGCCGGGGAGGGTTCGGCGACCACCGGGAAGCGGCCGTTGGACCAGTCGAAGGTGCCGGCCTCGACCACGACGCCGCCGATGCTGGTGCCGTGCCCGCCGAGGAACTTGGTCGCCGAGTGCACCACGACGTCCGCGCCCCACTCGATCGGGCGGCACAGGTACGGCGTGGCGAACGTGTTGTCCACGACCAGCGGCAGGCCGTGGCCGTGCGCGATGGCGGCCAGGGCCTCGATGTCCAGCACGTTGCCCGCCGGGTTGCCGATCGTCTCGCCGAAGAACGCCTTGGTGTTCGGCCGGACCGCCGCCGCCCAGGCTTCCGGGTCGTCCGGATCGGCCCAGGTCAGCTCGACGTTCATCTTGCGGAACAGGTGCTTGAACTGGTTGACGGTGCCGCCGTAGAGGGCCGAGGAGGACACGATGTGGTCGCCGGGCTCCAGCAGCGTGAACAGCGCCGCCGCCTGCGCCGCGATCCCGCTGGCGAACGCCACCGCGCCGGCGCCGCCCTCCAGGTTCGCGACCCGTTCTTCGAACGCTGCGACGGTCGGGTTCATGATGCGCGAGTAGGTGTTGCCGTACTCCTGCAGGTTGAAGTACGCCGCCGCGGACTCCGGGTCTTCGAACACGTAGCTGGCGGTCTGGAAGATCGGGACCGCCCGGGCCCCGGTGTTCGGGTCGGGCCGCTGCCCGGCGTGCAGCTGCCGGGTGTCGAAGCCGAACTCGCGGGGCTGTTCGGTGCGGAAGGCGTCGCCGCTCATGGACTCCTCTTCGTCTCCTCGGTGCCGTCGGCCAGGAATCGGCGGACGATCGGGATCTGGCGGGCCTCCTCCAGCAGGAAGCTGTCGTGGCCGTAGGGCGCATCGATCACGTGGTACTCGACCGGCTTCCCGAGGGCGCCGAGCGCGTCGGCGATCTCCTGGGACGCGGTCGGCGGATACAGCCAGTCCGAGCTGAACGCGATCAGCAGGGTGCGGGCCGAGATCGGTTTGAGGGCGCGCTCCAGCGAGCCCTCTCCGTGCTGCCGGGCCAGATCGAAGTAGGTCAGGGCGCGGGACAGATAGAGATAGGTGTTCGCGTCGAACCGTTTGACGAATGAATCGGCCTGATGGCGCAGGTAGCTCTCGACCGCGAACTCCGGTTCGGTGATCGTGTGGCGGATGTCGTCGGCGGCCTGTAGCCGGCGGCCGAACTTGGTGTCCAGCGCGGGGGCCGAGAGGTAGGTGACGTGGCCGACCATGCGCGCCACGCCCATTCCGGCCTCCGGCGCCCGGCCGGTGCCGGGATAGCGGCCGCCCTGCCAGGCCGGATCGGCCATGATGGCCTCGCGGGCGATCGCGTTCCAGGCCACGCCTTGCGGATGCAGGGCGTGCGTCGAGGCGATGGCTATGACGGCCCGCACCTGCTCGGGGAACAGGATCGCCCACTCCAGGGCCTGCATGCCGCCGAGCGAGCCGCCGGCCACGGCCGCGAGCCGGCCGATGCCGAGGGCGTCCAGGAATACGCGCTGGGTCCGGACCAGGTCCGCGACGGTGATCACCGGGAAGTCCGGTCCGTAGGGCCGACCGGTGTCAGGGTTCGTCGACGAGGGCCCGGTGCTGCCGCGGCAGCCGCCGAGCAGGTTGGTGGAGACGACGAAGTAGCGGTCGGTGTCGAAGGCCTTGCCCGGGCCGATCATCCCGTCCCACCAACCCAGCGTCGCACCGGATCCGCCGTCGCGCTCCTCGGCGGCGAAGCCGTCTCGGGTTCCGGACCCGGACCGTCCGACGGATGAGACACCGGCGGCGTGCGCGTCGCCGCTGAGGGCGTGGCAGACCAGGATCACGTTGTCGCGCTCGGGCGAGAGCGTGCCGTAGGTCTCGTACGCGATCCGCACCTGGCGCAGCTCACGGCCGCATTCCAGAGAAACCGGCTCGGGAAGATCGAGGTACCGCGTCCGGACGGCGCCGACCGATTCGGCCGGCGGAGCAGGTGCGGACTGGGACACGAGGGCTATGTTACGCGAGGTCCTCGCGCTATTGTCGAGTATCCAGGTGGGGATTCAAGACTCACCGGGCGACATCAGCGGAGAAAGGGCGGCTCGGGCATGACCACGGTCACCAATGGAGTCAACGTTCAGGCGCTGCTCGATGCGCGGGAGGTGCTGAAGGGTGCGCCGGAGGCCGCCCAATTCACCTGGCGCGCTTCGTCGACGTGGCGGGACGGCGTGCACAGCACCACCACGGTCCGGGACTTCTTCGGTCTGGGCGAGGAGCGCAGCCACAAGACGGAGTCGGTGTTCGAAGCCGACCACCCCGAGGTCTTCGCCGCCGAGGACAACGGCATCACCCCGATCGAGTACCTGCTGGTCGGACTGGCCAGCTGCCTGACCGCCGGGGTGGCCTCCGTGGCCCAGAACCGCGGCATCCAGCTGCGCTCGGTGCAGTCCACGGTCCAGGGCCGGCATGACATCCGCGGCATCCTCGGCGCCGACAGCGACGTGCGCAACGGCTTCAACGACATCAAGGTGACCTTCACCATCGACGCCGACGCCTCGCCGCAGGAGATCGAGGCGCTGGTGGCGCAGTCCCAGAAGCGCTCGGCGGTGTTCGACGCGCTCACCAACCCGACCGACGTCACCGTCGAAGTCGCCTGAGGACCGCGCCATCGAGCACACCGACGCGCTGGTGATCGGCGCCGGTCACGCCGGCCTGGCCGTCAGCCGCTTCCTCGGCGGCGCCGGGATCGACCACCTCGTCCTCGAGCGCGGCGAGGTGGGCAACTCCTGGCGCCGCGAGCGCTGGGACTCCCTGCGCCTGCTCACCCCGAACTGGCTGACCCGGCTCCCGGACCACCCGTATCAGGGCCCGGATCCCGACGGCTACCTGAGCGCGCACGAGGTCGCCGACTTCATCGGCGGCTTCGCCGCGGCCTCCCGGGCCCCGGTCCGCACCGGCACGGAGGTCACCTCGGTGCGGGCCGCCGCCGCAGACGGACAGGGGCACGGGCACGGACACGACGGGTACCTGGTGCGGACCGATCAGGGAGAGATCCGGGCCCGGTGTGTGGTCATCGCCAGCGGAGCGTGCAACGTCCCGGTGGTGCCGGGCTTCAAGGACGCGCTGCCCGACTCCATCAGAGAGCTGACACCCTTCGACTACACCGGCCCCGCCGCGCTGCCCGAGGGCGGGGTGCTCGTCGTCGGCGGGTCGGCGACCGGGGTGCAGCTGGCTGCCGAGTTGAGACGGTCGGGGCGGCCGGTCGTGCTTTCTACAGGGGAGCACGTCCGGCTGCCCCGGACGTACCGGGGCCGGGATGTGCTGTGGTGGATGCAGGCCTCGGGCGTGTGGGACCAGCGCCACGATGAGGTCGACGACCTGGAACGGGCCCGCGCGCTGCCTTCGCCGCAACTCGTCGGGACTCCCGAGCGCTCGACGCTGGACCTCAATGCCCTGATCGAGCTCGGGGTAGAGCCGGTGGGCCGCTGGGCGGCGGTCCGCGACGGCCGCGCGCTGTTCTCCGGTGGGCTGCGGAACGTGTGTTCGCTGGCGGATCTCAAGATGGAGCGGTTGCTCGACACGTTCGATGAGTGGGCTCGGAAGTATGCGGACGACGACCTGACCGACGAACCGCAACGCTTCGCGCCGACCCGCGTGCCCGCCTCGGCGCGGCTCCAGCTCGACCTGCGCGGCGGGGAGATACAGACGGTCGTGTGGGCCACCGGGTTCCGCCCCGACTACCGCTGGCTCGACGTCCCGGTGCTCGACGCCAAGGGCCGGCTGCGCCATGTCGGCGGCGTCGTGACCGACAGCCCCGGCCTCTACGCGGTCGGGCTACCGGTACTCCGGCGGCGCAAGTCCACGTTCATCCACGGCGCCGAGGACGACGCGCGGGAGGTAGTCGAGCACCTGACGGGGTACCTGGCCGGCCGGCACTGACGCCCTACCCTTGCTTGGTGAGAAGGAGCTTGGCGAGAGGGAAAGGGCCACATCGTGACCGACCAATGGCACACGCCGCTGCGCCACATCAAGGCCGCCGACCTGTCCGGGGACACGCGCCAGACCTCCGGGATGACTCGGCTGGAGGCGGTGTCCGGGAAGACGGTCGGCGCCGAGAAGGTGTGGATGGGCCAGACCCACGTCGGGCCGGCCACGAACTCGGGGGACCACCACCACGGCGAGGCCGAGACCGCCATCTACGTGGTGTCCGGGAACCCGGTGTTCGTGTTCGCCGAGGGCGAGGAAGAGGTCAGGATCGAGACCGGGCCGGGGGACTACGTTTTCGTGCCGCCGTATGCGCCGCACCGTGAGGAGAATCCCGGTACCGAGGAAGCGGTGGTGGTGATCGCGCGCAGCAGCCAGGAGGGGATCGTGGTCAACCTGCCGAGCCTGTGGCCTGAGGAGCGGCCGTGATGGGTGGAGATCGCCACCCCGATTAGCTCGGAACTTGGCGCGATCGGACCGCAAACCGTTCGCAATGGCGGGTTTTCTCCGGACGGGTTTTCTCCGGGCCGCCACGGCCCTTATTTCCGGGCGATCAGTCCATCCCCGCTGAAATACTCCAGGCGTGGAACGTCGAAATGACGTCGGGACGGCTTCCACGGTTCACGGCCGTATGGCCGAGTTGCACGTCATCGCGCAGCTCGTCACCAGTCCGGCCAGCGGCCCGCGCGCCGTCCTCGTCACCGGAGAACCAGGAATCGGAAAGTCGACGCTGCTCGAAGCCGGCGTCGCTCTCGCTCACCAACATCACCTCCTCACCCTGACCGTACGCGGCACCCCGGCCGACGGGCAGCGCTCGTTCGGCGGCCTCGCCGAACTGCTGCGGCCGTTGGGGGCGGGCGTCCTCGTCGGGCTGCCGGAACCGCAACGGGTGGCGCTGGACGTCGCCCTCGGCCCGGCCGGTGCCGAACCGTCCATGGGCGCGACCCCGCCGGTCGGCCCGCGCGAGATAGCCGCCGGCCTGCTCGCCATCCTGCGCCGCCTGGGCCCGGCGCTCATCGTCATCGACGACCTGTCCTGGCTCGACCTGGCGACCCTCGACGCCCTGCGCTTCGCTTTGCGCCGCATCGGAGAGGGGCGTCTGCGGGTCCTGGCCTCGCGCCGGACGGCCGGCGTGATCGAGGACCCGCTCCCGCGTCCGGCCGCCGACGATGTTCTGCCCGTCGGCACGTACGAGACGTTGGCGTTGGGCCCGGCCGACCCGGCCACGATCGAGGATCTGCTCGTGGAGCGGCATCAGCTGCGACTGGCGCCGCCGGTCCTGGCGAACGTGGTCGAGCAGACCGGTGGAAATCCCTTCTGGGCATTGGAGATCGGCGCCGCGCTGGCCCAGGCGCCCGGATTCGACGGCGATCTGCAAGCGCTCCCGATCCCGCCGACTCTGTCCGCTCTGGTCGCGGCCCGCCTGGCGAAGCTGCCGCCGGCGGTGGTGCAGGCGTTGCTCGTGGTCGCGGCGCTGCCGCAACCTTCGCCTGCCCTTGCCGTTCGCGCGTTACAGACCCAGGTCGCGCATCCCGAGGCCGCGGTGGACGATGCCGTCGCCTCCGGCGCGGTCACCGCCGAGGGAAGCCAGCTGCGTCCGGCCCATCCGCTGCTTGGGTCTGTCGCGCTGAACAGCCTCACTGCTGAGCAGCGCCGGAGCCTGTATCAGAGGCTTGCTACGACGGTCACCGACCCGGAGCAGCGCGCGCGGCATCTGGTCCGGGCCACCGGACCCGGCCCGGATGCCGCCACCGCCGCGGCGATCGACGCCGGGGTCGCCGTGGCCGAGGCTCGCGGGGCGCTCGCCGCCGCGGCCGAACTCGCCGAGCTGGCTGTGGGCTTCACCGCTTGCGCGGACCTTGGCGAGGGCGAGGTTGAGATCGGGGGCGAGAGTGAGAGTGGGGACCGGAACCGGGACGACCTGCGCCGACGCAGACTGACCGCTGCCCGCCTGACCCACCGGGTCGGGGACATGGCGCGCGCCGCCCGGCTGGCCCGGGACGTGAGCGACGGTGCTGACCTCGACACCACGCGCGAGGCGCTGGCCGTGCTGGTCGAGGCGACGTACTGGACGCAGGGCCGTCCGGCCGCGCAAGCCGTGCTGCGTCCGCACCTCACCGGCCCGGCAGCCGACGAGCACCTGCGCGCGGTCGCGCTCGCCCTCGCCGCTGACTACGGCGACGGCCGGGAGACCCAGCGTCCGGAACTTGTGCGGCTGGCGCTCGAATCCTTCGATCGGGTGGGGGACGATGCCGACGCCGTCGCGCTCTGTTCGGCTCTGCGCTACCAGGTCGGCGTCAGCCTGGACTCCGGTCAGGGGATCCCGGAACCCGTCGTGGCTCGTATCGCCGCGATGCAGGCGCGTGCAGCGCATCAGGCCAGCTGGACCCGGTTGTCCGTCGTTCAGGGCTTCTGGCGTAAGGCCGTAGATGATCTGGACGGTTCGCGCGTCGCGCTGCACGCCGCGATCGCCCAGGCCCAGGCCGAGGGCGACGACGCGGTCCTGCCCACGCTGTTCAGCCATCTGGCGATCACCGAGTGCTGGGCCGGCGATCTGCGCTTGGGGCGCAAGGCTGTCGCTGACGGGTTGAGGTTGGCCGCACCCGGCGGCGTCGCGCCGTTGACGCTGTATGCCGCCGACGCCTTGCTGCGCGTGCTCACCGGCGATCTGGACGGAGCCCGGAAGCTGGTCGCCGAGCAGCGGGCCGGCGGACGGGAGACGATTCAGCCGCAGGGCGACGTCTTCTACGAGCACGTACTCGGTCTGGCGGCGCTGCTCGACGGCGGCTTCGAGGACGCTCGCGAGCGGTTGGAGCGGGCGTATCGGCTGGCACAGGGTGCTGACATTCTGGAGCCGGGGCGGCGGCAGCGGCTGGAGCCCGATCTCGGGCAGGCCTTGGTGGCGACCGGGGATTTGGAGGCTGCCAGCGCGCTGGCGGCTGAACAGCGGGAACTCGGCGAGCGGATGAGGCGGCCGACGCTCGTCGGCATCGCGCACCGCCTTGACGGGGCCGTGCTCGCCGCCCGGGACGACCTCGACGGCGCCGTCGCCGCGCTGCGCCTGGCGGTGGCCGCGCATGAGCGGTCGCCGCTGCGGCTCGAACTCGGTCGCAGTCTGCTGACTCTCGGCGGCGTCTATCGTCGGCGACGGGCCAAAACCGAGGCGCTGCCGGTGTTGCAGGCTGCCGTCGATCTGTTCACCCGGGCCGGCGCGGTTCCGTTCGCGGCGCAGGCTCAGGCTGAGCTTGATCGTGTGCAGCGGGCCCGCTCTGGCGGCGTCCTCACTGCCACTGAGACCACGGTCGCCGAGTTGGTCGCCGGTGGGCTGAGCAACCGCGAGGTCGCTGAGCGGTTGGTGACCAGTGTGCGCACTGTCGAGGGCCACCTCGGCTCGATCTATCGCAAGCTCGGTGTGCGTTCGCGTACTGAGTTGGCGCGCCGCCTGGCTTAGCGCCGGGCCTCATAACATCTCATCGCGAGAAACGAACCTCAAGCCATGACACAAGAACTGATCAAGTCTTCGCTGAACGCGCACCTGTTGGTCATCGCGCGGCCGACCGAACTCGCTGCGGTGCGTGAACTGCTGGCTGACGCCGCCGAACGTCCCCGCGCACTCCTGCTCACCGGCGAGGCCGGCATCGGCAAGTCGACCGTGTGGAGCGCGGGCGTGGAGTCCGCACGCGAAGCCGGGTGGCGGGTGCTCACCGCCCGCGGGGACCAGACCGAGACGGGGCTCTCCTTCGCCGGCCTCACCGACCTGCTCGATCCGGTGCTGGACGAGGTGCTGGACCGGCTGCCCGAGGCGCAGCGGACCGCGTTGGAGATCGCGATGGTCCGGCGGCTGCCCGAGGGCGGGCAGCTCGGTCCGCACGAGGTCGGGACCGCCGCTGCCGCCGCGGTGCGTGAACTGTGCCGGGACCGGCGGCTGCTGGTGGCGATCGACGACCTGCCGTGGATCGACCGGGCGAGCATCGAAGCGTTCGAATACGCGCTGTCGCGGCTCGGCGGCGAGCGCCTGCGCGTGCTCGCTACCCGGCGCACGGCCAGCACGCTCGCGGCGGCTCCGTCGGCCCTGTCGGCTCCGTCGGCGCCGTTGGACCCGGCGGCTCCGCCGGCGCCGGGCCTGCTGCCTGCCGAGGACGTCGCCATGGTCCCGGTCACCGCGATCGACGCCGTAGCCGCCGCGGATCTGCTCGCCGGCCGCCTGGACCTGCGGCTGCCGACCACCGCCCTGCACGACCTGGTCGAGCACAGCGGGGGCAACCCGTTCTGGATCCTGGAGTTCGGCGCGGCACTGCGGCGCGGCGACGGCGATCGCGGCCCGCTGCCCATCCCCACCGCACTGGCCGACCTGGTCCGCGAGCGGCTGGGCAGCCTGCCGCCCGACGCGCGTCAGGCCCTGGTCGTCACCGCGGCTCTGCCCCAGCCAAGCCCGGCCCTGGTCGCCCGAGCGCTCGCCGACCAGACCGCGGACCCGGCCGCCGCGCTGTCCCGCGCGCTGGCCTCCGGCGTACTGACCGCCTCCGAATCACCCCAGCGGCTGCGCCCAGCCCACCCACTCCTCGGCGCCGCCGCCCTCGACACCCTGCTGCCCCTGGCCCGCGCCGCCCTGCACCGCCGCCTGGCCGACCTCGTCGACGACCCCGAGCAACGCGCCCGCCACATCATGCGCGCCGCCACCGACCCCCCGAACCCCGAGAC
>NZ_JAAFZA010000126.1 GCF_015356865.1 Catenulispora pinisilvae
CCTCACCCCCGATGAAAGCCACCCCCATCCGATCGGCGAACCCGCCGACGGCGAACTGTCGGACAGCCCGGCGGCTCTGCTCGAACGCGAACTCGCCGAGCTCAACGTGCGGATGGAGACGATCTAGATGACCCCGGTCGCCGAGGCGCAGGCCACGGACGGCACCCTGAAACGAGCGCTGGCAGCCGTCCAGCAGTTCCGCAACCGGATCGACGCCCTGGAGCTGGCCAAGCGGGAGAGTATCGCCATCGTCGGCATCGGTTGCCGACTGCCCGGCGGCATCGCTTCCGCGGCTGATCTCTGGGACGCATTGGAGAAGGGCTTCGACGCCATCTCCCCGATCCCGGCGGACCGCTGGGACGCCGCCGCCTACTACGATCCCGACCCGCAGACCCCGGGCCGGATGCCGGTCCGCTTCGGCGCCTTCCTCGACGCCGTGGACCACTTCGACCCCTACTTCTTCGGCATCTCGCCGCGCGAGGCGGTCCGCATGGACCCGCAGCAGCGGCTCTTCCTGGAGGTCGCCTGGGAGGCGTTGGAGGACGCCGGCCTGACCCGGGACCGGTTGCGCGGCAGCGCGACCGGGGTGTTCGTCGGCGCCAACTCCTCGGACTACCTGCACCTACAGATGGAGGAGCCGGACGGCGCCGACACCTACACCGTGGTCGGCGGCGCCAACTGCATCATCTCCAACCGGCTGTCCTACCTGCTGGACCTGCACGGGCCGAGCATGACGCTGGACACCGCCTGCTCCTCCTCGCTGGTGGCCGTGCACCTGGCCGCGCAGAGCCTGCGCAACCGGGAGTGCGACCTCGCGGTGGTCGGGGGAGCGAACCTGATCCTGTCGCCGACGATGACCGTGGCCCATGCCAAGGGCCTGCCGCTGTCCCCGGACGGCCGGTGCCGGACGTTCGACGCCCGGGCCGACGGTTACGCCCGCGGCGAAGGCGTGGCGTCGATCGTCCTCAAGCGGCTGTCCGACGCCGTCGCCGACGGCGACGCGGTCTGGGCGGTCGTGAACGGCTCGGCGGTCAACCAGGACGGGCTGACCAACGGGCTCACCGCACCCAGCGGCCGGTCCCAGCGGGCGGTCATTTCGCAGGCCCTTGAGAACAGCAGGCTGACTCCGGACCGGGTGACGCTGGTCGAGGCGCACGGCACCGGAACCGTGCTCGGCGATCCCATCGAGGTGGAAGCGCTGAGCACGGTCTACGGCGTCCGCGACGCCGAATCGGCGCCGTGCGCGCTCAGCTCGATCAAGACCAACATCGGGCATCTGGAGGCCGGGGCCGGACTGGCCGGGCTGATCAAGGCGGCGCTGAGCATCCATCACCGGGTCCTGGTCCCGCACCTGTATCTGGAGCAGATCAACCCGCACATCAGCCTGGAAGACACCCGGCTGTTCATCCCGACCACCCGGCAGGACTGGGACGTGCCGGACGAGCGCCGGCACGCCGCCGTCAGCTCGTTCGGGGCCGGCGGGACCAACGCCCACGTCATTCTCGGCCCCGCCCCACGGGTCAAGCATGACCAAGCGGACCAAGCGGACCAGGCAGATCAGGCGGACCATGCAGACCCGGGTCCCGCCGGGCAACTGGAGCCGCAATCGCAGTCGCGGCCTCGGGTGATCCCGATCTCCGCGGCCACCTCCCAGGCGCTGACCGCGATGGCCGAGGCCTACCGCGACCATCTCGCCGCCCTCGACCCGCGAGCCGTGCCGCTGAGCACGCTGGCGCACACCGCCACGGTGCGTCGCACTCAGCTGGAGCACCGGTTGACCGTGGTCGCGGACTCGGCGGCGCAGGGCGCCGACCGGCTCACGCAGTGGCTCGACGGTGAAGCCCCGGTCGGGGTGCGCACCGGACGGGCTTCGGCGGACGTCGGCCGCGGCGTCGCGTTCGTCTTCCCCGGCCAGGGCGCCCAGCGTCTCGGGATGGGGCGCGAACTGATGGCGTCCTGCCCGGTGTTCAGATCCGCGGTGCGGGAATGCGACGAGGCCATGCGGACCTGGCTCGGCCGCTCGATCCTCGACGAGATCCACAACCCGGATCCCGACGCCGTCCTGGAGCGGATCGACACCATCCAGCCCGCGCTGTTCGCGATCGCGGTCGGCCTGGCCGCCCGCACCCGCGCGCTGGGGATCGAGCCGACCGCCGTGATCGGGCACAGCATGGGCGAGATCGCCGCGGCGTATGTGGCCGGGGCGCTCAGCCTGGAGGACGCCACCCGGATCAGCTGCCGTCGCAGCACCCTGCTGCGGCGGATCAGCAAGCAGGGCGCGATGCTGGTCGTGGCGCTGCCGATCGACGCCGTGGACACCTACATCAGTGACCTGAGCGACCTGGTGTCGGCGGCGGTGAGCAACAGTCCGACGTCCACGGTGCTCTCCGGAGACCCGCAGGCGCTGGACGCCCTAGCTGAGCGGCTCCAGGCCGAGAACATCTTCTGTCGTCCGGTGAAGGTGGACATCGCCTCCCACAGCCCGCAGGTGGACCCGCTGCGTGAGGAGCTGCTGGCCGAGCTGGCCGACATCAAGCCGCGTCCGTCCCGGATCCCGATCCTGTCCACGGTGACCGGAGAGCTCTGCGACGGCTCCGAGTTCGACGCCGAGTACTGGTGGCGGAACCTGCGGCAGCCCGTGCTGTTCTGGGACGGCGTGCGGCAGCTGATCGACGCCGGGCACGGGATCTTCGTCGAGATGAGCCCGCACCCCGCGCTGCTGTCGGCCGTCGAGCAGGCGTTCGAGGCGAGCGGCCGCAGCGGGCTGGCCGTGCCGGGGATGCGTCGCGACCAGCCGGAGACGCACGGTGTCGCCGAACTCTTCGGCGCACTGCACGCGCACGGAGTGCCGGCGCCGCTTGCGAACCTGCTGCCGGCCAGCGCCCCGGCTACCCGGCTGCCCGGATACGCCTGGCAGCACGAGAGCTTCTGGTTCCGTCAGCTGGGTGCCTATCGGGCGCCGTCTGGCCAAGTCGGCACCGTCCCCACGACGGTGCCCGCGAAGCCGATTCCGGCCCGGACCGTGCGACCGGCGGCCGTTCCGGTGGCCGTCCCGACGGCGGGACCGACGGCCATGTATGACCTCGTACTCGCCGCGGTCGCCGAGGTGCTGGAGATGGATCCGGACCGGATCGAACCGACCGCCGGCTTCTTCCAGCTCGGCATGGACTCGATGATGGCGGCCCGGGTCCGCACCCGGTTGGAGGCCGTGCTGGACCGCAAGCTGCCGGCCCCGGTCATGTTCGAGCACCCGACGACCGCCGAGCTCGCCGAACACCTCGGGACCCTCGGGACTCTCAGGACCCCCGGTGTCCCGGCATCGAACCCTGACACAGCGCCGACGACGCCGATTCCCACGGCCGAACCGCCGACGGATCACCCCGATCCGCAGCCCGGCGGCCCGCAGTCCGTGGACGACCTGACGGAGGAACAGTTGCTCGCGGTACTGGCCGACGAGATCGGGACGGCGAACAGCGACGCGGGGGAGGGCCGATGACCACCGTCGAGGAGCACGACCGCCAGTCGGTGCTGGCCCGGTCGGTCCACGAGATCAGAAGGCTGCGCGGCGAACTGGCCGCCGCCGAACTGGCCCGGACCGAACCGATCGCCATCGTCGGCCTGGCCTGCCGGATGCCCGGCGGCGCCGAGGACCCCGAGGCGTTCTGGGAGTTCCTGCGCGCCGGCGGCGACGGCATCGGCGAGGTTCCGGCCTCCCGCTGGGACGCCGAGGCCTTCTACGACCCCACGCCCGGCGCGCCCGGCAAGATGAACACCACCCGCGGCGGCTTCCTGGCCGACGTCGACCAGTTCGACGCCGCGTTCTTCGGGATCTCCGACCGCGAGGCCGCCTACCTCGACCCGCAGCAGCGCCTGTTGCTGGAGGTCAGCTGGGAGGCGCTGGAGCACGCCGGGCAGCGGCCCGACGGGCTCACCGGATCGGCCACCGGCGTGTTCTTCGGCATCACCACCAACGACTACGTCCAGACCATGTTGCAGCAGGTCGATCCGGCCGACCTGGAGGCCTACGGGCTGACCGGCAACGCCTCGACCTTCGCCGCCGGCCGGCTGTCCTACTGGCTCGGCCTGAACGGGCCCAGCCTGTCGGTGGACACCGCCTGCTCCTCCTCGCTGGTCGGCCTGCACCTGGCCGTGCAGAGCCTGCGCTCCGGCGAGAGCTCGATGGCGCTGGCCGGCGGTGTCAACGTACTGCTGGCCCCGGAGTGGTCGGTGGTCGCCGCCAAGGCGCACATGCTGGCGCCGGACGGCCGATGTAAGACGTTCGCCGAGGCCGCGGACGGCTATGTCCGCAGCGAGGGCTGCGGGGTCGTCGTGCTCAAGCGGCTCTCCGACGCCCAGGCCGCCGGCGACCGGGTGCTGGCCGTGATCCGCGGCTCGGCCGTCAACCAGGACGGCCGCAGCAGCGGAGTGACGGTGCCCAACCCGCGGGCCCAGCAGGACGTGGTCCGTCGTGCCCTGAGTACCGCGATGGTGAGCCCGGACCAGGTTTCCTACGTCGAGGCGCACGGCACCGGCACGCCGCTGGGCGACCCGCTCGAACTGCGCGCGCTGGACCAGGTGTTCGGCGGCGCGCGCGACGGTCGGGACCCGCTGCTCGTCGGCTCCGTCAAGACCAACATCGGCCACCTGGAGCCGGCGGCCGGTGTCGCCGGGCTCATCAAGGTGGTGCTCGCCCTGCAGAACGAGGAGATACCTCCGCATCTGCACCTGGACCGGGTCAATCCCGAGATCGGCATCGAAGACCTGGCGGTGGAGATCCCAACCGCCGGGCGACCCTGGCCCCGTGGGGACCGTCCGCGGATCGCGGGCGTGAGCTCGTTCGGTGCCAGTGGCACCAACGCCCACGTAGTGGTCGCCGAGGCGCCCGCCGCAGTGGCGCCGTCGCTGTCCGCTCCGGCTCCGACCGAGCCGGAGCGGACAGCCCACCTGCTGATCCTGTCGGCCAAGACCCCGGCGGCGCTCGACGCGCTCGCGCTGCGCTACCGGGACCGGCTCGCCGGGGCCGACCCCGCTTTCGTCGAAGACCTCTGCTTCACCGCCGCGACCGGCCGGGCCGGGTTCGCACACCGGCTGGCCGTCAGCGGCTCCGGCCCGGTCGATCTCGCCGTCGGGCTGAGCGCGTCCGCCGCGCTGGGCGCGTCGGCGGTGCCGAAGGACGGCATCCGGCCCAAGGGCGTGTGGCGCGGCCAAGTCCGCGCCGCCGACACCTCCGGCGTCGCCTTCGTCTTCACTGGTCAGGGTGACCAGTACGCCGGGATGGGCCGGACGCTCTACGAGACCGAACCGGAGTTCCGCCGGATCATCGATCTCTGCGATGAACTGCTGCGCGAGCCGCTGGACCGGCCGTTGCTGTCCGTCCTGTATCCCGAGGACGAGGCGGACGCCGAACTGATCCACCAGACCCGCTACACCCAGCCCGCGCTGTTCGCCGTCGAATACGCCTTGTCAGAGCTCTGGGGTTCCTGGGGGGTGCGGCCGTCGGCGGTGCTCGGGCACAGCGTCGGCGAGCTGGTCGCGGCTTGTGTCGCGGGCGTCATGAGCCTGGAGGACGGCCTGCGGCTGGCCGCCGGGCGCGGCCGGCTGATGAGCGAGCTGACCCCCGGCGGCGCGATGGCCACGGTGTTCGCCGCCGAACCGCGGGTGCGCGAGCGGGTCGCGGCGATGACCCGGATGGTCTCGATCGCGGCGGTGAACGGCCCGGAGAGTGTGGTCGTCTCCGGCGCCGAGGACGAGGTCCAAGCCCTGCTGGACGCGTTCGCCGCCGAGGGCGTGAAGTCCAAGCGGCTCACCGTCGAGTGCGCCTTCCACTCGCCGCTGATGGATCCGATGCTGGAGGAGTTCGAACAGCTGGCGCGGACGATCCAGTTCTCCGCTCCCCGGATCCCGTTGCTCTCCAACGTCACCGGCGCGGCGCTGACCGGACCGGACGCCTTCAGCGCGGCCTACCTGCGCGAGCACGTCCGCGCCCCGGTCCGGTTCCACGACGGCATGACAGCCCTCTACGACCGGGGCCTGCGGACCTTCGTCGAGCTGGGCCCGGCCCCGACGCTGATCGGGATGGCCAAGCGCTTCCTGCCGGCCGGCGACGAGCGGCGCGCGACCACGCTGTTGCCCTCGCTGCGTAAGAACCACGACGACTGGGCGGTCCTGCTGGACAGCGTCGGTGCCCTGCACACGCTGGGCATCGCAGTGGACTGGGACGCGTTCTACCAGGGCCGCCCGCGGCACAAGGTCAGCGCTCCGACCTACCCGTTCCAGCGCGGCCGGCACTGGTTCCGACCGAGTGTTCGAACGGCGAACGCGGTGGCGTCAGCCGGGACCACCTCGGCAGCCGGTCCGGCTTCGGAGGCCGGAACAGCGGCGGATTCGCTGCTGGGCCAACGGGTTGCCTCGCCCTTGGACGTCATCCAGTTCCAGACCCGGCTGTCGCCGACGGTCCACGCGTGCCTGGGCGACTGTGTGATGGACGGGCTCCCGGTGGTCAACATCGGCGTCTACCTGGAATCGGCGATCGAGGCCGCTCGGGAGTTGCACGGCACCGGTCCGCTGGTCGCCGAGGAATGCCTGGTCCTCCAGAGCCTGGTCCTGGACCAGGAGGCACCGGTCAGCGTCCAGCTGCTGGTCGAACCCGACGGCAACAACGGCCTGGGCTACGGCTACTACGCCGAACACCCTGCCGGAACGCCGGACGCGGACCCTGAATGGGTCCTGCACGCCCGCGGCCGCATCGCCCCGGATCCGACGCCGCCGGCCCCCGAGGTGGATCTCACGGCACTGCGATTCGATCTGACGCAGGAGACCACCGGCGAGGACTTCTACCGCCAGATGTCGCGCCGCAAGCTCTACCTCGGCCCGACCGCCCGCTGGATCGACCACGTCTGGTGGACCGGCGGCGCGGCCCTGGCCCGGCTGCGGCCGCTGGCTCGCGAGGACGTGCGACGCTACCGCCTGCACCCCGGGCTGACCGATGCCTTGTTCCAGGCACTGTTCGTGGCGCTGCCGGAGTCCACGCCAGCCGACGCGACGTACATGCTGGTCGGCCTCGACAGCTTCCGCTTCCGGCCCGACGACGGCTTCGACAGCCTGGCCCCGGCCTACTGCCACGTCCGTCTGTTGCCGACCACCGACCCCGACCTGCTGAGCGCCGAAGTCCGCCTCTACGACGAGCGCGGGCGGACGGTCGTCCAGGCCGACGGCGTCTACCTGCGGCGCGCCGACCGCTCGCAATTGCAGCGGACGAGCGCCGACGGCCGGGCCCGGCCGACCGGTCGCGTCCCGGTCCGAGCGTCATCGAACCCTGCGGCGGGCAGCGGCACCGCCCCCACACGCACTCCCGACGACGTCCGGGCCATCGTGCTGACGACCATCGCCGCCGCGCTGGGCTCCTCCGCCGCCGACCTAGACCCGGACGAGTCGTTGCAGAACCTCGGCCTGGACTCGCTGATGGCGCTGGAGGTCAAGGAAGCCCTGTCGGCCCAACTGGCGGTCTCGCTGCCGATGGTCGCCTTCCTCGAAGGCCGCAGCGCCGACGCCCTGGCCGAGGAAGTGCTGTCCCGGATGGGAATGCGGGACGGCGCGGCAGCCGAGGCCGGTCAGGCGCCGGGATCGGATTCCTCGGCCGGACTGCCCGCCCTGGTGGTGTCCGAAGCCGAGCGCTACGAACCGTTCCCGCTGACCGACCTCCAACAGGCCTACCTGGTCGGCCGCTCCGGCGCCTTCGAGCTCGGCGACGTCTCGACCTACTTCTTCCTCGAAATGGACCTCGACGACCTCGACCTGGAGCGGCTGGAACGGGCCCTGGGCGCGATGATCGACCGGCACGACATGCTGCGGGCCGTCGTCACCCCGGACGGCTACCAACGGGTGCTGCCCGAGGTGCCCGCGTACCGGATCAAGACCGTGGACCTGCGCGCCGAACAGCTCGATATCAGGGAACAGCGTCTGTACGCGATTCACGAACAGATGCGCGACATGGTCTTCGACACGGCGCTCTGGCCGCTGTTCGAGATCCGGGCGACCCGGGTCGATGACCGGACCACCCGGCTGCACCTCGGCCTGGACGCGCTGATCATCGACGCCTGGAGCACCTCGCTGCTCTTCCGCGAGTGGGCCGCGGCCTACCGTGACGAGGACCTGCCGGACCTGCCGATCCGCTACCGCGACTACGTGCTGGCGGCGCGCGCCGTCGAGGGCACCGAACTGCACGCGAAGTCGGCGGCGTACTGGGGGGAGCGGCTGGATTCGCTTCCGCCGGCCCCGGATCTGCCGCTGGCTAAGGACCCTGCGACGGTGGGCAAGCCGGTCTTCAGTCACCGTTCCGGTCGGCTGGAGGCGGCGGACTGGGCCGCTTTCAAGGCCCACGCCGCGGCGGCCGGGGTGACGCCGTCGGCGGCGCTGTGCACCGCCTACGCGCAGGTCCTGGCGGCGTGGAGCAAGACCGGCAAGTTCACTCTCAACGTTCTGTTCTTCAACCGGCTGCCGCTGCACGCCGCGGTGGGCCAGCTGGTCGGCAACTTCAGCAGCACCAGCCTGCTGGAGGTGGACAGCACCGCCACCGATCCGTTCGCGGTGCGGGCCCAGCGCACGCAGCACCGGCTGTGGACCGACCTGGAGCACAGCCACGTCAGCGGCGTGGAGGTCCTCCGGCAGCGCAACCGGGCCGGCGGCGGTTCGCTGCGGGCCGGGATGCCCGTGGTGTTCGCCAGCACGGTGAACTTCGCGGCGAAGGAGGACTCCGCGGCGGCGACCGGCCTGGCCTGGCACCTGACCTCGCTGACCGGCGGCGGCCGGGAGGTCTCCAGCTCGATCCGCACGCCGCAGGTGTGGCTGGACCACCAGGTGGTCGAGGACGCCGGCGCGCTGATCGTGAACTGGGACGTGGTCGAGGAGATCTTCCCGGCCGGGATGATCGACGACATGTTCGCGGCGTACCTGTCGGTGCTGCGCGATCTGTGCACCGACGAGGCGAGCTGGCAGCAGCCGGCGCCGGTGCTGGTCCCCGACGCCGCGTTGGCCGACCGCCGCGCGGCCAACGCCACCGCCGCCCCGCTGCCGGCCGGGCTGCTGCACGAGCCCTTCTGGATCCAGGCGGCGGCGTATCCCGAGCGGACGGCGGTGATCGCCCCTGACACAGAGCTGACCTACGGCGAACTCGCCGAGCGGGCCAACCGGCTGGGCCGCTGGCTGCGCGAGCGCGGCGCCCGGCCCGGCGTGCTGGTCGGTGTGGTGATGGAGAAGGGCTGGGAGCAGATCGCGGCCGTGCTCGGGGTGCTCGTCTCGGGGGCGGCGTACGTGCCGATCGACGCCGGGGTGCCCGCCGAGCGGCTGCGGTTGCTGCTGGACAGCGCCGACATCTCGCTGGTGCTGACCCAGCAGCGGGTGGCCGAGCGTACCGGCTGGCCCGCGGCGGTCAGCGTACTGAGCGTCGACTCGCCGCAGGCCACGGAACCGAGCGGGGCCGAGTTGCCGCCGTCCGGGGCCGGGGCCCGCGACCTGGCCTACGTCATCTTCACCTCGGGCTCGACCGGTCTGCCCAAGGGCGTGATGATCGAGCACGCCGGCGCGCTGAACACGGTGCTCGACATCAACGCGCGGTTCGGGGTCGGCGAGGATGACAGGGTCCTGGCACTGTCCGCGCTCAACTTCGACCTGTCGGTCTACGACGTGTTCGGGCTGCTGGCGGCCGGCGGCGCGATCGTGCTGCCCGAGCCGGACGCGCACCGGGAGCCGGGCCGCTGGCTCGACCTGGTCACCGAACACCGCGTCACCGTGTGGAACACGGTTCCCACGCTGATGGAGATGTTCGCCGAGCACGCGCTGGCCGCGCCGAACGCCGGTCCGGTGCCGGTCCGGGTGGTCATGATGAGCGGGGACTGGATCCCGGTGGCGCTGCCCGCCAGGATCAGGACTCTGCTTCCCTCTGCCGACCTCTACAGCCTCGGCGGCGCCACCGAAGCCTCGATCTGGTCCATCTACCACCCGATCGGCGACGGCGATCCCGGATGGTCGAGCGTCCCGTACGGCGTGCCGCTGCTCAACCAGCAGTTCCACGTGCTCGACGAGGCGATGCGGCCGTGCCCGGAGTGGGTCCCGGGACACCTGTACATCGCAGGGTCCGGACTCGCGCGTGGCTATCTCGGTGACGAACGCAAGACCAAGGCGTCGTTCGTTCGTCATCCGAGCACCGGCGAGCGGCTCTACCGGACCGGCGACCTCGGCCGCTACCGCCCCGGCGGGATCATCGAGTTCCTGGGCCGCGAGGACTTCCAGGTCAAGGTGCAGGGCTACCGGATCGAACTCGGCGAGATCGAGGCGGCGCTGAGCCGATGTCCGGGAGTCCGGACCGCGGTGGTCACGGTGCTCGGTGCCCGGGAGTCGGCCAAGCAGCTCGCGGCCTACGTCGTCATGGACGGCGGCGCCGATCCGGACGCCGATCGCGGCACGCTGGACAAGGCGCTGCGCCAGATGCTGCCGGAGTACCTGGTGCCGCAGCACATCGTGCTGCTCGACGCGCTTCCGTTGAGCAGTAACGGGAAGGTCGACCGGTCCGCACTGCCGGCCGTCGATCAGCAGGCTGAGAGCGGCGACGACGTGGTCGCGCCGCGCGACGCGCAGGAGAGGATGCTCGCCGATGTCTGGGCCGAGTTCTTCGAAGCGGCCCCGCGCAGTGTGCATCTGAACTTCTTCACGCTCGGCGGCGACTCGCTGCTGGCGGTGCGGCTGATGGCCCGGATCCGTGCCGAATCCGGGGTCGCGCTGCCGCTGTCGGTCCTGTTCGCCCGGCCGACCATCGCGCTGCTGGCCGAGGCGCTGCGCGATCGCGAGGAGCACGGCCGACGCCGGGCATTGGTGCCGGTGCGGGCCGAGGGCGAAGCGACGCCGCTGTTCTTCGTGCATCCGGTCGGCGGTGACGTGCTCTGCTATTCCGAGCTCGCCGGTCTGCTCGGCGCCGGGCAGCCGTTCTACGCCTTGCAGACCCCTGACGTCGACGAGCCCTTGGAGACCGTCGAGGACATGGCGGCCCACTACCTCGACGCGATCACCGCGGCCGCACCCAGCGGCCCCTACCGGATCGGCGGCTGGTCGATGGGCGGCGTGCTCGCCCTGGAGATCGCCCGGCAGCTCACGGCGGCCGGGCACGAGGTGGACCTGGTCGCGGTCGTGGACCTGCTCGAACCGCCCGGCCCGGCGCCGGACGACGTCGACGACGCCGTGTTGCTCTCCTGGTTCGCCCGGGACCTGGCCGGACTCGCCGGTGCGGTCTGGGAACCGGAACCGGACCTCTTCCGGGGCGCCGGCGGTACCGCCGAGGAGTCGCTGCTGTTCGCCGAGGCGCGTCGGCAAGGGTTCCTGCCGGAGGACATCGGCGAGGACACCGTCCAGCCGATCCTGCGACGGTTCCTGCGGAACTTCCGCGCGCTGCTGGCCCACCGCCCCCAGGCGTACGACGGCGAAGTGCTGTTCCTGCGGGCCGCGGACGGCGGGGCGAGTGCCGAGACCGCGGCGGCCTGGCGCGACCGGCTCGGCGGCGCCGTCGAGATCTTCGACCTGCCCGGCGACCACTTCAGCGTGATGCGGCAACCGCATCTGGACTCCCTGGCCGACCGGCTGCGCGACCGCTTGGCCGTCCGCCTCGACGCGGGCCTGTCCGTTCGCTGATTTCACGACACCCACATCCCTGATGGAAGGAAGCCCACGATGACTCTCCGCTTCGGCGCGTTCATCCCGCCGTTCCACTCTCTGAAGGAGGACCCGACCAGCAACTTCTGGCGGGATCTGGACCTGGTCCAGTGGCTCGACGAACTCGGCCTGGACGAGGTGTGGATCGGCGAGCACCACTCCGGCGGCTGGTCCACCGTCAGCTCCCCGGAGGTGTTCCTGGCCGCCGCCGCCGAGCGCACCAAGCGCATCAAGCTCGGCACCGGCGTCGTCAGCCTGCCCTACCACCACCCGCTGACCACGGCCAACCGGGTCGTGCAGCTGGACCACCAGAGCCGGGGCCGGGT
This sequence comes from Catenulispora pinisilvae, assembly GCF_015356865.1. Lineage (GTDB taxonomy): Bacteria > Actinomycetota > Actinomycetes > Streptomycetales > Catenulisporaceae > Catenulispora > Catenulispora pinisilvae. The sequence goes on from NZ_JAAFZA010000126.1 coordinate 12,024, forward strand.
GATGTTCGGCATGGGCGCCGGGGTCTCGCCGGCCGACGCGCACATGATGGGCATCGCGGCCGGCGACCAGCGCCGGATGATGTCCGAATCGCTGGAGGCGCTGGTGCATCTGCTGCACTCCGAGGAACCGCTCACCATGAAGACCGACTGGTTCGAGCTGAACGAGGCGCGGCTGCACCTGCGGCCGTATCAGAAGCCTTGTTTCGACATGATGGTGGCCAGCGCGGGCTCGGAGCGCAGCATGCGGCTGGCCGGGCGGCACGGTCTCAACTCCCTGACGTTCGCCGGCCGCCCCGGCATGGAGGAGCCGCCGCTGGCCAAGCTCTGGCAGGCGGCCGAGGAGGAGGCCGCCGCGCACGGCAAGACCGTGGACCGGGACAAGTGGCGGGTCTCCATCTGCGTGCACATCGCCGACACCCGCGCCGAGGCGCTCGCCCAGGTCCAGGACGGTATGGCCAACTGGTTCCGGGAGTACGTCCGGGACACCATCGGCGCCTCGGCCAAGCTGCCGGAGGGCCGCGAGGCCGAGGTGGCCGTCCAGACCCGCACCGCGATCATCGGCTCGGTGGACGACGCGGTCGAGGCGATCGGCCGGATGCTCGAGGACAGCGGCGGCTTCGGCACCCTGCTGGTCAACACCCAGGACTGGGCCACTCGTGAGCAGACCAAGCACAGCTACGAGCTGCTGGCCCGCTACGTCGCGCCGAACTTCAACGGCGCGCTGGACAGCCGGCGGGCTTCGCAGCGCTGGGTGTCGGAGAACCGTGCGGACTTCGCGGCGCAGTCGCGTGAGGCTGCGCGCAGTGCGGCGAAGGCCTGATCGGCTGAACAGAGCCAGAGGTAGAGCCAGGGGTAGAGGTAGAGCCTGAACCTGAGGCCGAGCTCGCGGGCGCGCGCGCCGCGCCCGCGGGTGTCCCGATCCCGAATCGAGCACCATCACCGTAGAAAGGGCCGGTCGTGAGCACGTCTGTCGACAGCGGTCTGTCCGCCGTGGATCCCGTCGTCTTCCGCGAGGCGATGTCCCGGCTGGCGGCGCCGCTCGCCATCATCACCACCCGGGGCCCGGACGGGCGCCCGTGGGGGTTCACCGCGAGTTCGGTGGCCTCGATGTCGTTGGACCCGCCGCTGGTCGTGGTCGGGGTGGCGCACACCTCCAGCTGCTACGACGCGCTGGCCAAGGCCGAGGGGTTCGCCGTCAACCTGCTGGGCGACCAGCACCGGGCGCTGGCCCGCCGGTTCGCCGAGCACGGCGCCGACCGGTTCGCCGGGCGGGAGTTCGAGGCCTGCCCGGTCACCGAGCTGCCGTGTCTGTCCGACGCCAACGCGGTCTTCAAGTGCCGCACCGCCGAGCGGATCACGATCGGCGACCACGACCTGCTGGTCGGGGAGCTGATCGCGGTACGGCTGGACTCCGTCACCCGGCCGCTGCTGTGGTATCGGCGGGACTTCCACGTCCCCGGCTGACCCGGTGCCGGGATCGATCGGGTCGGACGCGGTCGTACCGCGGGGCTCGGAGCTGCCGCTGCTGTTGCTGCGGGGATTCCGGGCCCTGATCGACGATGCGCAGGTCGAGCTTGCCGAGCTCGCGGAGCTCACCGAGCCCGCCGAGCGGGCTGACTCCGACCCGGCGGCTATCGGAGCCGCGGCTACCAAGGTCGCGGCTGCCGAACCGGACTTTCGGCTGCTGCACGGCGTGGTCCTCGACGCCATCGGCGAGGGCATCACGGCCGCCGGACTCGGCCGTCGGCTCGGCGTGTCCAAACAGGCCGCGGCCAAGACCGTCACAGCCCTCGAACACGCGGGCTACGTGGAGCGCGTGCCCGACCCGGCCGACGCCCGCGCCAAGCTCGTGCGGATCACGCCCCTGGGCCGCCGTGCGCTGTGGCGGACCACCGAGACGATGGCCCGGCACCGGCGGATGTGGGTAGAACGCCTCGGCGCGGAGTCGGTCGACGGTATGGAGGAGGCGTTGCGCACGATGACCGCCGAAGGCTGAGGCCGAGGCCGAGGACCCGACAGTGATTCCAGACGGGTAGGTCAGCTCGCTGGCGTGGCCGCCCGCAGGAGCGCCGCTGCCGCCTTCCGCGCGTCCGCGCCGGCGTCGGTCCTCCCCTCGATGGTGACGACGACGCTGGCGCCCTCGATCAGCAGCAGCAACTGCCTGGCCAGCGTCCCGGGATCGGCCACGGCCAGGCCCGCGAGCCGGTCTTCGAGCAGGTCCAGATAGCGGTGCAGGTGGGCGCGCGCGATCGCGGCGACCTCCGGATCGGCGCGGGTGTCGGTGACGCCGTTGACGATCGCGCAGCCGTGGTAGCCGGGCTGGGCGAACCACTCGGTGAGGACGTCGAAGACCGCCAGCACGCGCTCCGGCCCGGACGCCGTCGCCGGCGCGGTCTTGCGCGCCAGCCAGGCGTGGATGCGGTCGCTGTGCTCGGTGAGCATGGCCCGGACCAGCTCCGCCTTGGACGGGAAGTACCGGTACAGGCTCAGCTTCGAGGCCCCCGCCGCCGCGGCGATCTCGTTGACGCCGACCGCGTGCACGCCGCGTTCGTAGAACAGCGCCGTCGCGGTGTCCAGGATCCGCGCGCGGGTGGCGGACGGGTTGGGCGGCACTCCTTGGGCCACGGTCGCACCTCCTTCCCGCCCTACGATACCGACTTGTACTGTCACAGTACCGATCGGTACTGTCAGCCGGGTGGCACCGACACGACGACTCTGGCTGGCAGTGCTGAGCGGCTACCTCGCGCTCGGCGCGACGCTCCAGGAACTACCGCCCTTCCTGTCCACGAAGTTCCACGTCGGACCGGCGATGACCGGCCTGGTCGTCGGCGCCGCCTTCGCCGCGACCGCCGCCGGCCGCCCCTTCGCCGGCCGCTGGGGCGACGCCGGCCGCTCGCGCGCCGTGGTCGTCGTCGGCGGCCTGCTGGCGGCGGTGGCCGGCGCCGGCACACTGTTCGCCCCGGACATCGCAGTGCTCTTGCTCTGCCGCCTGGTGATGGGCGCGGGCGAGGCGGCCCTGTTCTCCGGCGCACTCCCGTGGGTCCTCGCCGACACCCCGCCCGACCAGCGCGGCCGCGTCGCCGGCTGGTTCGGCCTGTCGATGTGGGGCGGCCTGACGCTGGGACCGGTGCTGGCCGCGGCCGTCGCCGGGGTGGCCGGCTCCACCGCGGTGTGGTGGACGGTCGCCGCGCTGCCACTGCTGTCGGCGGTGCTGGTGGTGACGGCCCAGAAGCCGACTTTCGTGGCCGGCACTCGGAATCCGGGCCCGCTTCTACCTCCAGGTGTAACGCTGCCCGGGTCGATCATCGGCCTGGCCGCGTACGGCTATGGCACGCTCGCGGCACTGCTGGTCTTGTCGCTGGGCCACTCCACCGGCCGAGTCGTGGCGCTCCCGGTCTTCGCTTGCGCCTTCCTCCTGATCCGCGGCTTCGGCAGCCCGCTGGTCGACGGCCACGGCGGCGCGGCCGTGGCGCGCGTGACCCTGGTCGTCCAGGCGGCGGGCCTGGCCCTGCTGGCCGCGGCACCGAACCTCGCCGTGACCCTCGCCGGCGCCGCGATCACCGGAGCCGGACTCGGCCTCATCTACCCGGCGACCGCGGCCATGACCCTGCGCCGCGCCCGCACCGAATCAGGCGGCGCTGCGGTCGGGGCGATGACATCGTTCTGGGACATCGGCATCCTGATCGCCGGTCCGGTCAGCGGCTCCATCGCCGCGGGCATCGGCTACCACGCCGCCTTCGCCACCGCCGCCGTGATCACGGTGATCGCGCTGGTGCTGGCGGTCCGGGCGTCAAGACTCGCTTCGAGTCCGGAGGCCGCAACGGCGGCGACGGCCGGATAGGCGCTTAGCGGTTCCCGCCGCGATGACTTTGGTCTAGACCCTTGACCCGCCGGGGCGTCGGGAGTTCAATCCAGACGTGAACTAAGTCGTGAATTAAAGGGCTGTCACAGTCCCACTCTCGACTGCCACCCACCGCAGGTCTCTCGTGCGGTGCCGCCATGCCTCATTCGGTAAGGGGCTCCTCCCATGTTTCGAAGATTGTCGATCCGCTCTCGCGTCCCATCCATCTTCGTGGCGGTGTGCGTCGCGCTTGCCGGGCCCGCCATGACTGCCGTGAGCGCCGGGTCCGCGCACGGCGCCGCGGCTCCCGCGGACGTCACCAACTGCCAGCCGCAGGGCTCTGTCAGCCTGGCCGGCGGCGAGTACACGTTGCAGAACAACGAGTGGAACTCCTCCGATCCGCAGTGCGTGACCGCCACGTCCGGCACCGCGTGGACGGTGAGTACCGCGAACTTCAACCTCAGTGGCGGCGCGCCGGCCACGTATCCCTCGATCTACAAGGGGTGCCATTGGGGCGCGTGCACCACCAACAGCGGGCTGCCGATCCAGGTCGGCAATCTGGGCAGCGCGACGTCGTCCTGGTCGACCGACCAGCCGGGCTCCGGCGCGTATGACGTCGCCTACGACCTGTGGACCAACTCCGCGCCGACCACCGGCGGCCAGCCGGACGACAGCGAGATCATGATCTGGATCAACAGCCGGGGCGGGGTGGGGCCGTTCGGGTCGAAGACCGGGACCGTGTCCGCCGGCGGCCTGAACTGGGACGTCTACACCGGCCGCCAGACGTCCTGGAACATCGTGTCCTACGTCCTGCAGGGCGGCAGCACCTCGGTGACGAACCTTGATGTCAAGGCCCTGATCGATGACTCGGTCCAGCGCGGCATCACCGGCCCGAACTCCTACCTGATCGACGCCGAGGCCGGGTTCGAGATCTGGCAGGGCGGCCAGGGGCTGGGCACGAACTCCTTCTCCTTCAACGCCACGCCGGGCTCAGGCGGTGGCGGCGGCACCGGTCCGATCACCGGCATCGGCGGCAAGTGCGTCGACGTCGCGGGCGCGAACACCGCCAACGGCACGGCCGTCCAGCTCTACGACTGCAACGGCACCGGTGCGCAGCAGTGGACCGTCGGCACCGACGGCACGGTCCGAGCGCTCGGCAAGTGCCTGGACGTCACCGGAGCCGGCACCGCGAACGGCACGCAGGTCCAGCTCTACGACTGCAACGGAACGGCCGCGCAGCAGTGGGCGGCCGGCGCGAACAACAGCCTGCGCAACGCGAACTCGGGACGCTGCCTGGACGCCACCGGCGCCAGCAGCGCCAACGGCACCCGGCTCCAGATCTGGGACTGCACCGGGTCCGCCAACCAGCAATGGAACCTTCCCGGCTAGGAGGCGCCCTCCCGGCTAAGAGACACCTTCCCGGCTAGGAGGCACCGGTTCGTCAGGGCTCATCATCACTCACGTCAGGAAGGCAGGACCGACCGGATGAAACCGACTAAGAGCTCGCTGATACACAGGTTCAGACGCCGCGCGGTGTCCGTCCTCGGAGCGCTCGCGCTCGTGGCCGGTATCGGAATCGGTACCGGGCTCGGCGCCGCGAGCGTCGCGCACGCCGCCAGCGGCACCGGCCAGATCACCGGCTATCAGGGGCTGTGTCTGGACGATCGCGCTGCCAGTACCGCGCTGTCGAACCCGATCCAGGTGTACACGTGCAACGGCACCGGCGCCCAGCAGTGGACGGTGGGATCCGGTAGCACGCTGCAAGTCCTCGGCATGTGCCTGGATGTGACCGGCGCCGGGACCGCCAACGGCACCTTGGTCGATCTGTACACCTGCAACGGCACCGGCGCTCAGGTGTGGCAGCCGCAGTCGAACGGCGCGCTGCTGAACCCGAACTCCGGCAAGTGCCTGGACGACACCGGCTATGGCGGTTCGGGCACTCAGGTGCAGATCTGGGCTTGCGCCGGCACCGCCAACCAGTCCTGGACGTTGCCCGGCGGCGGTAGCGGCGGCGGCGGGTTCGTGGTGAGCGAGGCGCAGTTCGACCAGATGTTCCCGAGCCGGAACGCCTTCTACACCTACAGCGGCCTGGTCTCCGCGCTCAGCGCCTACCCGGCGTTCGCCACCACCGGCAGCTCCACGACGCAGCGCCAGGAGGCGGCGGCGTTCCTGGCCAACGTGGACCACGAGACCGGCGGCCTGGTGTACATCCGCGAGATCGACCAGTCCGGCGACTACTGCGACACCAGCCAGTCCTACGGCTGCCCGGCCGGCACGTACTCCTACTACGGCCGCGGCCCGTTGCAGCTGTCCTGGAACTTCAACTATCACGCGGCGGGCCAGGCCATCGGCCAGGACCTGCTGGACAACCCGGACCTGGTCGCCACCAACTCGGCGATCTCCTGGGAGACCGCGTTGTGGTACTGGTTCACCGGGACCGGGAACGGTTCGGTGACCTCGCACCAGGCGATGGTCGACGGAAACGGGTTCGGCGCCACCATCCGGGCCATCAACGACATCGAGTGCAACGGCGGCAACACCGGGGAGATGCAGGACCGGGTCAACGACTACGAGTCCTTCACCTCCATCCTCGGCGTCACCCCGGGCGGCAACCTGACCTGCTGACCGCCTGGATCGACCGACCCGGCTCCCCGGCGGCAGACCCGTCGTCGAGGAGTCGGGCATTCGCCTGCCCTGGAATGGCAGGCGGCTAGCGGGGTTATGCAGGAGATCCACCGAAACACCTCCGCCAGATTCGGCGCCGAGTCTTGACTTATGTCAATAGTCGGATGAATGTGTCCGGTGTGTCATAGGCCTGACGTCTCCCGGAGGTATCTGTGCTGGCCAAGATCAGACTCTCGCCGCGCCTGCGGCTGCTGCTCGGCTTCCTGCTCGCGCTGGCGCTCACGGTGCCGGTGCTCGCCGCGACCACGACGAGGGCCACGGCGGCGACGCAGGGGCCGTGCGACATCTACGCGTCCGGCAACACACCGTGCCAGGCCGCGTACAGCACCACCCGGGCGATGTTCGGTTCGTATGACGGCCCGCTGTACCAGGTCCAGCGCGCCTCCGATAACAGCACCCTGAATATCGGCCTGGAGTCCGCGGGCGGGGTGGCGAACTCCGCGCCGCAGGCCTCGTTCTGCTCCGGCACCACCTGCACCATCACCCAGCTCTACGACCAGAGCGCCAACGCCAACACCTTGCCGGTCTCGCCCGGCAAGTCGTGTTCCGGCTGCTCCGGCGGGCTCGGCGGTCCCGGCCCCAACGGCGCGGACATCGGCGCGAACGCGATGGCGCTGCCTGTGACGGTCGGCGGCCAGCCGGCGTATGGAGTGCTCGTCAACAACGTCGGCACCGGATACCGCAATAACGCCGCGAAGAACGTGCCCACCGGCGCGCAGCCCGAGGGTGAGTACATGCTGACGTCGTCCAACCTGACCAGCGGCAGTTGCTGCTTCGACTTCGGCTCGGCCGAGACCAACGACAGCGACGATGGCAACGGCACGATGAACGCCATCTACTACGGCACCGCGTGCTGGACCGGCGGCTGCACCGGGAGCGGCCCGTGGGTGGGCGGCGACCTGGAGAACGGCATGTACTTCAGCGACAAGGGTCCCAACCCCTCCGGCATCCCCAGCGAGACCGGGTCGTTCGTGACCGCCTGGGAGAAGAACAACGGCACCACCGACTTCACGCTGAAATACGGCAGCGGACAATCCGGCGGGTTGACGCAAGCGTATTCGGGGGCATTGCCGAGCCCCGGATACAACCCGATGAAAGTGCAGAACTCGATCGAACTGGGCACCGGCGGGGACAACAGCGATCTGGGCAAGGGCGAGTTCTTCGAAGGCGCCGTCACCTCCGGCTTCCCCTCCGACGCGACCGAGAACGCGGTGCAGGCGAACGTCACCGCCGCCGGCTACGCGAACAACAACACCACGTTCAGCACCAGCGCGTCCGTGGTCAGCCTGAAGGCGCACGCGAACGGCAAGTACGTCGACGCGGCCAACAACACCACGGCGCTGATCGCGGACTCCGCCTCGATCGCCAAGCCCGAGGAGTTCGAGCTGGTCACCGGCACCGACGGCACTGTGAACCTGATGGCGCTGTCCGACAACAGCTGGGTGACCGCCGACAACGACGGCGCCGCACCGCTGATCGCCAACCGGGGCGGGGTCGGCAACTGGGAGGTGTTCGGGCTGATCCACAACGCGGACGGGAGCGTCAGCCTTCGTTCTTACACGAATCAGAACATTGTCACGGCCGACAACGCCGGGGCCTCGCCGCTGATCGCCAACCGCACCTCGATCGGGCCGTGGGAGGAGTTCGACCTGGTCCGCGACACCGTCCCGGTCAGCTTCCAGGCCCACGCGAACAACGACTATGTCACCGCGGACAACGCCGGAGCGTCGCCGCTGATCGCGAACCGCACGTCGGTCGGACCGTGGGAGACGTTCGACCTGATGCCCAACAGCGACGGCAGCGTCAGCCTGCGGGCCCACGCGAACAGCGACATCGTGACGGCGGACAACGCCGGTGCCTCGGCGCTGATCGCCAATCGCACGTCGATCGGGCCGTGGGAGGAGTTCGACCTCGTCGCCAACGGCATCGGCAGCGTCAGTTTGCGGTCGCATGCGAACAACGACTATGTGACGGCGCCGAACGGCGGCTCCTCGCCGCTGATCGCCAGCTCGACGTCGATCGGCCAGGCGGAGCAGTTCGGGCTGAGCTTCGACTGACGGTTGACGGCTGAGGGTTGACGACTGGCGGTTGACGGCTGACGGCTGAGGGCTGACGGGCAGCAACATCGACCGAACACGTCCATCGGTGCGAACTATAAGTACGACTGTTCGTGTCCCTCGGCGTGGCGCGCGGCCGACATCGGGCGATGTCTCACCTAATGGGTGTGCAGTAAGAACTCGCACAAGGGAGCTTTCCATGCACACCCGAGGCATCGCCCGTCTCGCCGTCTCCGCGCTGGTCGTCGCCGGCTTCGTCGTGTCGACCGCGCCGGCCCAGGCCGCCGCCACCGCCGCCACCGCCGCCACTGCCGGCCAGCCGTGCGCCGCGTACCAGGCGACCGTCGACCGGCACCGCACGGATCTGGAGGGCATCGAGCACCAGCTCGAAGGCCTCGACTGGGCCAAGCAGGATGCTGACAGTCAGGCGGAGTACGCGCACGTCGTCTACTACGAGTCGCGCGACGACTACCGCGGCATGCTGGACGACGGCGACGACCCGCAGTCGCCGGAGATGGTCGCGCTGGAGCAGCAAGTGGCCTCGAACAAGGACGCGTGGCAGGCGGCCGAGGCCGAGTACCGGGACGCCAGGCAGGCCTACGACACCGGCAGGGTCGAGCTCACCCCGCAGCGGGACCGGAGCCGGAGCCTGCTGAAGCGCGCCCAGACCCGCCTGGCCACCTGCCTGGCGAAGAACGCCTAGTCGAAGCCTGGCTGAGACCTAGTTGAAGTTGGCTGGTTGAAGACTCAGACGGCCGGGTCCATCGTGTACGCACGATGGACCCGGCCGCCGAACTCAGCCCCCTGACGCATGGACCGCCCCAGGTAGCACTGAGCCCGCGCGCCTCACCCGCGCAAACCGACCGCCAACTCGTAGACCGCGTCCGTGGATTCGGCCGTCTCCGGGTCGCGCAGGAAGATCTGCCGGGGCAGCCAGTCAGCCTCCTCGTCGTGGTCGATGAGCCACTCGTGCAGCGACTCGAAGCCGACCGCGGTCATCATGTTCGCCTTGGGGACGCTGATGTACGCCTCGCGCCCCGCCTGCTCGGTGACCGTCGTCATGTCGGGGTGGCGGCGGGTCAGGTCGGCGCCGTCGGCGGCGATGATCGGGCAGCAGAACTCCACCGGGCCGTCGCTGTCGTTGCTGATCTCGCCGTGGTAGCGCAGGAACGGCCGGCCGGCCTCGCCTTCGGGGCGGTCGACGGTCGGGCCGCCGAAGAGCGCGAACAGGGGAGTGGCGAAGGCGCCGATCTGGTCCGGTGTCAGGTGTTCGGTGATGGTCAGGAGGGTCCGGGCCGGGAGGGCGCGGACGCTGACGTCGTACATGGTGGTTGCCTTTCCTGTCAGGTGGTTGATGAGGTAGTCGACCAGTTCCTGCTTGGCCTGCCAGGCCTGGCGCTGCTCGCTCCAGTAAGCACCGACCTCCGCCGCCACCCCCTCGGGCGGCAGGTCGATGACCGTCCGGATGCGGGCCAGCGGCATGTCCAGCTGACGCAGCTGCGCGACTCGGCGGGCGCGCGCCAGCTGGCCCGCGGAGTACCAGCGGTAGCCGGAGGCCGGGTCGACGTGCGCCGGTGCGAGCAGACCCAGTTCGTCGTAGAGCCGCAGGGCCTTGGGCGACAGGCGGGTCAGCTGCGCGAACGCGCTGATGCTGAGCAGGTCCATGGTCTTCTCCCTCGTTCCGGGTGATCGCCCGGTGTCCCTGACTGTGGACTCGGCCCCTGGGTGAAGGTCAAGAAGCGGTTATGGTGGCATCCCGCCCTCGATCGCCACCGATCATCACCGATCATCACCGAGCCGCTCGATCATCTCGATCAGCTCGATCGGCTCGATCAGCTCGACCAACATCGCCGACTACCACCGATCACCACCCCGGGACGTCCCATGCACCCTCAGCCCCAGCAAGAAGGCATCTGGCTCAGGTTCCTGTCCGGTCCGGACGTCGAGGAACTGGGCATCGGGCAGGCGGAGATCATCGACGCCGTGGAACAGGTCGTGGCCGCCCACGGCCGCGGCGAGACCGTCTTCGAACCCCGCACCCACCTGGTCCCGAACAACGGCGGCATCGGCCACTTCAACGTCCTGCGCGGCCACGTCGCCACGCTCGGGGAACACGGCGTCAGCGGGGTGAAGGTGGTCGGCGACTTCGTGCCCAACTTCCAGCTCGGCCTGCCCAGCGAGCTGGCCCTGCTCACCCTCTACGACCCCACCACCGGCGTGCCGCGGGCCATCATCGACGCCACCTTCATCACCGAGGCCCGCACCGGCGCCATGACCGCGGTCGGCGCGCGCCACCTGGCCCGGCCCGAGGCGAGGATCCTCGGCCACGTCGGCGCGCGCGGCACCGCGTTCTCCAACGTCACGATGCTCGACGCGCTGTTCGACCTGGAGGAGATCCGGGTGACGAGCCGGCGCCCGGAATCGCGGGAGGCGTTCGCCGACCAGCTGCGCGCGGCCACCGACACCCCGGTGCGCGTCGTCGACACCGCCGCCGAGGCCTTCGACGGCGCGGACATCCTCGTCGAGGCCACCCGGCTCACCGAACCGTCCCCGCTGCTGCATCCGGGGCTGGTCAAGCCGGGCGCGTTCGTCGTGCCCTACGGCACGATCAGCGCGGTCTCCGAGGACCTGCTCGACGTCATGGACAAGGTCGTCGTCGACGACTGGCGCGAGGCGCAGTCCGGCCGGTTCGGCGCGCTGCGCCATCACGTGGACACCGGCAAGCTGTCTTCGGAGACGTTGTACGCCGAACTGGGAGCCGTGGTGTCCGGACAGAAGCCCGGCCGGGAGAAGCCGGAGGAGCGCATCTTGCTGTGGCACCGTGGGCTGTCCATCCTCGATGTCGCGGTCGGCTACTTGATCCTGGAACGGGCCGAGCGCGGCGACGTCGGCACGATGCTGCGGTATCGGTGAGATGGCCGCGCGCCGCCCCGTACCATCCCGCATCGCCATCGAGACCGTCGCCGATCTCGGACCATCGGCGATCCTGCGGATCTCCCGGGCCGGCGACGTCCCAGAGCTGTCGGCCGCACTGACCGACCGCGTCGCGGCCCGCCGCGCCCGGGTTCTGCACGCGCTGGCATCCGGCGGCCCGGTCTACGGCGTCAACACCGGGATGGGAGCGCTCAGCGAGCGCCGCCTCGACGAGGCTGAGCAGGCCCGGCATCAGGAGGCGCTGATGCTCGCGCGCTCGGCCGGCGGTCCGCCGTGGCTGACGCGCGAGGAGACGCGGGCGGTTCTGGCGGTCCGGCTGCGCACGTTCCTCAATAACGACAGCGGTGTCAGCGCCGGCCTGTGCGAGCAACTGGCGGCCATGCTCGAACACGACGTGCTGCCCGCTGTTCCCCGCAGCGGCCTGGGCAACTCCGGTGAGATCATCGCGCTGGCCCACCTCGCGGCACCGATCAGCGGTCGCGGCCTGGTCCTGTCCGGCGACGGTTCGGCTGCCGGTTCAAGTGTCGGTTCAGCTGTCAGCTCGGATGCAGCGGATGCGACTCCCGCCGAAAGCGCGCTGAACGCCGCCGGTCTCGACCCGCTGCGCTTGGGCGCCAAAGAAGGCGTGGCACTCATCCAAGGCGTGCCGGTGACCACCGCTCTAGCAATCCTGCACGCCGAAGACGCCCGTACCCTGCTGCGTCAGTGCGTATCGCTCGTGGCAGCGGAGTTCGCCCTGACCGGCGCGGCGCGCGACGCGATCGATCCCGTCCTGGCCCGAGGCGACGAGGTACTACGGCAGGTGACGGCCGACCTGTCCCGCCTGGCCGGAACACCGGAAGCGGCGGCGCGTGCCCTGCAACCGCCGGTGTCCTTCCGGGTCTCGGGACAAGTGCTGGCCCACCTGGAACGGGCCGTGACGATGCTGGACGCGGCCGTGCAGCGGGCGTTGGAAGGCATCACCGACTCGCCGGCCTATGTGGAAGCGGACGACGGCGTCGAAGCGGACGACGGCAGCGGCCGCTTCCTCGGCACAGCCGGCTTCCACGGCTACGACCTCGCGGCCCACCTGCACATCCTGACGGTGGCCGTGATCGGCGCGGCCGAACTCGGCGCGACCCGCCTGCACCGGCTGCTCGACCCCAAGACGAGCGGCCTGAACCCGCAGCTCTCACCCGACCCCGGCCCGCACACCGGGCTCTCCCCGGTCCACAAGCGCGCGGTCGGCGTGGTCCACGCGCTGCGCCGCCTCGCCGTGCCCTCGACCGTCGGCACGATCGAGACGTCGGCGGGCCAGGAGGATGTGCAGACCTTCTCCGTGGAGGCCGCAGAGGACTGCCGCCGGGCGCTCGACGGCCTGCGGGAAGTGCTGGCCTGCGAACTGCTGGCCGTGCACCAGGCCCACGCGCTGGGTGCCCGGCCGCCGCGCGGCACGGACTGGCTGTCCGGAGCGCTGGAGCAGACGGCTGCCGTGCTGCCGCCCGGCACCGGCGACCGGTTCTTCGGCCAGGACGTCACGGTCTTGGTGGAACTGCTGGCACAGGGCTGGCCGACGGCCTGAAGCCGGGTGGAAAGGCCGACTCGCGGCCGACGGCTCGCCTCCCAACGACAGCTCGCCCCCCAAACGACAGCCCAGCATGCGGGTTCGGCGAGTGCTCCCTACTGTCGGTGATCATGCAGGCCGAGAAGGCGCGCCTTGACGCGGCCGACGATGGACGCGTGCCGTGGCGCGCATGGGGGCCGTATCTGGCCGAGCGGGCGTGGGGCACCGTCCGGGAGGACTACTCCGCCGGCGGAACGGCTTGGGACTATTTCCCGCACGACCACGCCAGATCCCGGGCCTATCGCTGGAACGAGGACGGGCTGGCCGGGATCTGCGACGACCGGCAGTGGTTCTGCTTCGCGCTGGCGTTCTGGAACGGCCGCGACCCGATCCTCAAGGAGCGGCTGTTCGGGCTGACCGGTCCGGAGGGGAACCACGGCGAGGACGTCAAGGAGTACTGGTGGTATCTGGACTCCACGCCGACCCACTCCTGGATGCGCTGGCGCTACCACTACCCGCAGGACGCCTTCCCCTATCACGACCTGGTGGAGGTGAACCGTAGCCGCGGCGGGGACGACGCCGAGTACGAACTCGTCGACACCGGGGTCTTCGACGAGGGCCGCTACTGGTCGGTGACCGCCGACTACGCCAAGGCCGGGCCGCACGACATTTGCATCAGGGTCACCGTCGAGAACCGCGGGCCGCGGGAGGCGACGCTGCACGTGCTGCCCACCCTGTGGTTCCGCAACACCTGGGCCTGGGGGCTCGCCGACCACGGCGACTACCCGGTGGTGCGGGGCGAGGGGGCGCGGCTGGTCGGCGACCACCGGTTCGTGGGCCGGATCGTGCTCTCCGGCGACGGGACGCCGACCCCGTTGGCGTGCGACAACGAGTCGAACGGGCAGTTGTTGTGGGGCGCCCCCGGCCGGTCGCGGTATCCGAAGGACGGCATCAACGACCATGTGGTGCACGGGGCGCCGACCGTCAATCCGGATTGCAGCGGCAGCAAGGGGGCGCTGCACTATGTGCTCACCGTCCCGGCCGGTGAGTCCGCGGAGATCCGGCTGCGGTTGACCGCCGACGGCCCGGACGCCGCCGACCTCCCCGAGCGCTCCGACCTTCCCGAGCATTCCGGCGCCTCCGAGCACTCCGGCGCGTCTGCCGAAGGCGCTGCGGATGCCGAGGTCTCTGAACGTCCCGACCGTCCCGAACACCCCGACCGTCCCGAACGCCCCGCACCCGCAGTCGCCGAAGAAGCCCCGACCCACGCGCCGCCGGACCTCGGCCCCGGCTTCGAAACCGTGATGGCCGCCCGCGAAGCCGAGGCGGACGAGTTCTTCGCCGAGCTCACCCCGGCCAGCTGCACCGCCGACGAGGCGCTGGTGCTGCGCCAGGCCGTCGGCGGGCTGCTGTGGTCGAAGCAGTACTACCACTACAACGCCGCCCGCTGGCTCAAGGGCGACCCGCTCTACCCGGTCCAGGACAGCCGCGGCCAGGGCCGCAACGCCCGCTGGGTGCATCTGTCGGCGCGCGACGTCATCGCGATGCCCGACGCCTGGGAGTATCCGTGGTTCGCCGCCTGGGACCTGGCCTTCCACGCGGTGGCCCTGGCCCGGGTCGATCCGGCGTTCGCCAAGCAGCAGCTGGAGTTGCTGTTGGAGGGCTGGTACCTGCACTCCTCGGGCCAGATGCCCGCCTACGAGTGGAACTTCGACGACGACAACCCGCCGGTCCACGCCTGGGCCGCGCTCCAGGTGTTCCACCTGGACGGCGCGCGGGACTTCGACTTCCTCAAGCGGGTGTTCCGCAAGCTGCTGATGAACTTCACCTGGTGGGTCAACCACGCCGACCCCGACGGCGACAACGTCTTCAAGGGCGGCTTCCTCGGCCTGGACAACATCGGCCCGTTCGACCGGCACTACGGGCTGCCGCCCGGGACGTTCCTACAGCAGAGCGACGGCACCGCGTGGATGGCGATGTACTCGCTGAACATGATGGAGATGGCGCTGATCCTGGCCCGCAAGGACAGCACCTACCACGATCTCGTCCCCAAGTTCTACGAGCACTTCGCGCTGATCGCCGAGGCCGCCTACCGGATCGGCCTGTGGTCGGAGCAGGACGGGTTCTTCTACGACGTGCTCCAGGTCCCCGGCACCGGCCTGGTCCCGGTCCGGGTCCGCTCGGTGGTCGGCCTGCTGCCGCTGACGGCGGCCACCTCCGTCCCGACCTCGCACCTGCGCTCGATCACCGCGTTGTCGAACCGGGTGCGCTGGTACCAGTCGAACCGGCCCGAATACACCGAGCACCTGGGCGACGACGCCGACGGCGGCCAGCGCCGGCTGCTGGCGATGGTCGGCCCGGACCGGCTGGGCCGGCTGCTCACGCACATGCTCGACGAGGACGAGTTCCTGTCCGGCCACGGCCTGCGGGCCCTGTCCAGGGAGCACCACGACCACCCGTTCTCGCTGGCCGTGGCCGGCAAGCGGTACACCCTGGAGTACGAACCCGGCGAGTCCCGGACCGTGATGTTCGGCGGCAACTCCAACTGGCGCGGCCCGGTGTGGTTCCCGGTCAACTACATGCTCATCGACGCGCTGGACCGCTACCACGAGTTCTTCGGCGACAGCTGGCGCACGCCGTTCCCGGCGCCGGACGGTCCGCCGGCCACGCTGCGCCAGATCGCCAACGACATCGCCCACCGCCTGGTGTCCCTGTTCCTGAAGGACGCCGACGGCCGCCGCCCGGTGTTCGGTGACGTGAAGCTCTTCCAGCACGATCCCGCGTGGCACGACCTGATCCCGTTCCACGAGTACTTCCACGGCGACACCGGCGCCGGACTCGGGGCCTCGCACCAGACCGGGTGGACGGCGCTGGTGGTCAACCTGATCCTGCGGCGGAAGGAGTCGGGGCAGCCGCCGCGCTATTAGCCGACCACTGTCACCATGCGCGGCACGCGGGCACCACCGTCACCGTGCGCCTCACCCGCATCGCGGACGGTCCGGTGGTCGACAGTACCTGACAAATAACGCACCTGTTTGATCCCGGCGGAATCGGTCACCCGGGACGGAATAGAACCAATCGCCGCGTGGAACGGCCGAGGGAGTGGAACCATGGCGCAGCGGATTCACATGACCCGGGCCGACCGGACGATGCCGCCCGGCGCCGCCTCCGTGGTGCTCACCGTGCCGGCGCACAGGGACTACATCACCATCGTCCGCTCCGCGGTGGCCCAGCTCGGCGCCGGTTTCGGCTTCACGATCGAGGAGATCGGCGATCTGCGGCTGGCCGTCGACGAGGCGTGCAACCTGCTGGTCGGGTACCGTCCGGCCGGCCTGGCGCCGAGTGATCTGGAGTGCCGGGCGCAGGTGCTCGGCGACGTGCTGCGGGTGTCCGTGATCGCCTCCGCCGAGGCCGCGGAGCCGCCGGACACCGAGGGTTTCGGCTGGAACATCCTGACGGCGCTGGTCGACACGCTGGCCTGGGAGCAGGACCGGGACACCGTGCGTGTCGAACTGGAGAAACGCCGCAGCATCCGGGACTTTTGAGCGGGCGCCGCGATGGACGGTACCCAGGACGAGCCGGGGCTCGATCGGGTCGGCGCATACGCGGCGGCTCTGGCCGCGCTGCGTCGGCTAGCTACCCTCGCGACCGGCGATCCGGAGCGGCCGGCGCTGCGGGAGTTCGTGATCGGCGAGTACATGTCCTACGCGCGCTATGTCGCCGCGCGGTTCCGGCGCCGTGGGGAGTCCTGGGAGGACTTGGAACAGGTGGCGTATGTCGGCTTGGTGAAGGCGGTCGACAGCTACGACGAGGAGTACCACACCACCTTCCTCACTTACGCGACGCCGGTGATCGCCGGCGAGATCAAGCGCCACTTCCGGGACACGACGTGGGATGTCCACGTGCCGCGCCACATGCAGGAACTGTCCGGGGCCCTGCGCCAGGCCCGGGAATCGCTCGCCCAGAAGCTCGGGCGCGATCCGACGGTGACCGAACTGGCCCACCGCATGGACGCCGGTGTCGACGAGGTCGTCGACGCGATGGACGCCTCAGTGGTCTACAACGCCACCTCGCTCGATGTCGCGGTCGGCATGGCCGACGGCGACGGCTCCACCCTCGGCGACCTGATCGGCGCCGACGACCCCGCCTACGACCTGATCGTCGACCGCGAATCGCTGAAGCCGCTGCTGGCCGGACTCGCCGAGCGGGACAAGCGCATCCTGCTCCTGCGCTACTTCCGCAACCTGCCGCAGACCGAGATCGGCGAGGAGATAGGCGTCTCGCAGATGCAAGTGTCGCGGCTGCTGGCGCGCATTCTGGGGCAGCTGCGTAGGGGGCTTGGCGTGCGGCCGGGGCGGGAG
>NZ_JAAFZA010000127.1 GCF_015356865.1 Catenulispora pinisilvae
GAGCCGGGATCAGTCCAGGCTCAGGACCATCGTCGGGCGCTGGATCTGGTGGTCGGCGCGCAGCGGGCGGACCGCGGTGCCCAGGGCGAAGAACTCGGTGGTGTGCGAGCCCCAGGTGTGGCTGTGGTTGCGCAGCTGGACCCCGACGATGCCCTCGGCGTGCAGCGCCTCGGCCTCGGCCTGCATCCGGGCCATGGCCAGCTCGCGGGCGTCGTACAGGGCCTGGGTGAACTGCTCCAGCTCCACGTTCCGGCCGATGTTGCCCAGCGCGGCGCCGAAGCGCTGGTGCGCGATGTGGTACACGCACGAGCCCATGACCATGCCCAGCGGGGCGTAGCCGGCCCGGATCAGGGTCCAGAAGTCCTGGCCGGACAGGTCCGAGGTGAAGGGCTGGTTCTTGTTGTTGCGCCAGGTGACGTTGCCGTGCTGGCCGCTGCCGTCGTCCTTGACCGCGGTGCCGATCGCGATGAACTCGGCGACGTCGTTGCCGAACTCCTTGAACTCCACTTCCAGCCGGACCCCGACGATCCCGTCCGCGCCGAGCGCGTCCGCCTCGGCCTCCATCCGGGTCATCGCCAGCTCGCGGGCGTGGTACATGGCCTGGCTCAGGACGTCCAGCTCCTGGCTCTTGCCCCAGCGCGCGACCTGGAGTCCCACGTGGTAGATCGAGGAGCCCAGGACCAGGCCCAGCGGCCGGAATCCGGCCTCCTTCACCAGCAGGAACTCGTTCACCGACAGGTCCGAGGTGAAGATCGAGCCGGGCGAGCCCGGCTTCAGCTCGGCCAGCCGCCGCATCGCGTCCTCGGGCACGCCCTCGGCGGTGTGCGCGATCTTGTCAGCCATCTCGTGTCTCCAGCCCCTCGTTACAGGTATCGCACAGAAGATTCGCGCCGGGCGGCGGCGCGCCGCTCCGGGTCCAGCGACATGATGGCCAGCGAGCCGGTCCGGGCCGGCTGGCCGCTGCTCTTGAACGCCGCTATGGCGGTGCCGATGGTGGTGGCCTCGCAGATGTGGTCCCGCTGGCCGTCGGTGACCGGGCACTCCCGTTCCCGGATCTCCAGCTCGATGGAGGACACCACGACCCCGTCGGCGTGCACGCCCTTCACGTTCCGCGCCAGCTCCTGGCGGGAGGCGTGCCGGGTCTGGTTCACCAGATCGGTGTAGCCGTCCACCTCCTGATTGCCGGCCCAGCGCCGGGAGGCCATCCGGGTCCACCAGTCGTCGTGCCGGGTGCCGATGGCGATGCCGAGCACCAGGGACACCGGGATCCAGCCGTTCATCACCAGCTTGGCGAACTCCTGGCCGGTGACGTGGGAGGTGAACGGCTGTCGCAGCTTCACCGTGCTGTTCGCGGCGCGCACCGCGGTGCCGATCGCCGAGAACTCCAGGCCGCCGGCCGGGAACCGGCGGATCGCCAGCCGCACCCCGACGACGCCGTCGCCGCCGAGCATCGAGGCCTCGGTGCTCATCCGCCCCACCGCAAGCCGGCGCGCGTCATACAGAGACTGCGTCAGCGGCGCGTAGGCCGAGTAGCGGCCGGTGGAGGTCGAGGTGTAGCCGGCCCCGCCCATCCAGGCCCCGGGGCAGTTGTAGGCCCCGCTGTAGCCCAGGTGGTACACGCAGGAGCCGAAGACCTGGCCGACGGGTTCGAAGCCGGCGGCGCGGACCGCGGCGAACTCGTTGGTGGTCAGGGCCGAGCCCCAGGTGCCCGAGTTCCGGATCTCGTTCATCCGGGCCTGGGCGGCCTCTGGGAGCTGTTCCATGGCCATTGCCGTGACGCCTCCTTGGCTCGACGGGGACCCGGGGTGGGCCCCCACCTTGTTCAACGTCCGGTGAAGCCCGGCTTCTCCTTGGCGACGAAAGCCCGCATGCCCTCGGTGCGGTCATCGGTGGCGAAGGTGCCGGTGAACTGGAGGCGCTCGATCTCCAAGCCGGTCTCCAGGTCCACCTCCAGCCCGCGGTTCACGGCCTCCTTGGCCGCCCTGAGAGCCAGTGCGGGACCGCCGGCGAACGTGCCGGCCCACTCCACAGCAGTCTTGTAGACATCGGCGGCCGGGACCACTCGGTCCACCAGGCCGATCGCCAGCGCCTCGGCGGCGTCCACCATCCGGCCGGAGAAGATCAGGTCCTTGGCCCGGGCCGGGCCGATCAGCCGGGGCAGCCGCTGGGTGCCGCCGGCCCCGGGGATCAGGCCGAGGGAGATCTCCGGCTGGCCCAGCCTGGCGTCCTCGGCCGCGACCCGGAAGTCGGCGGTCAGGGCCAGCTCGCAGCCGCCGCCCAGGGCGTAGCCGGTGACCGCGGCGATGACCGGCTTGGGGATGTTCGCCAGCGCCTTGAAGGCGTCCTGGAGCCGCACAGAGTGCACCGCCATGTCCGCGTAGGACATGTCCTGCATTTCCTTGATGTCCGCGCCGGCGGCGAACACCTTCTCGCCGCCCCAGATCACCGCGGCCCGGATCGCCGGGTCGGCGCCGACCTGGTCGGCGGCCTCGTGCAGCTCACGCTGCACCTGCACGTTCAGCGCGTTCATCTTCGGGCGGTCCAGGCGGATCACGCCCACCGCGCCGTCGGTCTCCACGCGTACGAACTCGCCCATTCGGCGCTGACCCTTTCTCACGAGCCCGGGGTGCGGACTGGTTCGGCCGACTTCGGTGTCGGGACTTCGATGTCGGATATCTCATCAAAGCAGAAGCCCGTGCCCGCCGGGAGGGCGGGCACGGGGGTGGTGATCTGTACGGGTGTCGGGACCGGGCGCGCAGGCCTCAGCCCAGCGGCCCGCGGATGCCGAGACTGTTGACGTTGAAGCCGGGGATGTCCAGCGTGTCGGAGGTCAGCATGTACTGGTCCACGTCCACATTGGTGAACGTGCTGGGCGGCAGCGGCAGGTTCAACTGCAACAGCGCCATCACCGCCTGACTGATCAGGTCGGTCCCGGCTTCTCCGGGCGGGCCCAGGGTGACCGGACCGAGCGGCAGGGGCGCCGTCATGGTGCCCACCTGCTTCAGGACGTGCAGGGTGACATTGGTCAGGTGGACGTTCTGGCCCTTGCCGCCGTCGGAGTAGACCCGCAGGTTGCCGTCTTCGTTGTAGGTGACCATGTCGGTCAGGTCGATCGAGTCCGCGTGGATGACCATGACGGTGACCGTCCGGCCGTCGCCGGTCTGGATCGGCTCGAAGCCTTCGAACTTCTGGTTGGTCAGCGTCAGCGAGGACGCCGCCAGGTGCCACTCGACCTCGCGGAACGGCTGGGCGGCGGGGCTCATCATGCAGACCGTGGTCGGTGCCGTGAGCACGTGTCCCTCGTAGGTGGGAACCCCGGACGGGACACTCGACGGGCTGCTCGCGCTGGAGCTCGAACTCGACGTGGGCGTCGAAGGCGTGGACGACGGCGCCGAGGGCTTCGAGGAGTCGCTGGACGACGGCTGCGGCGTGCTCGGCACCGAGGGCTTCGAGCTCGGCGTGCCGGACGGGCTCGGGCTGGACGAGCCGCCCAGGCCGATCGACAGGATCGGGGCCGGCGAGGACGTCGGATTCGAGCTCGGGGTGGCCGCGGGCGCCGCGGCCAGCTTGTTCACCGTGGACGGGCTCGACGACGGAGCCGGGTTGAACACCCCGTTGACCGTGGTGCCCAGCCAGCTCAGCGGGTTCCACCAGGTGACCGACGGGCTCGGGCTCGGGGTGCTGCTCGGCGCCGAGGACGCGGTGGAGCTGCTGGCGGCCGGCGGCGGCGCGGTCGGGGCGGTGTTGGCGCCGGTCGGCGTCGGCGTGACCGGCTTCGGGGCGCCGGAGGGCACGCTGGACGGCTTGCTCTGCGGCGCCGAGGACGTCGGCTTCGGCGTGCTCGAACCGCCGGAGGGCTGCGGAGTGCCGGGGGTGCTCGGCGCGGAGCTCGGCTTGCCGGCGCCGGAGCTCGGCGTGCTGCTCGGGGCCGAGGTCGGCGCGGAGCTCTTGGCACCGCCGGTGTTCGGCACCGCCGACGAGCCCGGTGCGCATGAGCTGGTGGTCGGCGAGGTCGAGGACGACGAGCTGGCCGCGTTCGCGACCGTGGGCATCACCGCGACGCCGGTGGCGGCCAGGAAGACGGCCGGCAGCCCGATCGCGGTCACCATCCGGGCCCGCTTGCTGTGCGCGGCGTCGACCAGCCGGACCGCCTCGGCGGCCAGCAGCGGGGTCGGCACGACCGCGCGGGGCTTGTTCACCCCGCCGCTACGCGAGCGCAGCGGCGGCTCGCCGTCCGGCTCGGGCTCCGGGCCGGCGTCGAGCGCGAACGCGCCGCCGAGTGATGACCCGCCCGCCGAGGTCCGAGCTGCCGAGGTCCCGTCGACGCGGCGGGAGCGCCGCAGCGCGTCCAGCAGCGCCTCCGGCCCGGCCGGTGCCCCCGCGGCACCGGCGGGCGTCCCGCGCTCGGCGCGCAGGATGGCCTCCCGCATCCCGGCGAGGTCGGCGAACCCCCCGGCGCCGGGCGCCGCCGGACGGCGCGCCCGGTCCGGCCGCGACCCGTCCGGGTCCGGCCCGGTGGAGTTCTGGTTCTCGTTGCTGCCTGTGGCACTCAAGACGTCAAGCCCCCAGAGGAGTGTCCTCGGCCCGCGGCAACGGCGGGACGACGTCCCGCGATGGCGTGGCCGGAACAGTGTCGGCGGGTGTGGAGTCGGCGGTCTGCGGCAAGGCCGAGGTCATCTCGCCTCGGGTGCCCTGGTAGCCGGCGACGCCCGGAATGGGTCCGGCGGCCGCGTCTTGCGGCTCGGTCTCCTGGAACTGGTAGGGATCCCGGTCCTGCGGGCTCTCGACCGCTCCGGCCAGCGGCGAGCGCGCCGAGGGCGGCATATCGCCGGCCAGCGCGTCCCGGTAGGCCTGTTCGGCTCTGGCCTGCGCCGCGATCTGCTCGTCGGTCAGCCGCGGGGTCCAGGAGAAGGCCAGCCCGCCGCCGAACACGCCCAGGAGCATGCCCAGCAGGAAGCCGCCGAAGTTCGACACCACCATCGACAGCAGCGCGCACACCAGGGTGAAGACGCCGGCGAACACCCGGTAACCGGGCGCGAACCACATGGCCGCGGCCATCATGATCAGCGCCGGGGTGATGGCCATCGTCGACACGCCGGCGATGCCGGCCATCTTGATGTTCAGCTTGTGCTGCACCAGCAGCGGCTGCAGGAACGGGATGCTCCACAGCTCCAGGGCGGCCAGAATCGTCCACAATCCGGCCCAGAACGGCCGGGAGTGGCGCCACTCCTTGAACGCGCGCCATCCTCTGACCACGACGTGCTCTTGGCCCCCGGAATACTCGGCGTCAATGGTGGTCACTGCTTACTCCCGACATGTGCTGACTGTGGTGGGCGGGCGCGCCCTACTCGCGCCCGCCTCCCAGGGTGTCCCAGGCTGCTTCGAAGGCTCAAGGGCCTAGAAGCACTCCTTGCCGTTCAGGTTCGCCGAGATCGACAGACCCTTGAGCGCCATCGTGCCCGCCGTGGTCGAGTAGGCGGTCTGGGTCACGCCCTTCAGGACCGCGGTCTGCACGACCTGGCCGAAGTCGCCCGGAGCGAACGGCGCCGGCTTGCCGTTCTTGTCGTAGCCGTTGAAGCCCTGGATGCCGGTCTGGCTCGCGATGTCCGCGGCCGAGGCGCCGATGTTGACGCCGCTGAAGGTGGCGTCGGCGTTCACCTGGTTGGTGTCCAGGACCAGGTTCGTGGCGGTCACCGGGGTGCCGCCGCCACCGGCCGCGAGCACTATGGTCAGGTTGCCCAGCAACGGGACCGGCACGTTGACCGACTGGCACATCTTGTAGATCTTCGCGCTCTTGATGCCGGCCACGGCGACCGCGTGCGGCTTGCCGTTCGCGTCGACGATCACGGTGCCGGACTGGGCGAAGACGTTACCGTCCAGTTCGTCGGCGGAGACCTTGAACTGCTGGCCGGACACGGCGAAGGAGCTCGCCAGCACACCGTTGGCCATCCCGACGGTCATCGCGCCGGCGATGCCGACGGTGGGAACCATCACCAGGGCGAAGCGCTTCCACTTGGTGCCGCCCAGCACCTGGGCGCCCATTGCGTCCTTCATGCGTTACTCCTCCACGAGCGGGTGGGACGGGTCCGGCGCGCACCGGACCGCGGCATGCGGGCCGAGATGGCCCGCAAGGGCCTCGGCTACGGCAGCGACGAGTAGTTCTGCCGACCCGGTGGGGACCTGTCGCCGCGCGATCGTTTCGGGGATCGTCGGATTAACAGACCGAGCGGATGTGATCGTGGTCTACTCGCGGCCGCCGCACAAGGGGTTCGTTACCGACCGGTAACACGATCGGGGGACTCCGGTTGCCCGGCACAGGGGTGTCGGGTACCCATAAACGAGAACTGACGCCCAATTAGACACTCTGTGTAGTTGATAAATACGGACAAAGGCCGTGAAAGCCCCGGCTGTGACCCCGCTCTCATCCGAGGTCTGACGAGCCGTCAAGCCGATGTGACACTTGGCAAAGAAAAGGTAAAATCACGGCCCCCACGCCGGTCTTGATCAGGCGCGGGGGCGTTTGGCGGGGGCGATCCGCGCCGCGGTCCGACGGCCCGGTCAGGCCGCCGGAACAGCTTTCCGACCTCTCAGAACAGCACGCTCGTCAGCCTGCGCCGACCGGCCCCGGTACGCGGATCCTCCGGGCCCAGGAGCTCGAAGAAGTCCAGCAGCTTCACCCGCGCGGCGTCCCGGTCGGCCCCGGCGGTGCGGGCCACGAAGGAGATCAGCCGGTCGATCGCCTGCTCCACCCGGCCGGCCGACAGGTCGAGCTCGGCGGCGGCGATCTGGGCCTGGACGTCGTCCGGCCTGGCCTCGGCGTCGGCGTGCACCTGCCCGGCGTCCATGTCCCGGGTGTTGAGCATCAGCTCCACCTGGGCCAGCGCCAGCTTGGCCTCGGTGTCGCCGGGGTCGGCGCTGAGCACGTTGCGGAAGGCCTGGGCGGCGCCGTCGAGGTCGTTCTCCTCCAGCGCGGAGTAGGCCGCGGCCAGGGCCGGGTCCATCGGCGGCTCGGGCAGCTCGGCCGGAACCTCACCGCTGGCGGTGCCGGTCACGCCGTTCTCGGCGGCCAGCTTCAGCAGCTCTTCCAGGTACTGGCGGACCTGCGCCTCCGGGACCGCGCCCGGGAACAGCGGGACCAGCCGGCCGCCGACCACCGCCATCACCATCGGGATGGACTGGATGCCGAACTCCTGGGCCAGCATCGGGTTCGCGTCGACGTCCAGCTTGGCCAGCACGAACCGGCCGCCGTACTCGCCGGCCAGCTTCTCCAGCACCGGGGAGAGCTGCTTGCACGGGCCGCACCACTCGGCCCAGAAGTCGATGACCACCGGGACGGTCAGGGAGCGTTCGATGACGTCGGCGTCGAAGGTGGCGTCGGAGGTGTCGAAGACCAGGGGCGAGGCGATGGCGCCGGAGCCGTCGGCGGCCGGGCCGGAGCCCTCGCCGCCGCTGCCGGCCGGAGCCGCCGGAGCCGACCCGGCCGGTGCGGCCTGCGGCTTGGCGGCGAGGGCCCCGAGGTCAACCACGCCCCGCAGCGCGGAGGCGGGCAAGCCGGGGCCTCCGCCGGCGGCCATCCCGGGGAACTGGGGTCGCTGTCTCATAGCGCCATCCTCCCCTTTCCGGCTAACCTCGCGCCAACTCCCCTCCGGGTCCCCACCTGGAGGGGGTGGCGCTCTTGCGTGTCCCGCTCGTGGAAGCAAGACTGATCATTAAGATACGCGTCGAAGCGTATCGCAAAGCGGCCGGGTACGCGACGGCGCTGGGTAAAGATCGGGTGAACAGTCGCGCGCTATACGCTGACCTGCGACGAGGCCACCCGCCACGGCGATGGGGCCACCCGGGAGCCGACGAAGTGAGGAGGCGGATCGCGATCGTGTCCGAGTCCGAGGACAGCCGCCGAACCGGCCCGCGCACCCGCGGCCGCCCCCGCAACGCCGACGCCGACGCCGCGATCCTCAGCGCGACCCGGGACCTGCTCGCCGAGCGCGGCTGGGCCGACCTCACCATCGCCGAGGTGGCCGCGCGCGCCGGCGTCGCCAAGACCACGCTCTACCGCCGCTGGCCGGGCAAGGCCGATCTGGTGGTGGACGCGATGGCGGAGCTGTTCTCGCATCTGGAAGTGCTCGACCGCGGCTCGATGCTCCAGGACGCGCTCGCGACCGTCGGACAGTACGTGGAGCTGCTTCAGCTGCCGGAGACGCAGGCCGCCTTGCTGGCGCTGTCGGCCGAGGCGGACCGGGACGCCTCGCTGCGCGCGAAGGTGATCGACAAGGTGATCGATCCACAGCGGCACCTGGTGTACGAGGCCTGGGAGCGGGCCTGCGCGCGCGGCGAGGTCGAGGGCGAGACGGACATCGACCTGATCTTCGACATGATCTGCGGGACGCTGGTACACCGGATACTGATCAAGGGGCAGCCGGTGGACCAGGAGTATCTGACGCGGTTTGTGTCGGTGGTGTTGGCCGGGTTGGCGCAGCTGCGGCTTACTGGGGGGATTTAGAGATCCGAAGCCCGCGCACCTCAGGCACGGCGAACCGGCCGGACCCGCATCGGGTCCGGCCGGCATCAGCAAGCAGCGCTACCTCAAGTCCCGCCTCAGATCCGCGCCGGCTCCCGGTAGACGCCCCACTCGGCGCGCAGGGTGTCGCAGATCTCGCCGAGGGTGGCTTCGGCGCGGGCGGCGTCGAGCATCGCGGGCACCATGTTCGCGCCGGAGCGTGCCGCCTCCAGCATCGTCGCGAGTGCGGCCTGGACCGCGGCGTTGTCGCGGTGGGTCTTGCGGTCGCCGAGGACGCGGACTTGCTCGCGTTCCACTTCGTGGGAGATCCGCAGGATCTCCAGCGGCTCCTCGATCGAGTCGGTGTGGACGTTGACGCCGACCACGCGCTTGTCGCCCTTCTCCACCGCCCGCTGGTAGGCGAAGGAGGCCTCGGCGATCTCGGAGGTGAACCAGCCGTCTTCGATGCCGCGCAGCAGGCCTGCGGTCATGGGCCCGATCGGGTGCTGGGCGCCGTTGGGAGCCAGGTCCTTGATGCGCTGGAAGATGGCCTCGGCCTCGGCCTCGATGCGGTCGGTGAGCGCCTCGACGTACCAGCTGCCGCCCAGGGGGTCGGCGACGTTGGTGACGCCGGTCTCCTCCATGATCACCTGCTGGGTGCGCAGGGCGATCTCCGCGGACTTCGCGCTGGGCAGGGCCAGCACTTCGTCCAGGGCGTTGGTGTGCAGGGAGTTGGTGCCGCCCAGGATGCCGGCCAGCGCCTCGATCGCGGTGCGGACCACGTTGTTGTCGGGCTGCTGGGCGGTGAGTGAGACACCGGCGGTCTGGGTGTGGAAGCGGAGCCACTGCGCCTTCTCGGTCTTGGCGCCGTAGACGTCGCGGAGCCAGCGGGCCCAGATGCGGCGGGCCGCGCGGAACTTCGCGATCTCCTCGAAGAACTCCACGTGGGCGTCGAAGAAGAACGACAGGCCGGGGGCGAAGACGTCGACGTCCAGGCCGCGGGACAGGCCCAGTTCCACGTAGCCGAAGCCGTCGGCCAGGGTGAAGGCCAGCTCCTGCGCGGCCGTCGATCCGGCCTCGCGGATGTGGTAGCCGGAGACCGACAGCGGCTTGTAGGCCGGGACCTTCTCAGCGGTGAACTCCATGAGGTCGCCGATCAGGCGCAGGTGCGGCTCGGGGTCGAACAGCCACTCCTTCTGCGCGATGTACTCCTTGAAGATGTCGGTCTGGAGCGTGCCGTTGAGCTTGCCGATGTCCACGCCCTGGCGCTCGGCGGCCACCAGGTACATGCAGAACACCGGGACGGCCGGGCCGCTGATCGTCATCGAGGTGGTGACGTCGCCCAGCGGGATGTCGCGGAACAGCACCTCCATGTCGGCGGCGGAGTCGATGGCGACACCGCAGTGGCCGACCTCGCCGAGCGAGCGCGGGGAGTCGGAGTCGTAGCCCATCAGGGTCGGCATGTCGAAGGCCACAGACAGCCCGCCGCCGCCGGCGGCCAGGATCATCCGGTAGCGCTCGTTGGTCTGCTCGGCGTTGCCGAAGCCGGCGAACTGCCGGATGGTCCACGGCTTCCCGCGGTAGCCGGTCGGGTGGATCCCGCGGGTGTAGGGGAACTCCCCCGGCCACCCGACGCGCTCGAAGCCGGGTACCTCGGAGCCCTCCGGCGGACCGTACACCGGCTCGACGTCGCTGCCGGAGATCGTGGTGAAATCGGCGTCCCGCTTGCGCGCGGCGTCGTAGCGCGCCTGCCAGCGGTCGCGGCCGGCGGAAATCTGCTCGGAGTCCATGCTCCGAAATTTTACTAGGACGTCCTACTAAATGCGAACAGGCATCCGCTGAGCAGGGGAAAGGTGATCCGCGGCCCGGCTATTCGCGCCGGCACGCCCAGGAATCAATCGTCTACGCCTCGAAGTCGCCGGCCGCGACCCGCAGGTCGCGCAGCACGGCGAACAGCTCCCGGTGCTGCTCGGAGCTCAACGCGCCCATCCCGAACTCGGCGGCCATCAGGTCACCGGTCGCCTCCTCCACGACCTCGCGGCCCCGGGCCGTGATCTCGGCCAGGGTGCCGCGGCCGTCGTCGGGGTTGGGGCGCCGGGCCACCAGCCCGGACTTCTCCAGCCGGTCGACGATGTTGGTCACCGAGGTCGGGTGCACCTGGAGGCGCTGGCCGATCTTGGACAGCGGCAGCGAGCCGGCCCGGCTGAAGGTGAGCAGCACCAGCGCCTCATAGCGGGCGAAGGTGAGCTCGTACGGCTTGACGATCGCGTCGACCCGGGCCAGCAGCAGCTGCTGCGCGCGCATGACCGAGGTGATGGCCAGCATCGAGGTGGACTCGCCCCAGCGGCCCTTCCACGACTCGAAGGCGCGCTCGATCGGATCGAACGGGAGATTGCGGTCCTTGGGCACGCGGTCACGTTAGTCGCTCCGCGCGTAACGCGGTGAGCGGATCCCAGGTAGCGGACCGGGGTCCGGCAGCGCGCCGGGACGTGTCCTCCCGGCGGCGCCGGGACGGTGTGCGCGTTGAGTGGACGAACCGCCGACCGATCGCGTTGACTGGCAAGCGTGACAGAGGTCAAGAGCGCACCGGGCACCAGCGAGGCCGAGAACGCCTCATTCCCCTGGAAGATCCACGAAGCAGTACTCGACAACGGGCTCCGCGTCGTGGTGAGTCCAGACCCGACGACGCCGATCGCCGCCGTGAACCTCTGGTACGACGTGGGCTCGCGCCACGAGCCGGCCGGGAAGCACGGCTTCGCACACCTGTTCGAACACCTGATGTTCGAGGGCTCGGCGCACGTCGACAAGGGCGAGCACTTCGAGTGGGTGACGGCGGCCGGCGGCGCCGCGATCAACGCCACCACCAGCCCGGACCGCACCAACTACTTCCAGGTCATGCCCTCGGCGCAGCTGGAGCTGGCGCTGTGGCTGGAGGCCGACCGGATGGGCTCGCTGGCCCTGACCCAGGAGACCCTGGACAACCAGCGCGAGGTCGTGAAGAACGAGCGCCGGCAGCGCTACGACAACCCGCCCTACGGCCGCTGGGTCGAGTACGCCCTGGCCCTGGCCTTCCCCGAGGGCCACCCCTACCACCACACCACCATCGGCTCGATGGAGGAGTTGCAGGAAGCCGCCCTGGAGGACTTCCAGGACTTCAACGCGGTCTACTACTCCCCGAACAACGCGGTACTGACCGTGGCCGGCGACGTCGACCCCGAGGCGGTCGTGAAGCTGGCGGAGAAGTACTTCGGCGGCATCCAGCGGCACGGCGACATCCCGCCGGCCCCGGACGGCACGCTGCCCTCGCTCCGGATCGGCGAGACCAAGCGGCACGTCGAGCCGGACGACTCGGTGCCGCGCCCGATGACGTTCTTCATGTTCCGCTCCCCGGACTCCCGCGACGAGGACTTCACCGCGGTCGAGGTGCTGGCCGCGGTGCTCGGCCGGGGCCGCGGCGCGCGGCTGTACCGCAAGCTGATCACCGAGAAGAACCTGGCACAGCGCGAAGAGGCCTACACCTCGGTGTGGAACCTGGCCTACGGCGCCTCGGTGTTCTTCGGCATGTTCAGCCCGCGCGACGGCGTCGAGGCCGCCGAGGTGGAGCAGGAGTTCACCGCCGTGCTCGACGGGCTGGCCGACGGCTCGGCCCCGGTCTCAGCGGCCGAACTCGGCCGGGCCAAGGCGCTGCTGACCAGCGACTGGCTGCGCGCGGTGGGCGAGCTCGGCGGCCGGGCCGACCTGCTCGGCCAGTACGCGACGCTGGACGGCGACCCGAAGCTGGTGCGCGAATACCTGGAGCGGCTGGAGGCGGTCACCGCCGAGGACGTCCAGCGGGTCGCGGCCCTGATCCTCGCCGACGACAACCGCGTCATCATCGAGTACACGACGAACGCGACGTCCGACGCCGACGCCGCTGACGGCGCCGCTGACGACAGCGCCGACACAGCCGACACAGCCGACAGCGCCGACACCGCCGAGGAGACCAACGCATGAGCGGCAACACCCTGGTCGCGGACCGGCCGGCCGGCGGAGCGCCGCGCGCCTACGAGTTCCCGGCCGTCACCCGCACCAAGCTGCCCGGCGGCGAGGCCGTCTCGGCGCACCTGCCGGGTCAGCGCATGGCCTACGCCGGCGTGCTCCTGGAGGCCGGCGTCGTTCGCGAGCCCGCCGGCAAGGAGGGCGTCGGCAAGATCACGATGGATCTGCTGCGCGAGGGCACGGAGCTCAAGAGCGGCGACGACTTCGCGCTGGCGCTGGAGTCCCTGGGCGCCTCCTGGTCCGGCTCGGTCGACGCCGACGTGCTGCGGGTCGGCGTGCAGGCCCCGGTGGACCGGATCGCCGCCGCGGTGGCGCTGCTCGCCGAGGCGCTGCGCCGGCCCCGGCTGGCCGAGAACGACTTCGACCGGGTGCGCGGCGACCGCGTCGCCAAGCTGACCACGGCCTGGGCGATGCCCGGGACCCGCGCGAACGAGGCCCTGAGCCGCGGGCTGTACCTGCCGGAGAGCCGGTACAGCAAGCAGGACACCGGGACCGTCGCCTCCGTCAGTGCCCTGACGCTCCAGGACGTGCGCGACTTCCACGCCGCGCGGCTGGCGTTCGGCGGGACCCTGCTGCTGACCGGCGACCTGTCCGGGGTGGACGTCACCGCGCTCGGCGAGGTGCTGCTCGGCCAGGCCGGCCCGCAGATCACAGCGCCGGACCCGACCGGCGCCCGCGAGCTGGTGGACCGCGAGATCGTGGTCGTGGACCGGCCCGGGGCGGTGCAGTCGGTGGTGGCGATCGCGCACCACGCACCGGGCCGCGACACCCCGGACTACACCGCGATCGAGGCCATGGCGACCATCCTCGGCGGGACCTTCAACTCCCGACTGAACCACCAGCTGCGCGAGGTGAAGGGCTACACCTACGGCGCGCGCGGCGGCTTCGACCTGAACCGCGACAGCGGCGTCTTCTCGGCCACCGCCTCGGTGCACACCGAGGTGACGGCGGCCGCCGCGGTGGACGCGCTGGCCGAGATCGAGCGGATCAAGGCCGGCGGCGTGACCGACGACGAGCTGGCCTCGACGAAGGCCTACCGGACCGGTTCGCTGCCGATCGCGTTGCAGACGCCGGGATCGGTGGGCGGCGCGCTGGCGCAGATCGTGGAGTTCGGCCTGCCGGAGGACTACTTCACCCGCAAGTACACCGAGTACACCCGGCTGACCAAGGGCGAGGTGGACACCGCGGCGGCGCGGCGGCTGTTCCCCGAGCAGGCCGTCGTGGTGATCGAGGGCGACGCGGAGAAGATCCTTCCGGGTCTCACCGAAGCCGGAATCGGCACGGTCCGGGTGGATGACGAAGGCCAGGCCTGATCTTTATCCGTTCTCTGCGACAGCACGAAAAGGGCGTTCACAGGCCTTTCACAAACCTCTGAATCACCTCTGAATTGTCAAGGCCCGCCGGCCCTAACGACCGGCGGGCCTCGGCTTTTCCGGGTTTTGCCGGACCCGGCGAAAATTGCCCCGACGAAGGTCGTTGACGGCGAACCGAAACGCCCATAACTTTCCCGGTCGGTACGTGTACTAATACCCCACCCTCCAAGACTGGACCGTGAACCGGTTCGGAGAGGAAAACCACGTGCATCGGGTCCCACTCAGAGCGGCGGCCGGCATAGCCGCAGCGGCGATCACGCTGTTCGCCACCGCCGCGAACGGATCGGCGATGGCCCTGCCGTCGTCCTCCGGAGCCACCTCGTCTGGCACCACCACGCAGAACCCGTACGACCCCTCTTACGGCCACCCTTACCGTCACGGGGCCGTCCCGACCATCCAGCAGAACCAGAAGGAGCAGGCCTGGAACGCCGCGCACCCCTCTAACGCCGCGACCACCGCGACCACCGGTCCCGAGACGCTGTCCTACGGCGGCGGCATCGACGGCATCGGCGTGAACGACGGCGCCAAGAGCAAGGTCTACCTCGTCTTCTACGGTAGCCAGTGGGGAACCCAGAGCACTGACGCCAACGGCAACGCCAAGTTCTCCGGCGACCCCGACGGCGGCGCCTCGGTCGCCCAGCAGATGTTCAAGGGCATCGGCACCAACAACGAGCTGTGGTCCGCGGACCTCACGCAGTGGTGCGACGGCGCGGGCGTGGCGACCGGCGCGGTCTCCTGCCCGACCAACCTGCCGGCCTCGCAGTACATCAACTACCAGTCCGGTGGCGTGCTGGCCGGCGTGTGGGAGGACAACTCCACGGCCTCCCCGTCCGCCACGACCGGCCACCAGCTGGGCCAGGAGGCGGTGAACGCGGCGGCGCACTTCGGCAACACCACCGCCGCGGCCAACCGCAACGCCTACTACGTGATCCTCTCGCCGACCGGCACGAACCCGGACAGCTACCAGGGCCAGTACTGCGCCTGGCACGACTACAACGGTGACAGCACCCTGACCGGCGGCCCCGTCACCTCGCCGTACGGCGACATCGCGTTCTCCAACCAGCCGTACAACATGGACTCCGGCGCCGGCTGCGGCGTGGGCTTCGTGAACTCCCCCGGCACCCTGGACGGCTACACCATCACCATGGGCCACGAGTGGCACGAGATGATGTCCGACCAGAACCCGGCCGGCGGCTGGACCAACAACACCGGCAGCTCCTACAACGGCCAGGAGAACTCCGACGAGTGCGCCTGGCTGTCCCCCGGCACCGCCGGCGGCGCGGGCAACGTCTCCTTCGGCTCCTACGGCAGCTACCCCGAGCAGGCGTCCTGGTCGAACGACACCAACGAGTGCGACCTGTCGCACGCCATCATCAACCACGGCGGCACCACTGAGACGGTCTCGGTCACCAACCCCGGTAACCAGACCTCGACGCAGGGCACCGCGATCAGCACCCTGCAGGTCTCGGGTACCGACTCGGCCGGCAAGTCGCTGACCTACTCGGCCACCGGGCTCCCGGCCGGTCTGTCGATCAGCAGCTCCGGCGCCATCACCGGCACCCCGACCGGCACCGGATCGTCGTCGGTCACGGTCACCGCGTCCTCGGGCACCGCGACCGGTACCACGTCCTTCACCTGGACGGTCAACGCGCAGGGCGGCACCGAGACGGTCTCGGTCACCAACCCCGGTACCCAGACGTCCACTCAGGGCACTGCGATCTCGACCCTTCAGATCTCGGGCACCGACTCGGCGGGCAAGTCGCTGACCTACAGTGCCACCGGGCTCCCGGCCGGCCTGTCGATCAGCAGCTCCGGCGCCATCACCGGCACCCCGACCGGCACCGGCACCTCCAACGTGACCGTGACCGCCTCTTCCGGCACCGCCTCCGGGACGACCACCTTCAGCTGGACGGTGACCTCTTCCGGCGGTGGCGGCTGCACCGCGACCCAGCTGCTGGGCAACCCCGGTTTCGAGACCGGTAGCGCGTCCCCGTGGACCGCGTCCTCCGGGGTCATCAACAGCGACACCACCTCCGAACCGGCCCACTCCGGCAGCTACGACGCCTGGCTGGACGGCTACGGCAGCACCCACACCGACACCCTCGCGCAGAAGGTGAGCATCGCCGCCACCTGCAAGACGGCCAACTTCTCCTTCTGGCTGCACATCGACACCGCCGAGACCACGACCACCACGGCCTACGACAAGCTGAACGTCCAGGTCCTGAACTCCTCCGGCACCGTGCTGGGCACCCTGGGCACCTTCAGCAACCTCAACGCCAACAACGGCTACAGCCAGCACTCCTTCAGCCTGGCCAGCTACATCGGCCAGACCATCACCCTGAAGTTCACCGGGACCGAGGACGCCTCGCTTCAGACCTCGTTCGTCATCGACGACACCGGTCTGAACGTGAACTGACGCCCTGGTCGCTGAAAACGGGCTAGACCAGAGCACGTAACATCGGCAGCCGCTCGACGACCTGTTCCAGGTCGGCGAGCGGCTGTTCCGGTGCGAAGAACAGCACGATCTCGGTGAAGCCGGCGTCCAGCCACGGTGCGACGTCGTCCACCACCCGGCGCGGGTCCGGCCGCAGCTGCACGGAACGCCGGATCTCCCCCGGGTCCCGGCCGACCTCGGCGCACCAGCGGTCCAGGACGCCGGACAGCCGCGCGGCTTCGGCGACCCCGTCGTGGTTGACCGTGTTCCAGACGTCAGCTTGTTCGGCCACCAGCTTCAGCATCCGCTTCTCGCCGGTGCCGCCGAGCCAGATCGGCGGATGCGGGCTCTGCACCGGCTTGGGTGCGTGCACGGCCTTGTCGAGCGTGTAGTGCTCGCCGGCGAAGTCGACGAAGCGTTCCGAGGACCACAGGGCCTTGATGATCCGCAGCGCCTCGTCCAGCTTCTCAATACGCTGACGCACGCCACCGAGCTCGATGCCCAGCATCCGGTGCTCGTACTCGGCCCAGCCGGCGCCGATCCCGAACTCCAGGCGGCCGCCGGACAGGTGGTCGACGGTGGTGGCCATCTTGGCCAGCAGCCCCGGGTGGCGGAAGGTGTTCGCGGTGACCATGGCGCCGATGCGGGCCCTGCGGGTCTGCGAGGCCATGGCGGCCAGCAGCGACCAGCCGTCGAACAGCTCGATCGCCGGGTCCGGCTCGGTCACGGTCGCCAGGTTGCCGGCCCCGGCCAGGTGGTCGTAGACCCACAGGTGGTCGAACCCTGATTCGTCGGCCAGCCGCCAGAAGGCGCGCAGCGCGGCGATGGTGGTGCCCTGCGGGACCAGCTTGGCGCCGATCCGCAGCCCGTGCCGTGGCACGGCTACCTGCTGCCCAGTTGGTCGAGGTCGCGGACGCCGCCGGTGGAGGCGCTGGAGGCCAGGGCGGCGTAGGCGCGCAGGGCGACGGAGACCTGGCGGTCCCGGTTGCGCGGCCGGTAGCCGCCGAGGTCGGCCAGCAGCCCGGTGCGGCGCTGCTCCAGCACCTCGGGGTCGACGTCCAGGTGCAGGGTCCGGGTGGCGATGTCGATCTTGACGGTGTCGCCCTCCTCGACCAGCGCGATCACCCCGCCGGACGCGGCCTCCGGGGAGATGTGGCCGATGGACAGGCCCGAGGTGCCGCCGGAGAAGCGGCCGTCGGTGACCAGCGCGCACGCGGCGCCCAGGCCGACGCCCTTCAGGAACGCCGTCGGGTACAGCATCTCCTGCATACCGGGGCCGCCCTTGGGGCCCTCGTAGCGGATGACGATGACATCGCCCTCGATGATCTGCTTGGCCAGGATCGCCTCGACCGCGTCGTCCTGGGACTCGAAGACCCGCGCCGGGCCGACGAACTCCCACAGCTTCTCGTCCACGCCGGCGGTCTTCACGATCGCGCCGTCGGTGGCCAGGTTGCCCCAGAGCACCGCCAGGCCGCCGTCCTTGGTGTAGGCGTGGGCCGTGTCGCGGATGCAGCCGGCCTCGGCGTCGGTGTCCAGACTGGCCCAGCGGTTGGCGGTGGAGAACGGCTCGACGGTGCGGACCCCGCCGGGCGCCGCGTGGAACAGCTCGACCGCGGCCTCGGACGCCTTGCCGCCGCGCACGTCCCACTCGTCCAGCCAGGTCTGAAGCGTCGGCGCGTGCACCGCGTGCACGTCCCGGTCCAGCAGCCCGCCGCGGTTCAGCTCGCCGAGGATGGCCGGGATGCCGCCGGCCCGGTGCACGTCCTCCATGTGGAACTGGCTGGACGGCGCGACCTTGGAGATGCACGGCACCCGGCGCGAGAGGTGGTCGATGTCCTTCAGGCCGAAGCCGACGCCGGCCTCCTGCGCCGCTGCCAGCAGGTGCAGCACGGTGTTCGTGGAGCCGCCCATGGCCACGTCCAGCGCCATCGCGTTGCCGAAGGCGGCCGGGGTGGCGACGGCGCGCGGCAGGACCGACTCGTCGTCGCCGTCGTAGTGGCGCCGGGCGATCTGGACGACCGTGCTGCCGGCCCGCTCGAACAGCTGGCGCCGGGCCTCGTGGGTGGCCAGCACCGAACCGTTGCCGGGCAGGCCCAGACCCAGGGCCTCGACCAGGCAGTTCATCGAGTTGGCGGTGAACATGCCGGAACAGGAGCCGCAGGTCGGACAGGCCGAGCGCTCGATGTCGCCGAGCTGTTCGTCGGTGACCGCGTCGTTGGCCGAGGCGATCATCGCGTCGATCAGGTCGATCTTGGAGTGCACCACGCCCTCGATGGCCGTGGTCTTGCCGGCCTCCATCGGCCCGCCGGAGACGAACACGGTCGGGACGTTCAGCCGCAGCGCGGCCATCAGCATGCCGGGGGTGATCTTGTCGCAGTTGGAGATGCACACCAGCGCGTCGGCGCAGTGCGCGTTCACCATGTACTCCACGGCGTCGGCGATCAGCTCGCGGCTGGGCAGCGAGTAGAGCATGCCGGCGTGGCCCATGGCGATGCCGTCGTCCACCGCGATGGTGTTGAACTCCTTGGCCACCCCGCCGGCGTCCTTGACCGCCCCGGCGACGATCTCGCCGACGTTGCGCAGGTGCACGTGGCCGGGGACGAACTGGGTGAAGGAGTTGGCGATCGCGACGATCGGCTTGCCGAAGTCGTCGTCACCCATGCCGGTGGCCCGCCAAAGCGCGCGCGCCCCCGCCATGTTGCGTCCGTGGGTGCTGGTGCGCGACCGCAGGGCTGGCATGCGCGGCTCCGATCTGTATCCGTCCGTCTTGAGACGACCATTCTCGCACTGTGGACTCTACCGTTCCACCCTCGTCCGGGAATTGGACGGCGCGCGCCGGAGCGGGTCCGGTCCCCGTGCCATGCGCGTACCATCTGGGCCGTGGCGAAGACGGGGCGATCAGTGGACATGCTGGA
Source organism: Catenulispora pinisilvae (assembly GCF_015356865.1). Lineage (GTDB taxonomy): Bacteria > Actinomycetota > Actinomycetes > Streptomycetales > Catenulisporaceae > Catenulispora > Catenulispora pinisilvae. The sequence goes on from NZ_JAAFZA010000127.1 coordinate 19,258, forward strand.
CATCGACGGGCGGGCGGGGCGACGGCGGCGCAAAGGCCGAATACGCGGCGTGCTCGGCATGCTGCTGCTCGCCGCCCTCACCACGAGCATTTCGGGCTTCATAGTGGTCGAGTCGGTCGCCATGGTGAAGGCCCAGGGCCGGCAGAACACCTACGACAAGGCGCCGTACTGCGCCGGCTCGGGCGAGACCGACGACTGCGTCCTGCGCACCAATGCAGATGTTGACTACGTCGGCGTCTGGAAGAACTCCGGCCGGCACGCGCACGGCTACACCACCAACGTCTACCTGGTACCGACCGTCGGCGATACCCAGTACGTCACCCTGAGCAGCACGAAGGACCTGTCGAGCTCGGTCTCCGAGGGCGACCAGCTGGCGGTCCTGGTCTGGCACAACCAGATCACCCGCTACACCTTCCTCGGCAAGACCCACGACACGGACCAGAACCCGCACCACGTCGTCGGCGACGACCTGGGCGTCCTGGCGATGGCTTTGCTGGTCGCGACCGCCCTCGGCCGCCCCCTGCTGCGCCGGCTGCTCCGCAACCGCATCGCGATCAACCCGAAGCGCAACCGCGTCCCGGACTGGACCCTGATAGCCCTGGGCCTGGCAGCGGCGATGTCCGCGCTGTTCCACGCGACGTATGTACTGGCCGTGTTCAACGTGACGGGGGTCGCGGTGCTGGTGCTGTCGGTGGCGTGGCCGTTCCTTCCCTGGGTGGCGACGCAGCCGGCGCGGGGCGAGCCCATGCTGCTCGGGCAGCGCGGGGCCGCCGCGGCGAAGGCGAAGGCCGAGAGAAAGCCGCGGCGGCAGTTGCCGTAGGCCGGACTCGCTCGGTTGACGCGCCGAGCGATCAGACCGCTTCACCGCTGCCGCTGACCGCCGCGCGCACCAGATCGCTGAGCTCGGTCTGCCAGGCGAGCGCCTGGGTCCGGGGCGTCATGAGGCTGGTCAGGTAGGCGAATACGAGTCCGTGCTCGGGATCGGCCCAGGCGTTGCAGTAGTTGCTGCCGTTGTGGCCGAAGACGTCCTCGCCCGCGGTGGTGCCGAAGGGTTCGGCGGTGCGGGTAGTGCCGGTGGTGCGGGTGGCGCGGGTGCCCCAGCCGAGTTGGAAGCCGTGCGACCAGCGGATGGCGTGCCCGACGATCGGGTCGGGGTGTATGTGCGTGGCCTGCGATGCCGCCGGTTCGCGGGCCGCCCGCACGGTTTCCGGGTGGAAGACGGTGACCCCGTCGATGCCGCCGCCGTTCAGGAGTAGCTGGTAGAAGCGGGCCACGTCGCGGGCAGTGGAGTGGACCGTCGCCGCCGGGATCGGCGCTGTGCGAACGGCTTTCGTGGCGAAGCGCCGCACCTTCACACGGTCCGGGAACGAGGTTCGCGGTGCCTTCGAGATCTCCAGGACGGTGCGGGTGTCCCAGAGCGAGTTCGGCAGTCCGAGGTGGGTGTTCGCCAGTCCGGCCGGGCCGAGGATGTTCGTGTCCAGATACTCGGCCAGCGGCGTGCCGGTGACGCGCTGGAGGAGTTCGCCGAGGATGAAGCCCTGGCTCAGGATGTGGTATGCCGGGTCGCGCCCCGGCTCGCGCTTAGGTCTGGCCGCCGCGGCCGCGCGCACCGACCGGTCCCAGTCGTGCATGATCCAGGCGTCGCCGACGACGTGCCGGGTGGACAGCGGCGCGCCGGTGGTGTGGGTGAGTGCGTGGCGGGGTGTCACGGACTGCTTGCCGGCCCGGCCGTATTCGGGCCAGTGGTCGGCGATCGGCGCGTCGAGGTCGAGCAGCCCGCGCTCGGCGAGGTGGTGGACGGCCAGCGCGGTGAACGGTTTTCCGGTCGACCACAACAGGAACGGCGTGTCGGGGTCGCAGCGTACGCAGACGTCGAGGATCGGGGCGCCGTGGTGCAGCACGTGGAGCTGGGCCTGGCCCGGGCGGTCGGCGACCAGCCGCGCGATGCGGTTGAGCGCGGCCTCGGTCGCGGCCTTGCCCCGGTCCTCGTTCTCGTTCACCACGCCAGCTTGTCAGGCGCTGCTCTCCCCGGGGGCCGCCCCGGTCTCGGCTGCCGCCCGCCGGCTGCGCCAGTCGGCGACCGCGACCACCAACGCCGCGGCCTCGAAACAGATCGCGACGACGGCACCGGCCTGGAAGGCGTTCGCGTAGCCCTTGCCGTGGCCGACCCGGGAGAAGAAGACCGCGCCGACGCAAGCGATGCCGAGCGCCGAGCCGAGCCGCTGCGCGGTCTGCATCACGCCGCCGGCGGTACCGGCGCGCACCACCGGGATCTCGGACAGCGACAGGGCCGCGTTCGGGGCGATGACCAGGCCGGAGCCGACGCCGGCGACCAGCAGCGGGGCCGCGGCGGCCACCCCGGCGCCGCGGCCGTGGACCCAGTGCACGACCAGGATCGCCGCCCCGGTCGCCACCGCCACCAGCACGATGCCGAGGATCACCAGCGACCGGCCGTGCTTGCCGACCAGCCGGCCGCCGAGGGTGGCGCTGACCGCGGAGCCGACGGCGAAGGGCGTGGTGGCCAGGCCCGCTTCCAGGGCGCTGTAGTTGAGGCCGTTCTGGAGGAACAGCGTGAAGATGAAGAAGATCGTGGTGAAGCCGGCGAAGTAGAACAGGCCGAGCAGGCTGCCGCGGGTATAGGAACGGATGCGGACCAGGGCCGGCGGGACCAGCGGGGTGCTGCCGGAGGCGGCGACCCGGCGCTCCCATTGCGTGAAGGCGATGAGCAGCAGCACGCCGAGCACCACCAGCCACCACTTGCCGCGGCCCTTCCACTGCTGTTCCTGCACCAGCGGGAGCATGATCGCGGTGACCGAGGCGCCCAGCAGCGCCACCCCGACCCAGTCGATGCGGCCGCGGGTCTGGCTCCGGCCGCAGCCCAGGCACCCCGGGATCACCCGCAGCGCCAGGATGAACGCCACGACGCCGATCGGCAGGTTGACGAAGAACACCCACCGCCAGCCGTGGTCCTCGCCGCCGGCGGCGATCAGCAGCCCGCCGACCAGCGGCCCGACCGCCGTGGCCAACCCCACCGTCGCCCCGAAGTACCCGAAGGCCCGAGCCCGAGCCGCCCCGCTGAACATCTCCTGGATCAGCCCGGAGATCTGCGGCCCCAGGATGCCCGAGGCGAAGCCCTGCACCAGCCGGGCCACCACCAGGAACGCCGCCCCCGGCGCGATACCGCACAGCCCGGACGCCACGGTGAACGCGACGAGCCCGGTCAGGAACGCGGTCCGGCGGCCGACCATGTCGCCGAACACCCCGGAGGGCACGAGGATCAGGCCGAAGGTGAGCGCGTAGCCGGAGACCACCCACGACAGGTCGGCGGGCGAGGCCTTGAGCCCCTTCTGCATCGAGGGCAGCGCGACGTTGACGATGGAGACGTCGAGCAGCGTCATGAAGCCGACCAGCAGGCACACCGCCAGCGCCCGGTACTTCTGCCGATCGGAAAGCCCCGCGATGCCCGGGATGCTGCTGTGCCCCTCGGGCCGCTCATCGGGATCGACGGCCAATGCGGCACCCGATTCCGGCTGGTCGACGACCCGATCAGGGTCGGATTCGGGGTCTTGCGCGGCGGCGCTCACCCTCGTCACGGTGACAGCGGTCGGGGCGGCCTGCAAGTCGAGGGGGCCGTGAGGTGCCAGGGGGTCAGTGGGGTCCGGGCTGGTGGGGCCAAGCTGGTGGGGCCGGGTCACCCCCGCCCGGGCTCCAGCCCCTTCCCGAGCACGTCCAGGATCTCCCCCAGCGCGGCGAGCTGCTCCCGGCTCAGCGGGGTGATGAAGGCTTCGCGCACGTCCGCGACGTGGTCCGGCGCGGCTGACAGCAGCTTGTGCCAGCCCTGGTCGGTGAGGACCGCGAAGAAGCCGCGGCCGTCGGTCTCGCAGGGTTCGCGGCGGACCAGGCCTTCCTTCTCCATCCGGCTGACCTGGTGCGACAGCCGGCTCTTGGACAGCAGGGCGCCTTCGGCCAGTTCGGTCATCCGCATCCGGCGCAGGGGCGCTTCGGAGAGCCTGGCCAGGACCTCGTAGTCGATCAGGGTGAGGTCGTGGCCGCGGGTCAGGCTGGTGTTGAGACGGTCCGGAAGCAGCCGCATCACCGAGATGTAGTTGCGCCAGACGGCCTGCTCGGTCTCGTCGAGCCAAGCGGTTTCGTCGGTGCCCTCGGCGGTCATGCACCAAGCCTACGTCAGTGGTTGAAGCCGCAACCGGTCGAGCCCGCCGACCTGGTGAAGAAGGTGCGGCGGGCTCGGCCGGTGACAAGCCCGGCGGATGGTCAGCGCGCGCCGCCGGCCGGGTCGGTCAACGGCGGCTGGCTCAGTACGACCGTCTCGGCCAGAGCGGCGCGCGTATCGGGCACTCCGCTGCCCGGAGCACCCGGACCACTCGGACTGGCCGCGCCGACCGCACCGCCGACACCGGCGCCCGCACCCGCACCACAAGCGGCAAGCTCCACCGTCAGCAGCGCGTCCGCATGCTTCTGCGCCTCGAAGGCCTTGCCGCCGCCGCGGATGCCGAACAGCCGCTTGGACACCAGCAGGTACACCACCGCGCCGACGTTGATGGCGAACGTGCAGATCGCGAACACGTACGACTTGTGCTCGTGGATCTTGCTGTATCCGTCCCAGATCTCCAGCGGCAGGAAGATCGACGTACCGACCGCGGTCAGGTACTCGCCCCAGCGCTTGGCCAACCACAGCCCGACGCCCTCGACCGTCTCCAGCAGCGCGTAGCCGCCGAGCAGCAGCGCCACCGTGTGTATCGTCTTCGGGCTGTAGTTGAACGTCTTGCGGATCCGCTCGACGATGCTGGCGTGCTCGACGTCCCACCCGAAGTGGTTGGCGAACGGCTTGAACGCCGACAGGTCGGACTCGAAGAGCTTCTGCACGGCGTACTGGCTGCTGCCGAACTTCCACACTGCCCAGGCGATCAGGAGGATCACGACGCCGCGGATCACCCGCTCGATCGCCAGCAGCCGCAGGATGAACAAGTCCCGCAGCGCCTTGCCGCGCGGCACCGCCGGCGCCTGGTCCGCCGGCCCGCTGGCCGTCGGCTCCCCGATCGCGAAGTCGCCACACCGCAGACACCGCCACGCCGGCCCGTGGGCGGTCTGCACTTGCAGTCTCGCGGCCAGTTCCGTCTCTATCCCCGGACCGACCGGTGCGTAGGTCTCATGCCCCCGGCGCGCACAACGGCGCCTGTTCCAATCACGCATGGTGCCCAGCGTAGGGGGCACCGCAAACGGGCGTCGGGACGTCGGGTATTCTTCGCGGGACATACCGACACGTTGTCGGCAATAAGCCTGGTGAACTGCGAGGATCCGCCCGTGACCACTGCCGATGTGACCACCGCCGAAGACGGCAAGCTCGCCCGCTTCCGCCTGGTCTCCCTCGCCGAGGGCGTGTCCTTCCTGATCCTGCTGTGCGTCGCGATGCCGCTGAAGTACGCCGCGCACATGCCCGCGCCGACCATGGTCTTCGGCATGATCCACGGCCTGCTGTTCCTGGCCTACCTGGCGCTGGCCTACGACGCCAAGCAGGCCCAGAACTGGGACGGCAAGCGGTTCGGCATCGTGCTGATCGCCTCGGTGCTGCCGACCGGCCCGTTCTGGCTGCACAAGTCGCTGAAGAAGTAGTTCGGCTCGCTGAAGAAGTAGGTCAGTTCACCGAAGAAGTAGGCCGGCCTCAAGCGCCGGGCTCTCAGGCCCCGAACTCCAGATAGCTCGCGCGCCCCTCATCATCGAGCTCGAACGGTCCCTCGGGGATCACGCAGAACTCGTTCCCCTCCGGGTCGGCCATGACCAGGAAGCCGCCCGCGGCGTACTCCGGGAGGTGGCGCGCGCCCAGCGCCTCCAGCCGCGCCCGCTCGGCGGCCGGATCCGGCGAGCCGACGTCGAAATGCACGCGGTTCTTGCCCGCCTTGGCCCCGTCCGCCTTCTGGAATCCCAGCCCCGGGCCGTCGCCGCGGGTCAGCCACACGAAAGGCCCGATGCGCGCCGCGATCGGCCGGTCGAGCACCGCGGCCCAGAACGCCCCCAGCGCCTCGGGATCGCGGCAGTCGACGATGACGTCCTTGATCCGCGCACCCATCAGTCGCTGACCCCGGCCACCAGCTCGTCAGCGGCCGAATACGGGTCCAGCTCGCGCCCCACGACCCGCTCGGCCAGCGTCGACAACCGCCGGTCGCCGCGCAGGTCGCCGATCCGCGCCCGCAGCGCCGCCAGCGCGATGCCCTCGATCTCCACCGACGCCCGGTGCCGCCGCCGCTCGGCGAGCTTGCCGTGTTCGTTCAGCCAGGACTGGTGCTTCTCCAGGGCTTCGAGGAACTCCTCGATGCCCTGGCCGGTGGCCGCGACCGTCTTCACGATCGGCGGGCGCCAGTCACCGGGGCCGCGGGCCTCGCCCAGGGCCAGCATGTGGCCGAGTTCGCGGGCGGTGGCGTCGGCGCCGTCGCGGTCGGCCTTGTTGACCACGAACAGGTCGCCGATCTCCAGGATCCCGGCCTTGGCCGCCTGGATGCCGTCGCCCATGCCCGGCGCCAGGAGCACCACGGCGGTGTCGGCGGTCGCGGCGATCTCCACCTCGGACTGGCCGACACCGACCGTCTCGATCAGCACCACGTCGCAGCCGGCCGCGTCCAGGACCCGGACCGCCTGCGGGGTGGCCGCGGACAGGCCGCCGAGGTGGCCGCGGGAGGCCATGGAGCGGATGTAGACGTCGCGGTCGGTGGCGTGCTCCTGCATCCGGACCCGGTCGCCGAGCAGGGCGCCGCCGGAGAACGGCGAGGACGGGTCGACGGCCAGCACGCCGACCCGCTTGCCCTGCGCGCGCAGCGCCGTGACCAGCGCGGACGTGGTCGTGGACTTGCCGACGCCGGGCGAGCCGGTCAGGCCGACCACGTAGGCGTTGCCGGCGTACGGGGTCAGCGCCGCCATCACCGCGCGCAGCAGCGGGGAGCCGTCCTCCACATGGGAGATCAGGCGCGCCACCGCGCGGGGGTCGCCCTTGCGGGCGCGTTCGACAAGGTCGGTCACGTCATTGTTGCCAGCCACGGCCGGTGATCCTATCCGCGCCGGACTCAGCCGCGCTTGGGCACGGTGATGATCAGCGCGTCGCCCTGGCCCCCGCCGCCGCACAGCGCCGCGGCGCCGGTGCCGCCGCCCCGGCGCTGGAGCTCCAGCGCCAGGCTGAGCACCAGGCGGGCGCCGGACATGCCGATCGGGTGGCCCAGCGCGATGGCCCCGCCGTTGACGTTGACGATCTCCTCGTCCACGCCCAGGTCCTGCATCGACTGCACGCCGACCGCCGCGAAGGCCTCGTTGATCTCGATCAGGTCCAGGTCGGCCACGGTCAGGCCGGCCTTGCCCAGGGCGTGCTTGATGGCGTTCGAGGGCTGCGACTGGAGCGAGGTGTCGGGCCCGGCGACGTTGCCGTGCGCGCCGATCTCGGCGATCCACTCCAGGCCCAGCTCCTCGGCCTTGGCCTTGGACATCACGACCACGGCCGCGGCGCCGTCGGAGATCTGCGAGGAGGTGCCGGCGGTGATCGTGCCGTCCTTGGTGAAGGCCGGACGCAGCCCGGCCAGGCCCTCGGCCGTGGTGTCGGGGCGGATGCCCTCGTCCAGGCTGAACAGGATCGGGTCGCCCTTGCGCTGCGGAATCGAGACCGGGGCGATCTCGGCTTCGAAGACGCCGTTCTTCTGGGCGGCCGCGGCGCGCTGGTGCGAGCGGGCGGCGAACTCGTCCTGCGGGGCGCGCTCGATGCCCAGCTTGGTGTTGTAGTTCTCGGTCGTCTGGCCCATCGGGATGTTCTCCCACGGGTCGGTCAGGCCGTCGTAGGCCATGGCGTCCAGCATCTCCACGGCGCCGTACTTGAAGCCCTCGCGGGACTTGGGCAGCAGGTGCGGCGCGTTGGTCATGGACTCCTGGCCGCCGGCCACCACGATGTCGAACTCACCGGCCCGGATCAGCTGGTCGGCCAGGGCGATGGCGTCCAGCCCGGACAGACAGACCTTGTTGACGGTGATCGCCGGGACGGTCAGCGGGATGCCCGCCGAGACGGCCGCCTGCCGGGCCGGGATCTGCCCGGCCCCGGCCTGGAGCACCTGCCCCATGATCACGTACTGCACCTGCTCGGGCGCGACGCCGGCCCGCTCCAGGGCGGCCTTGATGGCCACCCCGCCGAGGTCCGCGCCGGAGAAGTTCTTCAGGGAGCCGAGCAGGCGGCCCATGGGGGTTCGCGCGCCTGCGACGATCACCGACTTAGTAGCGCTCACGACGATGCTCTCCAGTGTCTGCCGAGGGTGAGGGGAAAGTAGACCTTGTTGCTGGCCACCAGCCTAGTCAGCAGTAAATTACTCGTCAGTAGCTTAGGGTGTCGTCTTCGACACAACCCCGCGCGCTCAGCGGCCGATCCAGGAGGATGTCCCCATGTCGTCTTCACCGTCTTCACCACTGACCCGCATCGACCACATCGGCATCGCCTGCCGGAACCTCGACGAGACCGTCGAGTTCTACCGCGCGACCTACGGCTTCGAGGTCTACCACTCCGAGGTCAACGAGGAACAGGGCGTCCGCGAGGCCATGCTGAAGATCAACGACACCGGCGACGGCGGCGCCAGCTACCTCCAACTGCTGGAGCCGATCCGCGAGGACTCGGCCATCGCGAAGTGGATGGCGAAGAACGGCGAGGGGGTGCACCACATCGCCTTCGGCACCGCCGACGTCACCGCCACCACCACGGACATCGTCGGCAAAGGCATCCGGTCGCTGTACCCGGAGGCCCGGCGCGGGAGCATGGGCTCCTCGATCAACTTCCTGCACCCGAAGGACGCGCACGGGGTTCTGGTGGAGCTGGTTCAGGCCCCTGAGGGCGACGAGCACTGACTCACTCCCGGAACTGAACTCACCCGAAACCGGACTCACTCCGACGGCCGAACCGGGCGGCTGCTGTCACTTGATCGGCGCAGCGTCGCCACTCGGGTGGCGCAGTCGCGCCAGCCGTTCGCTATGCGCTGATCGAGTGAATCCGCACCACTCAGTGTCTGGTCAGTGTCCGGCGACCCGGCCGTGCTCCCGGAGCGGGCCGACGCTCCAGCCGCGCTCCTCGCAGTGGTCCAGCAGCAGCGGCACGGCGCCGAGCGTGTTGTGCCAGGAGCCGGGCTTGGCGGTGCAGTCGGTGTCGTGGAGCAGGATCGTGCCGCCGCCGCGCAGGTCCTTGGTGACCTGCCGGTAGACGCTGCCCGGCGTGGCGCGCGCCGTCCAGTCCTCGCCCCAGCTGGTCCAGAGCGTGGGCCGCAGGTCCAGGCGCCGAGCGGTGCGGTGCGCCGCGGTGGTCATGACGCCGTAGGGCGGCCGGAACAGCGTCGGCCGCACGCCGGTCAGGTCGGCGAGGTAGTCGCGGGCCCGGGTCAGGTCCTGATCGGTGGCGCGCGGGCCGCGGAACAGCAGGCTCCGGTGGTGCCAGCCGTGGACGCCGATCTCGTGGCCGGCGGCCTGGATCTCGTGGACCAGTCCCGGTGCGCGCTCGGCCATGGAGCCGAGGAGGAAGAAGGTCGCGTGCACGCCGCGCGCCGCGAGCAGCTCCAGGAAGCGCGGTGTGGAGTTGGGATCCGGGCCGTCGTCGAAGGTGAGGGCCACGTGGTCGTCCGCACCCCGCGCCGCCAAGCCGGGCAGCACGCGATTGCGGACCGGGCCGAAGGTCGTCGTCGCCGGGAAAGGATGGGTGAGCACGGTCGCGGCGGCGGCCAGCGTGCCGACCAGGCCCGCCGCCCGGCCGGCGCTGGTGCTGAGAGCCTGAGTGCCCGGCGTGCGGGTGCTGAGAGCCTGAGTGCTCAGAGTGCGAGTGCTGATCGACATCAGACCGCCACCGCCTCGACCATCGCGTCCGCCGGCAGCCCAGAGCTTTTGAGGACCCTACAAATCAGCTCATCCGGCTCCGCCCCGCCACCGACCATCGCCAGCCCGGCGTTGTGCTGCCGCCGCCCCCGCACCCCCGAGGTCCTGTCTCTTATA
>NZ_JAAFZA010000128.1 GCF_015356865.1 Catenulispora pinisilvae
GGGCAGGGCGGGCACCCCGGCGCCGGGCGGCCGGCGCGTCACTATCGGCTCAGATCCGAGGCCGGGACGCTGCTCGGCGTCGATGTGGGGCCGCACAACATCGTGGCGACCGTGGCGGATCTGCGCGGCGAGCCGCTGGGATCGGCGTATCGGGCAGTGCCCTCGGCGGCCACCGCGTCGGCCGCGACGGATTCGGCGTCGGCGGTGCGGTCCCGGGACGCCACGATCCTGGCGACGGCTTCGCAGGCCCTTGAGAAGGCCGGACGCACCCTGTCGGACGTCTGGGTGACCGCGGTCGGGGTCCCCGGCATCGTGCACCGGGGCCGCGTCGAGCAGGTGGTGCAGAGGAAGGGCGGCCCGGAACCGGACCTGGCCGCGCGTCTGAGAACCCTGTTGGGCTGCCCAGTGCTGTTGGAGAACGACTGCAACCTCGCGGCCGTCGCAGAGCACTGGTGCGGAGTCGCACAGGATGTGGACGACATGGTGTTCGTGCACTCCGGAAACCGGACGAGCGCCGGCCTGCTGCTGGGCGGCCGGCTCTACCGCGGGCACGCCGGCGGCGCCGGCGAGATCGGGGCCCTGGCGAAGGTCGGCTGGGCGGACGCGCCGTCCCGGCTGGAGGCGTTACGGGTCGAAGGCCGCGTGGGCTCGCGGGAGGAGGTCTTCGCCCTCGCGGCCCAGGGCGACGACGAGGCGGTGGCCGCGGTCGACGCGTTCAGCCAAGGCCTCGCCTTCGGGATCGCGGCCCTGGCGCTGGCGGTCGACCCGCGGATGGTGGTCGTCGGCGGCGGCAACATCCGCGCCGGGGAGACACTGCTGAAGCCGCTGCGCCGCTACATCGACGAGTTCACCTACTCCCGCATCCCCGCGGTCGAGGTCTCCTCGCTCGGCAACCATTCGGTCAGCCTGGGCGCGATCCGGCTGGCGCTGGACGCCATCGACGAGTTCCTGGAGTCGGCGGTGAGCACCGCGGCCGGGTTCCCGCCGCCGCAGGCCGCGGCGTTCTCGGCGATCGACGCGGGAGCTGAGGGCTGAGAGCGTGCACGGATTGGCCGCCGCGCGGCACGGCATCGATATTCGAGGGCTGCTAACGCGAGCTGGCCTCCGACGTCCTCTCCTCGAGATACGCCTTGGCATAGCGCCGGACCGTCTGGTTCGCGGTGTCGCTGTAGCCCAGCGAGTCGACGAGTTCGCGGGCGGCGGCGTGGCGGGTGGGACCGTGCGCGCTCAACAGTGGATGGTCGGCGTCGGCGCCTTCGTCCGTCAGTTGATCGGCGGCCTGATAGAAGGCCTGCTTCGCCGTCTGGCGGCCGGAACCGTTCGAGCCGTTGACCGTGATCGCCGATGCCTCGGCCGCCTCCGGGCCCGGCCCGGGAGCAGCGGTCGGCGCCGGTCGTTGCGCGGGGATCGTCGCCGGGGCCGGGCCGGGGGCCGGGGCATCGGCGGGGATCTGACGAGTGGAGCGTAGGTCGTCCAGAGCGCGTTCCAGATCGGCTATTCGGCGCTTGGCGTTCTTGTCGTCCTGGGTCCGCAGCTCCTCGATGTGGATCCGCTCGCGTCGCTCGATCTCCAGGTCGGCGACCAACTCGCGCCGCGCCCGCAGGTTCTTCTCGACTTCGAGATCCGCCTCGCCGGTCCGGGCTCGGGCCGCCTCCAGCTCGGCGCGCAGTTCGGACAGCTGCTTGGCGAGTTCGGACCGGTCCTGCTCCGCCGCCGAGGCCGCCGCCGCCTGGTCGGCCTTCAGCGACGCGGCGAGCTCTTCGATCTTCGCCGCCGCTTCCTGTGCGGCCTTGCCCGCGGCGTCCCGCTCGGTCCTGAGCAGTTCGTTGAGCTGGTCGGCCTCGGCCGCGCTCTGCTCGGCCCGCTGCTGGGCCTGGCGGAGCTCGGTCTGCGCCTCGTCGATGCCGAGCCGGACCTGGGCGTCCGCCACGGCCTGGGCGCCGAGCGCGTTCATCAGGGCGCTGGGATCGGCGTGCAGGCGCGCGTGCCGCTGGAGCCGGGCCTTGGCCTTCGCCTCGCGGGCGGCGATGCGGTGGATCGCGCCGTCCCGGGCGTTGTGTTCCTTGAGGATCCTCAGTTTGTCCGAGATCCGCAGGTAGCGCTCGAAGTGCCGGTTGGCGTCCAGGTCGGACAGCGTCGAGTCGTCCGCCGAGGCCAGACCGAGGCGGATGCCGAGCTCGCGCGGGGTGAAGCGCCACCGGACCTTCTCCAGCGGCCGGCCCGCTTCGTCGGCCTTCTTCTTGCGGGCCTTGAGCCACAGGTCCAGCAGGTCCAGCGTCCACAGGACGGCGATGACCACCGCGACCAGGAGTCGGAACAGGCCCTCACGGAATCCGGAGGAGTCGGAGGCCGACATGCCGCCGGAGGAGATCGCCAGGATCCACAGCATCGCGGCGTAGATCAGCCAGTTGCCGGCCTCCTCGGCCTTCTCCAGCGCCTTGAGGCCGAACGCCAGGATCAGGATCTCCAGGAACGGGAACATGACGATCTTGTACGCCAGCGACATGTGCATGACGTCGCCGAAGAAGTGCCACATACCCGAGGCCTGGACCATGGTGGCCATCAGCGTCCCGAGCGCCACCAGGCCGCGGACCTTGACCGAGCGGTCCTTGCCGTGCAGCTTCCAGACCAGCAGGGCGACCAGGCCGAGCACGATGACGGCCGCGGCTCCGCCGATCACCACGGAGGGGACCGGGTGTTTGTCCGCCCAGGACTGGACATGCTTCCAACTCATGTCGCCCCCCTGTTCGCGGATTCCGTTTTTCACGCGGCAAGCGTAGGGGGCGCCCTGCATCGGCGGTAGCCGAGACCAAATCAAGGAACGGTCAAAACCCGGATCCTCGCAGAATCCTGCGTCGCGGCCTACCGGGCCCACAGCTGGCCCGCCCATCCAACGCCGCTGCCGCCGTCTCCGGTATACGAGGTACCCCCTATATAGATCATCTTCGCAATTCACCTAGGGGTTCCTCGCTATTCCGGCCCGGATCGGCCAGTCGTCGCAGAACAGGGGTCGACCGGCATATCAGGGCTCGTAGTCGCGGGATGAAGACCTTTATGTCAGGGTTCCGATATACCTGACTGAATCATTCCCTGATGTCTGTGATGGCCGGTGATACCGAGATACGCTCCGCTCACAAAGAGTGAAAAAGCCCAGCTCAGTGAAGGGAAGGGCGATCGAATGACCGTGTTCACCGTGTCTTTCTGCGGGACGGCCTGCACCCGGGACGAGGGTGAGGCCTCACGCAGTGACAGCGATCTGCGGATCTACGACCCGACGACGGGTTACATCCCGGTCCGCATCCACAAGGAGATCTCCAGCGATCTGCACGCCACCGGGCCCAGCGTGACCGTGCGCGGGGTGGGACAGAACGACTGGAGCCAGCCCGGGAACACCAGCGAGCCGCTGATGCTCAGCGGTCCGCTCAAGGTTCCCAGCGATCTGCTCAACGAAGCGCAGAAGTACTCCGGCGGTGACCGGCGTTCGACGACCTCACAGCTCACCGGCTGGGAGGCCGCGGCCCTCGCGCTGCACGGCGCGAACCTCGCGGCGGCCAGCGGGGCGACGGCGTACAACTTCATCGGGCACAGCCGGGGCGCGGTGGAGTGCGTCATGGCCGCCTGGTTCCTGCAGGCGTACGGCACGCCGGAGGTGAAGAACATCCCGGTGCGCATCCTCGCGATCGACCCGGTGCCGGGCCCGGGCACCTGGTACGGGATCCTCACCCAGCTCCCGCCGAACGTCGCCTCCTACGTCGGCGTCACCGCGTGGGACCACCTGGACACCGGGTTCAACGGCGTGGTGCCGCGGCCCAACGCGCGGATGGCCGGGAGCACCCAGACCCTGACGCTGGGCGGCGACTGGATGAGTCTGGCCGACAACTACCAGCTCACCGACCCGCTGGCGCCGCCCAAGAGCGGCGCGACGCAGCCCACCGAGTACAAGCTGTTCGCGTGCCGCGGGCGGCACGGGACGGTCGCCGGCAACACGACCGCCGACGGACAGTACGACCCGGCCAACCTCAGCCCGAGCGTCGGGCGGGTCGGACAGCTGGTCTACAAGCTGGCCCGGGCCTACCTCACCGAGTGGGGGACGGTCTTCGCCGCGAAGTCGGCCGTCGATCAAGCCGCGCTCCAGCTGCGGCAGGAGATCCACCTCGACCACGCACAGCTCGACGCGATGGCCGGCGGTCCGTTGCGGGACAGCGTGAAACCGCTGCGTCCGTACGTCCGGCGCGTGTCCTCGATCTCCGGGAGCATCCCGTGGAACACGTACTACCTCGAGGACGTGGTCGGCGACCCGCCGTACCGGCAGCCCTACCCCGTCACAGCCGCCGCCAGCAAAGACGGCGGATGGGTCAACTGGACGTTCCTGTAGACGAGAGGGAGAAAAGCCATGACTGAGATCGACAGTGTGCAACAGAAGGTGAAGGGCTACTTCAGCGCTCGTTCTGGACGCGGCTACGTCCGGCTGATGGACACCCCGCGGGTCTGGGGACAGCCGTTCGGCCCCGGCATCATGGAGCAGTCCTGGGCCCGACAGGCCGACTTCGAGCGGGCGCTGGAGGAGTGCGTCCAGAAGTCGTTCTACCGCTGCGACATATCGTCGCTGAACTGCCCGGACCCGGACTGGGCCGGCGTCATCATCGGCGCCATGGACACCGCGCTGAGCGCGCGCTCGGGCCGGACCGCCCCGACCCAGTTCCGGTTCATGTTCGGCCAGACACCGATGGTGCCGGTCGGCGAGCCGACGAACTACACGCTCTTCAAGCAGGCCCTGATCCGCCTGGTGCGGGATCGGAGCCAGTCCTGGGAGAAGCCGCCGGACATCTGGCTGGGCCGGTTCTACCGCCTCCGGGAAGGCTTCCTGGACGCGCTCCAGCTGAAGGTCTTCGGCAACGACAGCATGTTCTCCAGCGACGACACGAAGATGACCTGGAACCACTCCAAGATCGTCGTCGTCGACGGGACGACCGCGCTGGCCGGCGGCCACAACCTGAACATGGACCTGTTCCGCAGCTACCCGCCGGTCCACGACGCCTCTGTCGTCGTCCACGGCCCCGGGGCGGCCGGCGCCCAGAGCTACCTGGACCAGCTGTGGGCGGTCGGCAACGACCTGCTCAGCTCCGAGCAGCTGGATCCGGCGAAGCTGACGTGGCAGAACCGCGACCCCGCCACCTCCCGGCCGAGCAACCCGCTCACCACGCCGGCGGCCGTCAAGTACATCAGCGACCAGCAGGCGGCGATCGTCAAGCTGCACGACGAGGACCCCAAGCCCGCCCAGACGGTGATCGTGCCGCCCACCGGCCCCGCGCCCGGCGACATCCGCGGCCAGGATCTCCAGACGCTCCCCGGTCTCACCGCGGACGTCTTCCCGATCCGGGTGATGTACACGGAGTACGACGCGCTCAACGAGTACAAGCCGGCCACCGGGATGCTGGCGGTGGGCAAGTACTGGCGCGACGGCACGGACTTCCAGAACGGGTCCGAGCTGATGAAGCAGCAGCTGATCCTGGGCGCGAAGCGGACCATCAAGATGTCGCAGATGGACCTGATCAGCGCGTGGAAGAAGAACTGGTCGGACCACGTCGTGTGCCAGTGGCTCATCCAGGCGCTGCTGGCCACCAAGGAACTGACCGTGCAGGTGGTCGTCTCGCCGCTGGACGCGGGGGCCGGCGCCGAGGGCGACCAGTACTCCTTCGGGTCCGGCGCGGTCCGCACCTTCGACCTGATGCGGTACTACATGACGCACGACGTCCAGACCGATGCCGTGTTGCCGGACCCGGGCGGGGCCCGCGCCGAGGCGCTGAGCCGGTTGGCGGTCGCACCCTTCTACTACACCGACGCCGTACCCCCGGCGAACAACGTGGAGGGCGACACCTACAAGTGGCCCGGGCTCTCCAAGGACGGATACACGGCCACTCTCAAACAACCGCCGCTGAGCGAGCAGCCCCCGAACAAGGGCGTGATCGGGAGCGCGGCGACTTCCGTCCTCAACGCGAGCGGCTATGTCTACGACAAGGTCCCGTCCGCGCCCGGCAACCACTCCAAGCTGATGATCATCGACGACGAGGCCTACGTCGTCGGGTCCGACAACCTGTACCCGGGATCCCTGTCGGAGTTCAACTACCTCATCGAGGGCCCCGAGGCCGTGGGCGAACTGCTCAAGGCCTACTGGGAACCGCTGTGGCGGTACGCCGGCCCGCACGCCCGGACGTCGGAGAACGACCCGGCGGCACCCGCGGTGCGGCTCGGTCCGGCCGGCGCCCCGGGAAGCCCGTTCGACGACACGTCCTCGACCCAGCGGATCGGTGGCATCGACGTCTACCACGGCGAGATCATCGACGGCATCCACGCCACCCACGGGGACGGGACCGCCGACCCGCTCCGCGGCGGCAACGGGGTGCCGGTCGGCAGCGCGCCGAAGACGACGCTCACCTTCAGCGAGGAGGACCCGCTGGTCGGGATCTCCGGCGAGTGGGGGACCTGGTACGGCGGCCGGTACATCACCAAGATCCAGTTCCACCAGCGCAGCGGTGCGGTCAGCGAGGTCTTCGGCAGCGGGGCCTCGACCTCGAACGTCCAGACCTTCAACCTGCGGGCCGCGAGTCCGCAGAGCCAGGAGGTGACGGGCTTCTTCGGTTCCGCTACCGGGGCCAACAACAACACCTCCACGTGTCTGGGGTCCATCGGGATCGTCGTCCGATGAGCCGATGACCGCAGACGGCTGACACCGTCCGGCGAACGCCGAAGCGGCGCGCCTCCCGAGTGATGGGGGCGCGCCGCTTCTGTCGCGTGGTCTGGTAGGTGCCCAGGTGCCCAGGTGCCCAGGCGTCCGCGATCAGGCGTTCTTCGGGGCGCGGGTCGGGTCGTCCACGGTCGGCCAGGCGCCCTCGCGCCGGGCCTTCTTGACGTCCTGGACGTACTCGCGGCTGAACATCGCCGCGAGCATCGCCACGCCGCCGCGCGCCACGCGCACCTCGCCGCTGTGGATCCGGCCGGTCAGCCGGATCCGGCGGACGCCGTCGGCGGCCTCGGCCGGTTCGCCCTTGCGCGCGTTCTGCTGGCCGACGCCGTCCTTCACCTTGCCGCTGCCGCTCCAGGCGATGTCGCGCTGGTCGACGACCGCGTCGTCGGGCAGCAACAGCTTCACCATCGCCCGGTCCAGGTCCAGGTCGACGACCAGTTCGCCGGCCGGCAGGCGCGGCGAGCGCAGGTCGAGAACGACCGAGCCGCGGCGGGCCCGGACCTCGAAGCGCTCGGCGGTGCTCCAGTCGCCCAAGCGCTTGACCGCGGTGTGGTCGGCGTGCAGACGGACCGGTTCGGCGGCGGCCTCGGCGACAGTGCGGGTGGTGGCTGCGGCGGTGGAGTTCGTGCTGGTCATCTCGGATGCTCCTCGGGTTCTGCCCTCTGGGAGGGGCCGGGGTTCGGTGCGTTGATTCGATAGTGTCACTGACACTAGTTTCATGTCAACTAGACATCTTGTAACTAGTCTTCCGATGGCTATGATGACGGCATGGCAGCAGCTCAGACCCCGGCGGCGGCCGCGACCCGCCGCTCCCCGCTGGCCCTCGCGGTCCTCGCCCTTCTCGGCTACAAGCCGCTGCACCCGTACGGCGTGCAGCGGCTGCTCAAGGAATGGGGCAAGGAGAACGTCGTCAACGTCGGCCAGCGCGCGAGCCTGTACAAGACGATGGAGCGGCTGGCCGCGGCCGGGCTGATCGCGGTCCGGGAGACCGAGCGCGACCAGCAGTACCCGGAGCGGACCGTCTACGAGCTCACCGACGCCGGGCGGGAGGCGGCGCAGGCGTGGATCGACGACATCGTGCGCGTGCCGCGGCCGGAGTACCCGGAGTTCCCCGCCGCGCTGTCCTTCCTGATGGTGCTGGGACCGGACGCCGTGCTGGCCGCGCTGCGCGAGCGGCACGACGCGGTGGCGAAGACGCTGGCCGAGGCGAAGCAGGGGCTGGCCGACGCCCGGGGGTACGGCCTGCCGAAGGTGACGCTGCTGGACGACGAGTACCTGGTCGCGGTCACCGATGCCGAGCTGCGGTGGATCCAGGGCGTGGTGGCGGAGTTGGAGAGCGGCGAGCTGACCTGGAGCCTGGAGGCGCTGGAACCGTTCGTCGAGGGCGACATCGAGGCGCCGGGCGGCGCGGAGCAGGGCTGACCGGGTGCAACGCTGACCCGGAGCACGGCTAACGCGGAGCAGGGCTGCGCAGAGCGCGGCGAGGCGGGCAGAGCAGGGTTGCCCCAGAGCGCGGCTGACCCGGTTCAGCGCGCGGCGCCGGCCGCCGCGCTCACTTCCGGATCGCCTTGTCCCCGGTCCGGGTCGGCAGCAGGGTGTCCAGGGTGCCGGCCAGCTTCGCGGCCTGGGTCGCGGTCATCACCTGGCGCATCTTGCTGAAGGTCGGGATCAGCTGGTCCGGGAGCAGGATGGTGACCCCCTCCAGAAAACGCGGGGTCGGCTGGAGGTCCTTGGCGTGCACCACCAGGACCGGCTCCACCTTGACCCCGTACGGCAGGCTCCGGCCCAGCGCGCTGGTGAGGTTCTGGGCCTCCAGGTCCAGCCGCTTGAGCGTGGACTCCCGGTCGTCCATCCCGACGAACAGCTTGTTGCCGATCATCTGCGGCGCTGGGCCCGAGGTCCAGTTCTTGGAGTCCAGCAGGAACACCCCGGCCGGGCCGATCAGCAGGTGCTCGATGTCCACCGGCGGGATCCCGGACACCGCGTTGGCGGCCAGCCTGCGGTCGTGCAGGGCGGTGAAGCCCTGGAACCTCAAAGGTTTGATCGCCCGGGCGGTGGCCGCCTCGCCGGAGGCGCGCCGGCCGGCCAGGCTCACGTGTCCGGGCTTGGTGTAGGCCACGTCGGCCAACGCCAGTCCCACCAGTACCGCGAAGCCCACACCGAAATATCCGCGGCGGGTCATCGCCGAGCCGATGATCCCGCACACCACGATCATGGGCAGCGCCCACCACAGCGAATTCTTGATGCGTTTCCTGCGTTGAGCGGCCCAAGCCGACTGCACGCTGGCGTTGACAGTCCGCAGACTGCTCCCCGCCGCGGCCCTCTCCGGCTTCAACTCCCGGAACGCCACTGAAGACCACTCTCCTCGTCACCGACCGTACTCCGATGTGCATGCCCGGCGCAGTGCTATTCGCTTACGGCGACTTCTCGGCAAACCCGGGCCGCCACCGATGTGTACCTACAAGCCACATTGTCGTTAGCCTGGCCTGCATGACGCCGCCGATGCCCGAAGGCGATCCCTTGGCCATGACCCTGGAGATCGACGACACCATGGACCTGACGCTCGACGCGATGGTCGGGATCAACGGACCCGTGCCCGCCGGGCCGGTCTACGTCACGGGCGACGTGCACGGCTGTGCGGAGCAGTTGCAGGCCTCGTTGTTCCGCAGCGGGATCACCGACGCCGACGGCGAGTGGGCCGCGGGTTCGGCCTGGCTGTGGTTCCTCGGCGACCTGTTCGACCGCGGGCCGGACGGTATCGGCGTCATCGACACCGTGATGCGGCTCCAGAAGCAGGCCCCCGAGCACGGCGGGCGCGTCGACTGCCTGCTCGGCAACCACGAGGTCATGCTGCTGGCGTCCTACCGGCTGACCGGTCCGGGCGCGGACAAGTTCCAGGAGCGGTGGCTCGGCAACGGCGGCCAGCCCAAGGACCTGCGCGCCCTGACCGAGGAGCACGCGCAGTGGCTGGCATCGCTTCCGGCGATGGCGCTGGTCGACGACCACCTGCTGGTGCACTCGGACACCATCACCTACCGCGAGCTCGGCGGCGACATCGCCACGGTGAACGCCACGGTGCAGGCGGTCCTGCGCGAGTACACCGACCTGGAGGCCTGGGACCGGCTCACGCACCTGGTGACCGCCCGGTTCTCGTTCGCCGACGACGGCACCAACGCGCTGGAGTTCCTGGCCGAGTACGGCGGCTCGCAGATCGTGCACGGGCACTCGCCGATCCCGCTGGTGTTCGACATCCCGGCCGAGGACATCACCGGGCCGATGATCTACGCCGAGGGGCGCGCGGTGAACATGGACACCGGGACGTTCCTCGGGGGTCCGTGCCTGATCAGCCCGCTGCCGTCGATACCGCCGCGGCCGCAGGGCTGAGGAGGGTCCGCCCGGGGCGGCCGGACCGGCACGCGCCGCGGCCGACGCCGCGCCATCGCGGCGTGCCCGCCGGACAACCTTTCCCGCCCGGCCGCACCGCGGACGCCCCGGCACGGTGACCTGTGCGCCCGGCGGCGGCGAGTCTCCCCGGCCCGGACCGCGCGCGGCGCCAATATGGGCGGTATGCGCAGATTCCTGACATCCCGCGGGGTCCCGGCATGCGCGGGCCTCGGCCTGACCGCGGTCGCCGCCGCCGCGCTGCTGGCCGGCTGCTCCGGCACGTCCGCCAAGCCGGATCCCTACAAGATCGGCGCGCTGCCGACCGCCGACTCCGTGACCAAGGGCCACGCGGCCGGGCACTGGACGCGCGACGGCGGCACGCTCGCGCTGGTCGGCACGGTGACCCCGGACAGCGCCGCGCAGTTCGCCTCGGCGCTGGGCTCGGGCGCGAACACCGTGCGGGTCACGGTGACCGGCGGCGACCTGGCCCAGGGCCTGGCCATCGGCCAGACCATCCACGACCGCAAGCTCAGCCTGCTGATCGACGGGGCGTGCGCGGGCCCGTGCGCGGACTACTGGTTCCCGGCCGCCGCGTCCCGGCGCGGCACCGGTTCGGGCTCGTGGCTGGGCTACGTGCCGGACCTGAGCGAGACCGGCACCGCCACCGCACAGCAACAGAGCGCCGAAGCCAAGCTCTACACCGACTCCGGGCTGGACGCCGCCAAATTCCACGCCGCGATGGACGCCCAGCTCCGCGAGGTGCCCGGCGGCAGCGCGGCGCCCGGCGCCACGATGTGGATGCCGAGCCAGAGCGACCTCAAGGCCCTGGGCTACTCGACCCAGACCGTGAAGGACCTCTGGCTGCCGCCGAACCTGGCCTCGGCCAACGCCCAGGCCCGGGCCTGGCAGCAGGTGGTGGCGTACCAGAACACGCTGGTCGGGCTGCCGCCGGTGCCGGACAAGAACGCACCCGCGGTGCCCGCGCCGCCGGGTGCGCCGGCCGCGCCGAAGGCTTCGCCGTCACCGTCGCCGTCTGCGTCGAAGAAGGCCTGACCGGCCCTCGATCCTTCCGCCGGCTCAGACCTTGCCGACGGCCGCCTGCGCCAGTGCCTTGGCATCATCGGAGGCACTGGCGTAGCTGTCAGCGTGGATCACCGCGATATTCAGGTCGAAGCCGTTCTTGAACACGTCGATCACGCCCGGGGTCTGGCTGCTGCGGTAGGCCTCATCGCCCAGCCCCGAAACATCGGTGATGGTGCTCGCCGGGATGGTCGCCCGGAACGCGTCGAAGCCGCCCTTGGTGACCGCGGTCAGCGAGATGGTGACCATGTCCGGATGCCCGGAGTTGTAGGCACAGCTGCGGCCACCGCTCATAGACGCTATGGCGCCGGACTTCGAACCATCGGGCAGGTGCCCGATATTGGCCACCTGGTCGGCCGGGATCAGCCCACACGGATCCGGCACGCCGGGCACCACGAAGCCCTGGGCACTGCCGGTCGCGGCGGCCCCACTCGAGGATCCGGACGCCACCGGCGACAACGGCGGCGGAGTGGAGCCCCCACCGCACGCGGAGAGCATGACGGACAGGGCCAAGGCGAGCGCTGTGCTGGCATAGGTCGCGGACCTGGTACAGAGTGCGCGCCTGGGACGGATCGCGGGCCTGGGGCTTGGCATGGGGACTACAGTAGCCGCGGCTTCTCCAAGGCACGCCGGGACCGGGAGCTGCGCGATCGCGCAGGTCAGTAGGAGCGATGCGACCGGCCGCCGGACACTGGCGCCGGAACAGCCGAGTCCTGCCGGCACCATCGGTTCAACCGATGCGGCCGGAACGACCAGCGGCCAGGCACCGGCACCAGCCTCGGAACAGCCCAGCTCTACTGGCACGATCAGTTCGACCGGCGCGACCGGCGGCCAGGCACTGGCGCCGGAACAGCCGAGTCCCGCGCGAACCGGCTTCGGAGCAGGTCTGTTGCTGGCGCGCGACCGGACGCCGCTCAGTACCCGGTCGTCCCGTCGATCGCCTCCCGCAGCAGATCGGCGTGCCCGGCGTGGCGCGCGTACTCCTGGATCATGTGCAGACAGACCCAGCGCAGCGTCAGCATCCGCCCGCGCCGGCTCTCGAACATCTCGTCCAGGCCGTGGCCGGCGATCGCCCGCCGGACCTGGTCGACCTCTTCGAGGTAGATCGCGTAGTCGGCCTCGGCACTGTCGGCATCGGCCGCGTGGAAGTCGCTGTCGCGGTCTTCCTCGGTCTCGTAAAGGATCTCCAGCGACTTCTGGCCCAGGAAGTGGATGCGGAACCACCAGCGCTCCACCGCGGCCATGTGCCGGATCAGGCCGGCCAGTGAGAGCTCGGTGGTGGGCAGCGGCCGAGAGGCCAGTTGCTCGCCGGTCAGCCCCGCGCACTTCCAGAGCAGCGTCTCGCGCTGCCAGTCCAGGAAGTGGTCCAGGCTCTCGCGTTCGGTGTCGAACGGGATGTTCTCGCGCCGGTCCACCGCGGGCGCGGTCCATGCAGGGGAGGATGCCATGGGCACCAGCGTCGCGGTGTTCCGGGCGGTATGGCAACGCTCTGACGAAACCCGTGTATGGTGGGTCACCGTCGGCACATCACAGGGCCCGCATATATCGCATCATCTCCGGTATATGCGGGCCCTGTTCGCTTTGGCGCTGGTCTGTCTGTCGGCTCAGCCCCCTGCGCTCAGCCCCCTGGACCCAGCCCCTCGGCTCAGTCCACCAGCGGCAGGTACACGCCCTCGTGGCTGGAGGCCGCGAACTGCGCCGACTTCTCGGCCATGCCGGCGGCCAGCGCCTCGTCGGTCTCCAGACCGTGTTCCTCGGCGTACTTGCGGACGTCCTGGGTGATCTTCATGGAGCAGAAGTGCGGGCCGCACATGGAGCAGAAGTGCGCGGTCTTCGCCCCGACGGCCGGGAGCGTTTCGTCGTGGTACGCGCGGGCGGTGTCCGGGTCCAGCGCGAGGTTGAACTGGTCCTCCCAGCGGAACTCGAAGCGGGCGTCGGACAGCGCGTCGTCCCAGCGCTGCGCGCCCTCGTGGCCCTTGGCCAGATCCGAGGCGTGGGCGGCGATCTTGTAGGCGATCAGGCCCTGCTTGACGTCGTCCCGGTTGGGCAGGCCCAGGTGCTCCTTCGGCGTCACGTAGCAGAGCATCGCGGTGCCGTACCAGCCGATCATCGCCGCGCCGATCGCGGACGTGATGTGGTCGTAGCCGGGGGCGATGTCGGTGGTGAGCGGGCCGAGGGTGTAGAACGGCGCCTCGTCGCACAGCTCCATCTGGAGCTCCACGTTCTCCTTGATCTTGTGCATCGGGACGTGGCCCGGGCCCTCGATCATCACCTGCACGCCGAGCTCGCGGGCGATCTTCGACAGCTCGCCGAGCGTGGTCAGCTCGGCGAACTGGGCCGCGTCGTTGGCGTCGTAGATGGAGCCGGGCCGCAGGCCGTCGCCGAGGGAGTAGGTGACGTCGTAGCGCGCCAGGATCTCGGTCAGCTCGCGGAAGTTGGTGTAGAGGAAGTTCTCCTCGTGGTGCGCCAGGCACCAGGCGGCCATGATCGAGCCGCCACGCGAGACGATGCCGGTCTTGCGGGTCGCGGTCAGCGGGACGTAGCGCAGTAGCACGCCGGCGTGGATCGTCATGTAGTCCACGCCCTGCTCGCACTGCTCGATCACGGTGTCCCGGAACACCTCCCAGGACAGCTCCTCGGCCTTGCCGTTGACCTTCTCCAGCGCCTGGTAGATCGGCACGGTGCCGATCGGGACCGGGCTGTTGCGCAGGATCCACTCCCGGGTGGTGTGGATGTTGCGGCCGGTGGACAGGTCCATCACGGTGTCGGCGCCCCAGCGCGTGGCCCACACCATCTTGTCCACCTCCTCCTCGATCGAGGAGGCCACCGCGGAGTTGCCGATGTTGGCGTTCACCTTGGTCAGGAAGTTGCGGCCGATGATCATCGGCTCGGCCTCGGGGTGGTTCACGTTGGCCGGGATCACCGCCCGGCCGCGCGCCACCTCGTCCCGCACGAACTCGGCGCTGAGCCCCTCGCGCACCGCGATGTACTCCATCTCGGCGGTGATCACCCCGCGCCGGGCGTAGGCGAGCTGGGTGACCGCGCCCCGGCCCTCGGCCCCGCGCAGCGGCTTGCGCCCGCCGGAGAACACGGCGTCGAGATTGCGCAGGTCGGCGGTCTTCAGCCCGTCGTCGGTCGGCTGCCAGGTGCGGCCCTGGTACTCCTCGGTGTCGCCGCGCTCGGCGACCCACGGACCGCGCAGCGCGGGCAGGCCGAAGCGCACGTCGGTGCGCACCTCGGGGTCGGTGTAGGGGCCGGAGGTGTCGTAGAGGACGACGGAGTCGCCGTTGGTCAGCGCGATCTCCCGCATGGGGATGCGCAGGTCCGCGCGCGCAGCGGAGGGCAGGTAGGTCTTGCGTGAAGCGGATGATTCGGAGGATTCAGACGAGGTGGACACGTCGTTGACAGCCGTCATGGCTGCGCTCCCTACGTCGGCATTACCCGGACAGGTTCGGCGGTCGACGGCGCCAGCCGTCCTCTCAGCCCGGTTCGCCCGAGCTCCCGCGTGTATGTGGTTTGCAGGGACACCGTAGCGCGCCCCCCTTGATCGGCGTCAACACCGGGCGGGGTGGCGATTGCGCGGCCCGGCGGGTCAGGGAGTTGTGGTTATCGATTATCGATGGCATCGTTTATCGATAACATCGAGATTCGATACGGGGGCGGTCATGCGGGGCGTGCTGGCGAACAGGAACAGGGTCCGGAACCCATTGGAGCCGCTGGCGACCATCAACGGGATGGTGCTCAGCTTGCTGGTCCTGGGTAACGCGTGGGGCATCATCAGCACCCTGTTCGGCATGAACAGCCTCCTCGGCTGGGGGCGGCGGGCCTTCATCTGCACGACCAGCAAGAACACCGGCTCTCAAATCCAGCCGTCACAGTGGATGCAGCTCCACACCGGGGTGAACGCGAACCCGGGCACCATTCAGCTGTGCGCCGACAAGGCGACCGCCGGCCAGCGCTGGTGGTACTCGCTCGGCCAGTTCCCCGGGATGATCACGGTCCTCACCGTGGTACTGCTGACCTATCTGGTGCTCCGGCACGCCGAACGCTTCGGCCTCTACAGCCCCGGCATCGCGACCCGGCTGCGGGTCCTCGGCTGGTTCCTGTTGGTCGAGTCGGTCCTCGGCCCGACGATCACGGTCTCCGCGAACCGTAAACTGTGGAACACCATGGCAAACGGCGGGTCAGAGATCCAGTGGCTCCCGGGGTGGAGCGCGCTGTTCGCCGGCCTGGCCCTGCTGTCCCTGGCCCGCATCATGCGCGTCGGTACCGAGATGCGCGAGGACCTGGAGGGCGTCGTCTGATGCCACCGGACGACGCCGACGCCCACTCCATCGGCGTCCACCTCGACCGGCTGCTCGCCGAGCGCGACATGACGCTGACCGAGCTCGCCGACCGGGTCGGGGTGACCGTGGTGAACCTGTCGGTGCTGAAGAACGGCCGGGCGAAGGCCGTGCGTTTCAGCACCCTGACCGCACTGTGCCGGGAGCTCGGCTGCCAGCCCGGGGATCTGCTCAGTTACCAGGCCGGGTAGATCGGCTGAGCAGGTGCCGGGCCGGCGGCCGAGCTCCCGACAGCCGAGTTCCCGGCGGCCGGCGATTCACTGCGGCCGCCGGCCCCACACGTTGTCGATCCCGGCCGGCACCGGACCGATGCGGTAGAGCACGTAGACACCGACAGCGGTATCGCAGAACCCGAACAAATCACTGAATCCACCGACACAACAGAGGCACCAGAACCCGTATCAGCCCGACTGGCCACGATCACGACACAGATCGACGCCGGCCGGCTCTCGATCGCGGCCCTGTCCGCCGCCCTGGCGGCCTTCGCCTTCCTCGCCTACCACCGGCGCTGGATCACCGACGACGGCCTGATCACCGTCCGCACCGTCCGGCAGCTGCTGGCCGCTCACGGCCCGGTGTTCAACCAGGTCGAGCGGACCGAAGCCGACACCAGCACGCTGTGGACCTACCTGCTCGCGCTGGCCGGCTGGATCACCGGCGGCGACGTGGCACGCATCGCCGTGTGGCTCGGGCTGGTCCTGTCCGTGACCGGCGCCGGGCTCGCACTGTTCACCACCCGGCGCTTCCAGCTCCGCCTCGGCGGACCCGAGGGCCCGCGGCTGGTGTTGCCGCTGGGTTTCCTGGTGCTCCTGGTGGTCTCGCCGTTCTGGGACTTCGCGACCTCCGGACTGGAGACCGCCTGGATCGCAGGACTCTGGTTCACGATCACCCGCGTCGGGCCGGGCTCCGGCCGGCGCACGCTGGTCGGCGCCGCGAGTAAAAGCCCTGCCAGAGGGAAGGAACGACAGTGAGACCCGCGTTATGCGGGTCTCACCAGTTCCACCGGCTCACTCGGGCCTCAGGGTTTCCCCCTACGCACACCGAGCAGCGTTCGTCACACAGGTCGCACTGGACACACCACACCCCTCTGACGTGCCGGCGTCGCCGGCCGCGGGTCTTCTAGTAGAGACCCTTGCGCTGCTTGTCGCGCAGCTTCTTCCGGCGGTAGGCCGGAATCTCCATCATGACCTTGTGGTATCCCCAGTACAGCGCGCCGACGACGGCGGCGGCGATGACCAGGGTCACGATGCCGTGCAGGATGAAGCCCACGATCGCGCTGATGATCCAGAAACTGACCACGATGCCCGCGATCGGTAGTGCGACCCATTTGAGCCAGAAGGGCATTGCGACCCCACCTTGTCCTTGTCGTTTTCTCCAGAACCGAAGGTCCTGTACCACTCAACGTCGTGGCCGAGGGTTCTAGTTCCCAGGTAACCACGCGATATGTCGCGTTGGCAAGCTACTAAGGTCGCCGGTTCCGTCTCGTCCGGACCGCGCCCGGCGGGTACTGGGACGGGTGAGGCGCATGGTGCCAGTGGTACGACAGATGTTTTTGAGGATGTTGAGATACCCGGTGCCGATGTTGCTCAAAGTACTGATGTGTGGACAGTGCACTGATGTGCGTGCCCGCGCAGCGCGCTCCCCAAGCGTGCCGGGCACGAAAAAAAGACCCCTGCAATCTTTCGGGCCCGGCGCCTTCGCGCCGGGCCCTACTAGCAGGGATCTTGCCGATTTGTCGCCGCGCCTGAGCCGGGTGGCTCAGCGTGCGGTCTTCTTGGCCGTCTTCTTGGCGGTCTTCTTCGCGGCCGCCTTCTTCACGGTCTTCTTGGCCGCTGCCTTCTTGGCCGGGGCGGCCTTGGCCGCCGCGGTCTTCTTGGCCGGGGCCTTCTTCGCCGTCTTCTTGGCCGTGGTCCGCACCGCCCGCTTCACCGGCTTCGGGGCGACCTCCTCCTTGCTGAAGGGGGCACGCGCCTGGTCCAGCAGCTTGGCGAACGTCGCCTGGTCCTTGACGGCCATGGTGCCGGCCAGTGTCTTCTCGACGGCCAGCACCTCCTTGTCCGCCTTGGCCAGGATCCGCTTGCCGGCCGTGGTGATCGTGGTCTCCATCGCCCGACCCTGGCCGGGCACCGAGCGACGCTCGATGTAGCCCTTGAGGGTCAGGTTTCCCAGGACCGTGGTCATCGTCTGGGGAGTGACAAGGCATCGCCGAGCCAACTCCGCGCCGCTGATGCCGGGCTCGTCACTGATGACGAGCAAGGCCGTGTACTGGGGGACCGTCACGCCCATCGGCCGAAGCACGGCGTCCTTGGCCCCGCTGAGTTCCTGTTCGAGGCTCTTGACCTTGTGGCCGAGCCGCTGTTCCACCGCAGTCATGGTGTGAGCATATCCGGCAAAACCCTTCATGAACCAATTCAGGGCCGTTCGTGGGATACCGACCCTGATAGCCAGGCGTGAAACCAGCCTTCTGCATCCGCCGATCAGGCGACATCAGTGGACGATGACGGAATCCAGTCAACGTCTGTCTTGCCAGAGTACGGGTACACGCGAATGTACGGAGCATCCGCGGTCGATTTCTTAGAAAGCTGTGACCTCGGCAAGCCCGCGAGTCCTCCTGAAGTCCTCCTTACGCCACAGTGAGCGCACCGAAGAACGCGGAGGGTGTCCGGCCGGGCCGGTCGATGTGTGCTTTCCTCTTCCGTTCTTGATGAAGATCGGCTCTGTGTCAACCCCTCGACTGTCGATATCGGACCGTGCGAGCATGCCGCCGTGAAGAAGCTGCTCCTGAAGATCGGTATCAATGGCGTCGCCCTGTGGGTCACCACCCTGCTGGTGTCCGGCGTGAAGATCGTGGTCGCCCCGAGCGCCCCGAACGCCACCAGGGAGAAGGTGATCACCGTGCTGATCGTGGCGATCGTCTTCGCCGCGGTGAACACGCTGGTGAAACCGCTGGTGCAGATCGCCACGTTCGGGTTGTTCATCCTCACCCTGGGCCTGATCACCTTCGTGATCAACGCCCTCATGCTGTTGCTCACCTCGAAGATCTGCGACCACTACGACGTGCGCTTCCACGTGGACGGCATCGGGTCGGCGCTGATCGGCGCGCTGGTGATCAGCGTGGTCTCCATCGCCCTGCACGCGATGCTCCCGGACGACGTCAAGCGCTGAGAAACCGGCCGGCCCGGCCGACGGCGGTGGTGGCGGGCTACGTCCAACGGCGCCACCTGCGGCTACGATCGCCATATGGCGAGTACTGTCGCGGACCGCGTGGCCGCCCTGCTGAACAGGGCCGTGCTCGGCGTGGCCGCAGTCGGAGGCGGCTCCTTCGGGAAGACGTACCGCATACAGTTCTTCAGCGGCGGGGCGGCGTTCGTCAAGACGCTGGAGCACGCGGAGAAGGTGGCGGGTCCGGGGTATTTCGACGCCGAGGCGGCCGGGCTGCGCTGGTTGCGGGAGGCGGTCGCCGCCGACGGCGCCTCCGGCGGCGTGCGGGTGCCCGAAGTGCTGGGAGTGGCCGAGGACATCCTGGTGACGTCGTGGATCGCGCCCGGGCGCCCGACGCCCGACGGCGCCGAGGAGTTCGGCCGGCGGCTGGCCTCCCTGCATGCCCGCGGCGCCCACGGCTTCGGCGCCGACTGGCCGGGCTACATCGCGGTCCTCCCCTTGGACAACGGCGGCGACGACGACTGGGCCACCTTCTACGTCGAGCGCCGGGTGCTCCCCTACGTGCGTCTGGCCCGCGACCGCGGCCACCTGGACGCCGAGGGCGCACAGGTGATCGAGGAAGTGTGCACCCGCATCGACTTCCTGGCCGGTGAGGAGGAGCGGCCCTCGCGGATCCACGGCGATGCCTGGAGCGGGAACATCTTGTGGGACGGCCGGGGCGAGGGCTGGTTCATCGACCCGGCGGCGCACGGCGGCCACCGCGAGACCGACCTGGCGATGCTGGCGCTGTTCCCGCCCCCGTATCTGGACCGGATCATCGCGGCCTACGACGAGGTGCACCCGCTGGCCGACGGCTGGCAGGAGCGGGTGCCGTTGCACCAGTTGCATCCGCTGCTGGTGCACGCGGCGCTGTACGGATCCGACTATGGGACGCGTGCGGCGTCCGTGGCCAGGGAGCTGGCCGAGCGGCTGCGCTGACATGGGCCGGCCTCCACGGTTATGAGGGTCCGTTCTCAACAGTCTCAGGCGTCTCAGCCGTCGCGTTTTCGGGTTCTGGGGCCGGCGACGGGATCCCCGGCGAGGCCGGGAAGGGCTCTGGGACGGCCGTACCGCGCCTGCGGGCGCCGAACAGGCACCCGAGGCCGCAGAACAGCACCAGCGGCGCCAGGACCTCGCCCCAGGGCCGTACGGCCGCTGACAGGGTGCGCACGGTGACCCCTTCGGCCGTCGGACCCAGCGCGACCCCGATCTCGTAGTCGCGGAACCAGCCGCCGGGCAGCGAGAGCTCGTACACCAGTGATCTGCGTCCGCCGGGCGCCAGGGCGCCGCCGGTCCAGACCACCGGATACCGTCCGACCTGCGCACCGCCGCGCGACAGGGTCAGCGTCACGCCGGGATCAGGGGCCGGACCGCCGCCGAGATCGGCGAAGGTCAGCGTGACGCGCGCCGAGCCGTCCGCCCCGAGCTGGGTCAGGAACGGGGAGTCGGGGACGGCGGTGGCGTCCGTCAGCTGCGCCGTCCCGGCCACGGCCACGGCTGGTGCCGCCGGCGGCAGGTAGCGCAGGCCGGGGATGCTGATCGGGGTGTCCACGGGACCTGCGGCGGTACCGGCGTAGGACGCCGCATGCACAGTGCACGGGCAGGGTGTCGGCGGCTCCACCACCGGCAGGCTCTGGTGGAAGCCGCCGTGGACGTCCGCCGTCGCGTCCACCGCCGCCGCGATGGCGCAGGAGTTCGACGATCCCCCGGTCCCGCATATCTCGACCTGTAGCTGCGCCCCTATAGGGAACCCGCTCCCGGTCACCCCAATATGGTCCCCCAGCTTCGCCGTGTCCTGGGACAACGTCAGGGTGGGACCGTCAGCGGTCGCATGAGCTGCCGGAGACCCTGGGCACAGGACGGCGAGGAGTACCACCACGGCGGCTACGGCCGGCCCGCGCATCAGGGGGCCGCGGCCTTCGTCGGCTCGGGCCGGACGCGGACTTGTGCGGAACCCTTCCGGCGCCGCCGCCAGAACACCAGCCCCACCAGGATCGCGAGCCCCGCGAGCGCGAGAACCAGCAGCGTGAGCCACGGAACCAGCATCAGCGACACGGCCGCGGCCGATGTCACCGGGGCAGAAGCGGAGTCGTCCGTGACAGCGAGATGCAGAGTGCCGATCTCAAAGGGCGGCATGTTCTTCCACGACTGGGAAAAATGGATGCTCTGTCCCGGCAGGATCTGTGGAAGCTGAACCGTCCGGTCTATCAGCGTGCCGAAGATTCCCGTCGCACGGAGATGCGCTTTAGGGGACTCCAGCAAGTTGCCGCTATTAGTGACCGTCGCAGTAACCGTGCCGTCACTGTCACTCACATAGGCCGGGAATGATGCAGAACCCGAGACTTTCAGATCCGTGACCGTCAGCCCGCCGAGCGCCGGGCCGTCGACATGCACATAGAGTCGGGCCGCGACCACACGTTTGATACCGACCCGGATGTCGCCCTGCTGCTGCACGCTCTCCACAGCGGTATCCATCCCTGAGACTCCGCCGACATGGTCGCCTGGAGAGGCGTTCGCGGGAATCGCTATAGAGATCGGCACAACAGTGGACGTCTGTGCCGGGACGGTGATCGTGGGGAACGCGGCGCGCACCCAGGAGCCGACGCCGCTCATCGGATAGCCGTGGTCCCGCAGCGCGAACTGGCCGTCCCCGGGGGTGTTGTAGCCGTCGGCGCCGTAGACGTAGTACGTGATCGGGTGATCGGTGTAGTTGGACACTGCGAGCCCGTCCTGCAGCGTCGTACCGGGGCGGCCCTCCAGGATGAAGTACTGGCGCGCGCCGGCCGGCGAACCCGGCTTCGGCGCGGGCTGTACCGACCAGGATCCGCTGTCCGCCTCAGCGGTTCCGCTCCCGGAACCCACCCAGACGCCGACAAGTAGCGTCGCGGCCAAGAACGCCGCCACCGCGCGGGCCCGCGCACCACGACGGACCACCGCGTTCTCTCTATTGCTCTCCACAGCGATCTCCTCGGCAGGCGGGCCGGTGTGGTACTCATGGCTGTGGCTTTCCGGTGGGGCGAATGGACCTCGCCCCACCGGAAAGCCCCTTACTCCCCATCAGATCGGCGCTGTGCGCGTCACTGCAGGGTGATGGTTACCGTGCCGGTGTAGGTGCCCTGCAGGAGATACGCGGGGACCGACAGGTTCAGCCCGGCGTCGACGAGGAAGTCCCCGCCGGTGACGGTCGGCGGGTTGGTCCCGCCCGCCGCCTGCGAGCACAACGTGATCGCCGTGGTGGCACTCAGCGCGCCACCGGAGCCGGCTGTCGGGGTCGACGGATACGGCGTCGTCCCGGCCGGGTTTCCGGCGCATTTCAGACCGCTCGCCGAGACGTCGCCCGCCGGGATCGGCGCGGCGCCGGAGTTGGCGTACGGACCACCGGTGAGCGCCAGATCGGACATGGTCGCGTTCAGGACCCAGCCGTCGGTGGTGCCACGGAAGTCCTGGACCTCGACCTGCTGGAGCGATCCGGCCTGGTTGTGCGCGGTGCCGTCCAGGGTCACGCCCGGGAAGGTCACCGCCCCGGTGTTCTCCTTCAGCTGCAACGGACCGCCGCTGACGGTCACGTTCGCACTCTGCGGCACCGAGCATGTACCGGTCGCGGAGACCGGCGCACCTGCCGCGTCCGCGGTGCAGGCGTTGCCGGCGAAGGTGAACGCCGCCGCCGCGCGCAACGTCGTGCTCGGCGCGCCGCCGACCAGTTCCGCGGCTCCGATGGCGGCGATAGCCGTGCCCGGCACCGTGTAGCCGCCGGACAAGTGGCCGGAGGCGTCCGCGGTCAGCGTCGAGCTGGCGCCGACCGGGTTGGAGGACGCGTCCACGCCGCTGACGGCCACGGTGGCGCCGGGATCCCAGTTACCGCCGGACAGACCGACCACGGTGCCCGGTCCGCCGGACGCCGGCGACGCGCTCAGCGTCGGCGCGCCCAACACGGTGACCGCGATCGGAACCGCTCCACTCGTACTCCCTGTGAGCACAAGGGAACCGGCACCTGTCGCCGCCGCGGCCGGAACCGCGATGGAACCGGAGACGGCGCCGCCGGCCGGTACGGTGATCGCCGTTCCGGTGGTCGCGGTGCCCGCGCTGTCCTTGAACGACGGGGTGACGGTCTCCCCGGCGATCCAGCCCGCGCCGGTGAAGTCCACCGTGCCGCCGGGCCGCACGTACGCGCTGCCCACGGCGGCCGAGGCGTTGGTCGCGGTGACGGTCGCCGCCGCGCTCGCGCCGCTGGCCGCGCACTGGATCACGATGCCGAACTGCGCCACGTCCTGTTCGTTGTTCCCGGGCGTGAACGTGTAGGTGCCGGCGGTCGTGGGCGTGAAGGTGGCGGTGAAGTCCGGGATCTGGAACGTCCCGCCGGTGGCGACCGGGGCCGGCGGGAACGCCGCCGAAGGCCCGGCCGAAAGGGTCGTGCTGGCCGCCCCGCCGACCACGATCGATGCCTTGGCGGTGGCCGCGTCGGCGATCGGTATGCCGGGCGAGGGTGCCGTGGACAGCGAGTAGTGCCAGGTGATGGTCACCGGCGACCCGACGGCGACGGAATTCGCCGACGGGGTCAGGGTCACCTGGCTGCTGTAGTCCGGCGGCGGCGCCGCGAGCCCCGGGTTGCTGCTGGTGCAGCTCCCGTAGTTCACGGTCGTCGTACCGGCCGAGGCGGCGGGGGCCAGGGCGGTCACGGTGGCCAAGGCCACCGCGAGCGTCCCGGCCATAGCCATGGCCCGGCCGGATCTGGTTCGGTGTCGATCTCTGAACCCTTGTCTCACGAGTGGTGCCCTCTCTTTGAGGGGGTGACAAACCCACGGGCCGGCGGCCCGCAGGGTCGGGTTGTCGCACACCGTTTCTGATGGGGTGTCAGATATTCACGGACAGCTCGGTCGCGAAGTCAATACACACGTTCGAGCGCCCGCTCTCCGGCTCAGCCGTGGTTGCCGGGCCGGCGCCGGGTGGCGTACAGACCGGTCCCGCCGAGGACCGCCGCCAGCACCGCGCCGCCGAACAGCCAGCGGCCGTCGAAGCCGGTGTGCGGCAGCTCGCCGGCGGTCGACGAACTGGTCGGGGCGGGCGTGGATCCCGTGTCGCTCGCGGTCGAGGAGCCCTCGGTGCCGGCGGCCGACGTCGAGGAGGACGAGGTGCCCGAAGAGCCCGAGGACGACTTCGAACCCGACGCCGACGAAGAGCTCGTGCTGGAGGAGTGCGAGCTGCCGGACGGGGAGGAGCTGGTGCCGCCGCCGGAGGCCGGAGCCACGGTGATGGTGGCCGCCGGGCCGGACGCAGAGGCCTTACACGCTACAACCAGGCTGAACTGCGCGATGTCCTGCTCGTTGTCGCCGGGGGTCAGCGTGTAGGTCCCGGCCGCGGCCGGCGTGAACGTCGCGGTCATATCAGGGATCTGGAACGTCCCTCCGGTGGTCACCGGCTGCGGCGGGAAGTTCGCCGACGCCCCGGTGCTGATCGTCGAACTCGCCGCGCCGCCGATCACGATCTTCGCCTTCGCGGAGGCCACGTTCGCCAGCGGGATGCCGGGCGGGGGCGCCGTGGAGGTCGAGTAGTGCCAGGTGATCGTGATGGGCTTGCCCGCCTGGAACGAAGAACCCTGAGGGGTCAGCGTCACCTGCGAGGTGTAGTCCGGCGGCGGCGGGGTGAGCGCGGTGTTGCTGCTGGTGCAGCTGCCGTAGCCGACGCTGACGGTGCCCGCGCTGGCGGTCGGCGCGAACACCGCCAGCGACACCGCGGCGGCCGTCACCGCGCCCCCCACCGCGGTCGCGCGCCAGGTCGCGCGCTTGATAAGGATCTGATGACCACTCATGGATGCCTCCTGACATCGAACGACAGATCGAAGAGGTGCCTAGGCATTGACGGAGGAATCTGACGAAGTGTCAATAGTCATCCGCGGGCAGTCACGGAGACCAAGTGGCCGGTCACGATCATCCGCTGGGTGGAGGACCACCAGGGATTGCAGGTCGTCAGGGTAATGAGACGCTGGGTCGGCGGCACTCCGGGCTTGCCCGGCACCGGATCCACGACGCCGAGATCGGTGGGCTGCACGATCACCGGGTCGGTGTCGATCTGGTACGTGTACGTGGCGGCCTCGGTGTCGACGTAGACCAGATCGCCGGCCCGGATCTCGTCCAGGTGCCGGAACGGCTCGCCGTGCGTCTTGCGGTGCCCGGCGACCGCGAAGTTGCCGATCTGGCCGGGCAGCGCGGTGCCGGGGTAGTGGCCGGTCGCGCGGTTCAGGATGTCCAGACCGACGCCCTCCAGCACCGGGACCCCGGTGTCGCCGAAGCTGGAGCCCAGGCGCGGGATGCGCAGGATCGCGACGTCGTCGCCGTTGCGCAGCGGCCGCGGCGGCGGCAGCACCACCGGGGCGGACTGGCCGTGCGGCGCCGGGGCGGCCGGGCTCGCCGGCGCGGTGGCCGACCACTGCCGCTGCATCGAGCTGACTTCGTGGTTCATCGCGTCCCGGCCGAGCACGTTCGTGTAATAGAGCTGATACACCATGAACAGCACCAGCAACACCGAGAACGTGACCAGCAGTTCGCCGGTCGTCCGCACCGTCACACGCACAATCGCCCCTGCTCTCGCCATAGTGGCGCAGAGTAGGGGCGACTGCGTGAAATGCGAAGAGGCGTTCGAGCCCGGATGGACCCTTTCGAATGGACCCTCTCGACTCCGGCCCGTTGGCCTCAGAGTGCTTAGAAGGCCTCCTCCGGCACGTCCATCAGCGAGTTGTCCGTGGCCTCGACGATGGCGCGCTGGCCGGCCAGCAGCGGCAGCGTGTTGCGCAGGA
Source organism: Catenulispora pinisilvae (assembly GCF_015356865.1). Taxonomy (GTDB): domain Bacteria; phylum Actinomycetota; class Actinomycetes; order Streptomycetales; family Catenulisporaceae; genus Catenulispora; species Catenulispora pinisilvae. Next base: position 25,544 of record NZ_JAAFZA010000128.1, read on the forward strand.
AGAACTGCGCCGCCGCGATCTTGCCGGTGTAGAACGCCTCGTCCCGGCCGGCCGCGCCGTCGGCCAGCGCCGCCTGGGCGACCGTGGCGCCGCGCAGCAGCAGCCAGGAGACGATGACGTCGCCGAGCGCGAACAGGAAGCGCACGGTGTTCTGCGCCACCACGTACAGCTGCTTGGGGTCCGACAGGGACTCGCCGGCCTTGTCCAGCATCGCCTTGAGCATCGCGCCGACCTCGCCCTGCGCGGTGGCCAGCAGCTGGCGCTCGCGGGCCAGGTCCGCACCGCCGGGGTTGGCGGCCAGGAACTTGGTGATCTCCTCGTTCAGGGTGTTGAGGGCGACCCCGCCGTCCTTCACGACCTTGCGGAAGAACAGGTCCAGGGACTGGATCGCGGTGGTGCCCTCGTAGAGCGAGTCGATCTTGGCGTCGCGGATGTACTGCTCCAGCGGGTACTCCTGCAGGAAGCCGGAGCCGCCGAAGATCTGGAGGGCCTGCGCCAGCTGCTCGTAGGACTTCTCCGAGCCGTAGCCCTTCACGATCGGCAGGAGCAGGTCGTTCATCCGCTCGGCGTGCTTGTCCTGCCCGCCGGCCGCGCGGGCCTGCTCGATCGCGTCCTGGAAGGTCGCGGTGTAGAGCACCAGCGAGCGCATGCCCTCGACGTAGGCCTTCTGCGTCATCAGCGAGCGGCGCACGTCGGGGTGGTGGGTGATGGTGACGCGCGGCGCGTCCTTGCCCGGGGTGGTCAGGTCCGAGCCCTGCACGCGCTGCTTGGCGTACTCCAGCGCGTTCAGGTAGCCGGTGGACAGCGTGGAGATGGCCTTGGTGCCGACCATCATCCGCGCGAACTCGATGATGTTGAACATCTGCGCGATGCCGTTGTGCACCTCGCCGAGCAGCCAGCCCTTGGCCGGGACGCCGGCCTGGCCGAAGGTGACCTCGCAGGTGGTGGAGGCCTTCAGGCCCATCTTGTGCTCGACGTTGGTGACGAAGGCGCCGTTGCGCTCGCCGAGTTCGCCGCTGTCCCAGTCGAAGTCGTACTTCGGCACGATGAACAGCGACAGGCCCTTGGTGCCGGGGCCGGCGCCCTCGGGGCGGGCCAGCACCAGGTGGATGATGTTGTCGCTGAGGTCGTGCTCACCGGAGGTGATGAACCGCTTCACGCCCTCGATGTGCCAGGTGCCGTCCGGCTGCTGGATCGCCTTGGCGCGGCCGGCGCCCACGTCGGAGCCGGCGTCCGGCTCGGTGAGCACCATGGTGGAGCCCCACTGGCCCTCGACCATCTGCCGGGCGACCTTGCGCTGCTCCTCGGTGCCCAGGTTCCAGACCACGGTCGCGAAGTCGGCGCCGGAGGAGTACATCCAGATCGCCGGGTTCGCACCCAGCACCAGCTCGGCGACCGACCAGCGCAGGGTGCGCGGGGTCGGGGTGCCGCCGAGCTCGGTCGGCAGGCCCAGGCGCCACCACTCGGCGTCCATGAACTGCTTGTAGGAGCGCTTGAAGCTCTCCGGCAGGGTGGCGGAGTTGGTCTCCGGGTCGAAGATCGGCGGGTTGCGGTCGGAGTCGAGCAGGCTCGGCGCCAGCTCCTCCACCGCCAGCCGCTCGACCTCGGCCAGGATCGACTTGGCGGTGTCGACGTCCATGTCGGCGTACTCGCCGGTCCCGTACACCTCGCCGCGGCCGAACACCTCGAAGAGGTTGAACTCGATGTCGCGCAGGTTCGACTTGTAGTGGCTCATCGCCGTTGGCTCCCATGATCCCGGACCGGCTCAGGGTTACGTTCCGGTCGTACTGAAGAGTAATAAGCTCCCTCCAAGGATGCTACCCGCCGGTAACTAGCCGCAAGCCCGGACCTCCCCCGATTCCCGCGACCGGGCGGTGAGGTGGATCACGCGAGCGCGGTGCACTCGACCGGAAGCGCCGGGTAGGCTCTCATGACGTGTACGGCTATCCCCAGGAGCCCCCACCGTCCCAGGTGGCCAACGCCGCGTTGAGCGACGCCATCCGGGCCTTCACCGGCGGCGTGATGGGCCCCGAGGACTTCTACACGGTGTTCAACAGCGCGAAGATCTACTGCCCGCGCGGCGAACAACCGGGGTTCCTGGCCCTGCACGACACCCCGGAGCCGGTGATCCCGATGTTCAGCTCGCTGGAGGAGCTGCGGGCTTACTCGGGGGAGGAGTCCCGGTACTTCACGGTGACCGGGGGCGAGGTGCTGGACCTGCTGCCGACCGGGTACGGGATCGTGCTGGACATCGAGGGGGAGCATCGGATCGTTTTCGATGCGAAGGCTATTGAGCAGATGACGGCTTATGCGATGCAGCGGTTGTATGGGGCGTGACCGCTTGGCCGGACATTAGGACCAGGCTTTCCAGTCGGCGGTGTCGACAGTCAGCCCGAACGGCTCGGGCAGGACGATCGGGGCGCCCAGGTTCCACGCGATAGCAGCCTCGTATCGGGACGCGGAAGGGTTCGGCTCCGAATAGAGGATCGCTCGCGAAACGCGCGGGTCACAGTCCACCAGCAGGTAGAACTCGACACCGGCAGCGGCGTAGTCGGCCCACTTGGTCTTGATGCGGTTCCCGTTCTTCTGGCGGTGCTGGGGACCCGGCTCGCGATCGTGGTCGGCGTTGGACGGCGAGGTGACCTCGATGGCCATCGTCATGTCGCTGGGGCCGATGATCACCAAGCCGGCCTCAGCCACTTCGTCACTGCGCGCCTTGTCCACGATCGCCACATCGGGGATCCAGCCTCTGGACTCCGGTTCTCCGACGCCGGTGTTCGGCACGGCTTCCCACCGGAACGCCGGGTCAGCGGCCGATGCGACCCCGAACGCGGTGACAATGCGCGCGGCGATCCTGTTGTGTGTGTAGCGAGCAGCAGGCGACACGACGATGTCCCCCTCGATGATCTCGACGCGAAAGCCCTCCGGCAGGCCGAGATGATCCTCGAGCTCGCCGCTGACCCACATCGCAAACGGCGAGTCCGGGAGCGGGGGATACTCCACAAAAGCGATGCTCACGGGAGACCAACCTTCTGAAGGAACTCGATCTGACTCCATAAGTTCAGCGTAGCCAGTCGGGCATCGCAGGCGAATGTACTTCAATCACCTGTTCGGCCTAATGCCCTTGTCAGCGTCCGAAGCGCAGGAAGTCCAGCAGGTCCGCGGGCTTCATCTTGCGTGCGCGGGCGAACTCGCCGTCGGCGGAGTCGAAGCGGATCTTGCCCTCGGGGTTGAGGACCGACAGGGACGGGATGCCGCCGGCTATGGGGTGGTTGAAGTCCGCGTCTATGTCGTTGTTCTGGTCGCGTTGGCCTCGGTCGGTGCCGACGCTGACGGTGACCAGGTGGTACTTGTGCTGGAGGAGTTCGGCCACTTCGGGGTCGTGGGTCCAGTCCTCGAAGGCGGTGCAGTCCGGGCACCAGCGGGCGCCCAGGGCCAGGAGGATGTCCTTGCCGTCGGCGGCGGCCGCCGTACGGGCCGCTGCCAGGTCGGCGTGGGGGTCGCGGGACGGGTCGAACAGCTCCGGCTCCATTGGTAGTTAGAGGCGCGGTGCTCGTGAGAGCCCGTTTCCTCTGTCCCCTTTCAATCCGTGCGTGCGGTTCTCCCGCACACGGCTTACCGATGATCTTCTTGACATGGTTACGCAGTCTCCGG
>NZ_JAAFZA010000129.1 GCF_015356865.1 Catenulispora pinisilvae
CTCCCACCCCGACACTGATCCGGCGCCAGCCCCTGCCCCGGCACCGGTTTCAGTTCACAGCTATCAGCTCACTGAGCTCAATCCACGGACAAATCTCAGTTCACGCATAGGTCTCAAAGGTCGAGCACGGCTCACGGGTTCGGCGCGTCCCCCGCACCCAGCTGCGACACCGTCAGGTTGCCGTTCACCACCGGGGTCAGCGTCAGGCTCCAGTCCGAGTCGCTGAAGTCCCACGTGGAATCGGTCTTCGAGAAAGAGCACTGCCGCGTGAACTTCTGCGCGGCGCTGTCCCAGTCGGTACCGGAGGAGACGTAGATGTCGAAGGTGTCGCCCGGGATGTCGCTCAGCGTCGTGTTGGCGTTGCCCCGCACGTAGACCGAGGCGACCGGGGTCTTCGTCCCGACCTTGGTCAGCGTGACCACGGCGTCGGTGCCGGAGTTGTTGATGGTCAGCGAGCCCGGACCGTCGGAGTGCCGCAGCACCTGGCCGTTGCCCAGCTGCCGGGTCTGGTCGGCGATCGGCGCCGGCAGGAAGCCCGCGACGTCCTTGCCGTAGGCGGGGTCGACGGAACCCAGCGCGGTGGCCGCGTCCCGCATCGCCTTGGCCCCGTCCGAGCGGGTGAACTCGGCCAGCGCCGAGGCCGACGTGCACACCGCGGAGCCGACGTCGCTCGCCGTGGAGTCGGCCGAGGTCGACAGGGTGCCCAGCGCCGTCGAGAGCTGCTGGGTCGGCGCGGACAGGGTGTCCGGCGGGTCGCTGGGCAGCCCGCCGGACAGGTTCTGCGCGTCCGTGGACAGCTTGCTCAACGCGGTCTTCGCCGCATCCGGCGTCTCGGCGTTGACGACCGCCGCGACGTCGGGGGCCAGCTGCGCGTTCACGCTCGTCAGGCTCTGCTCGTAAGCCGCGGAGCTCATGACCGTGGGACTGGGCGGCGCCGACGGGGTGTCACCGCCGGAACCGGAGTCGCCGGACGAGCCCGAGTCCGTCGACTGGTCCGAGGAGCTGTTGTTCGAGCCGGAGCTGCCTGAGCTTCCGCAGGCCGCCAACGACGCGGCGAGAAGAAGACCCGCCAGGACGGTCCCGCCGACTCGGACCCGAGATCGCGAAGTAAGACTGTTGACCATTTCCGTACCCCCATCCCGCGAGACCGACGAACGTCCGACTCCTCGCGACTCGCAACGCCCGTGAGAGGAACGCTAATAGTCTCGCGCCGGGACCGGTCCTCCAAGGCGATATCGACGGTGTTGCGTGTTGCGATTCCGCAGTAAGGGAACGGGAATCCGCGGTCAGGCCTGAGGCTGCGGCTGCCCGGCGACCACCAGACCGGACTCGTACGCCAACACCACGGCCTGGGCCCGGCTGGAAAGGTGCAGCTTGGCCATCGCGCGGTTCAGGTGCGTCTTCACCGTGCCCTCGCTGACCACCAGCCGCTCGGCGATCTCGCCGTTCGACAGGCCGGTGGCGACCAGCCGCAGCACGTCGGTCTCGCGGGTGGTGAGCGCGGCCAGGGCGGCCCGCTCGGCCGACGACGGGCCTTCCGAACGCCGCGAGCGCGGGATGAGACCGGCCGGCGGCCAGTCCGCGGCGCCGCCGGGAATGCCTCCGGCGCCGGGACCGGGGCCGGCCGGCTCCACGTCGAGGCCGGTCGCCTTGACGTAGGCCTGCACCAGGCGGCGGGTCACCGCCGAGGAGAACAGCGTGTCCCCGTCGGCGACCGCCTTCAGCGCCGCGAGCAGGCGCTCAGGCGGGGTGTCCTTCAGCACGAAGCCGTCCGCGCCGGCCCGCAGCGCCTCGTACACGTACTCGTCCATGTCGAACGTCGTCAGGATCAGGATGTGCGGCAACTTCTCGGCGCCGGAGCCGAGGATCGCGCGGGTGGCGGCGATCCCGTCCATGTCCGGCATCCGGATGTCCATCAGCACCACGTCGGGCTCGGTCAGCGCGGCCATCGTGACCGCCTCGGCGCCGTTGCACGCCTCACCGACCACCTCGTAACCGGGGGCGGCCCGCAAGATGGCCGCCATCCCGGCGCGGATCAACACCTGGTCGTCGACGATCAGAACCTTGACCATCCGCGTCCGCCGCCCTGTCGATCCCTGAGGCGTCCCGTCGACGCCGCCACTGGCACTACCCCGAAGCTACCGGAGCATTCATGCTCATGTGTTAACAACCTGCTGAAGTCTGTCAGACGTTGCCGTCCTCGGACCACAGTTCGCTCGCGTCCCCGTTGCACATCGCCTCGACCACCGAACCGCCGGACGCCTTCAGGCACAGCATGTCCGCGGAGTTCTGAAGTTCGGTGCCGCCGCCGGAACCGCCGGTCTTGGACCACACCTGGGACAGATCCCCGCTGCAAGCCTTGACGCTCACACCGCCGCCGGAGCCGCCGGACAGACAGTTCCCACTGTCCCCGTTGACCAACTCCTCCTGCCCGGTGACCGCACCGAGCCCGAGGATCCCCGGCGCCTTGGACTGCCAGCCCTGGGTCTTGCTGTCGGCACAGGCCTGGAGCCCCGCACTCCCGGCGAGGCAGCTTCCGGTGGCCGAGTTCTGGAAGCGATGGTAGTCGGACGGCAGCAGCGGTCCGGTCGAGGAGGCCGTGGGCGGCGGGACCACCGGGACGCTGGCCCCGGTCGAGGCCGTGGTGGTGACGGTGTGCGTCGGCTCCGCGGAGGTCGAGTGGCGAGAGCTGGAGGGCGAACTGCTGGAGCTGGACCGCGCCGAGGACGTGCCGCTGGTGCTGCTCTGCGCCGCGGCGGAGCCGCTGGTCGCCGCCCCGGGGCTGGTCGCGGTCGGCGATTGGCCGGGACCGGCGGCGTTCTTGGAACCGGACGAGGAAGAGTCCTTCGACGGAACCAGCGCCCACGCGCCGACGGCGAGCAGGATGACGACCGCGACGAGCGCCAGCGGTTTGCCCAAGCCGCGCCGATCGCGTGCACCGCCGGCCACCGCGGTCCGCTCGCCGTATCCGCCGCGTCGCCCGCCGCGTCCGCCGTCGCCGGCCCGGCCGCTGTCCGGTCCTCGGCGGTCATCCGATCCGCGCCGGTCGTCCGGCCGACGCCGGCCCCCGCCGCCCCGCGGCCCGGGAACCACCGCGTCTTCGTCCACCCGGTCCGGCCGGACCATGGTGTCGTCCGGACGCGAGACGTACTCGTCGGCGCCGGAGTAGAGGTCCATGGCGTCGGTCATGTCGACCGAACGGGAGGGGTCGGCGAACCCGGGCGAGTCCGGCGCCTCCAGCGCGAGCCCGGCGGTCGCCGCGAGGGGGTCGGCCATCACCAGCGCGGTCGAGACCCCGTCCGGTATCAGGGCCCGAAGAGCGCGGCCGAAGCCGGCCGCGTCCGGGAACCGGTCGGCGGGCTCCTTGGCCATGGCCCGGTCGATGACTTCGGCCAGGCCGGGCAGGTCGGGGCAGTCCAGCAACGGAGCCGGTTCGCTCAGCGCCAGATAGATGGTCCGGCGTACGTCTTGTCCGGCACCGCCGAACGGGGGCCGGCCGGCGATCAGCTCGTACAGCGTCGAGCCGAGCGCGTAGACGTCGGAGGAGGCGGTCGGGACGCCGCGGGTCATCAGCTCCGGCGCGGCGTGCTGCGGGGAGAAGACGTCGAGCACCGAGGAGGAGTTGCTGGCGTCCAGCAGCCAGGACACTCCGAAGTCGGCCAGAGCCGGTTCGCCGTACCGGGAGACCAGGATGTTGTTGGGTTTCACGTCCCGGTGCAGCACGCCGAGGGCGTGCGCGGCGTGCAGGGCGTCGGCGATCTTCGCGCCGACCCCGGCCGCCTGGGCGCCGGTGAGCGGGCCGCGCCGGGTCAGCCACTGCTTCATGGACCCGCCGTCATACAGGTCCATGGCCAGATACGGCCGTCCGGAGGCCGTGGTCCCGGTGTCCAGCACGGTGACCACGTGCGGGTGGTCGCTGAGCCGGCCGGCCAGCCGCACCTCGCGCACGAACCGGCGCCGGGCGTCCTCGTCCGGGCCGACGATCGTCAGCAGTTTGAGGGCGACGTCGCGCTCGAAGGACTCCTGCACGGCCCGGTAGACCACGCTGAAGCCGCCGTGCCCGATGCGCGCTAAGTCCCGGTATCCCGGGACGTGCTCGGGCGTCTCCAGAACCGGAGTCGTCTGTGGCGCTGTACCCATCGAACCACTATGGCGTGTCATGACCTGCGTTCCCGTCCGTTCCACGACATCCGCGATATCCCCGGCAAAGCACGACGGGGCGGTGGCGTGGCGGCACGCTCTTTCCGTGCCGCCACACCACCGCCGTCGCCGGGTGGGTGCTTGCTGTTCAGTTCAGTCCGCTCGCTCGCTCCAACCGGCGCGTCAGGCCGGAAGTCTTACAGACCCGAGGTGAGGCCGTTGACCAGGCCGCCGACCACCGGCAGCGAGCCGACGACCGGCAGGCCGCCGCTGCTGCCGGCCTGGGTGACGTTGCCGAGCACGCCGCCGACCTGCTGCTGCAGCTCCATGAGGGTGGCGCGCACGGTGTCCAGCTGCTGCTGGGCCGCCGGCCAGATGGTGCTGCTGAACAGCGACGCCGCCGGGCCCTCCCAGACCGCGGGGTCGGTCAGCGCCAGGCCGTGCGAGGTGATCTGCGAGAGCACGTCGCCCAGCGGGCCCTGCAGGAGGTTGAGCAGCTGGCCGATGTGCAGGTGCGCTTCGGCTGTGACCTTGACAGTGCCGCCGTCAGTCATCATGACGCTCCATCTTCGTTCGTTCGGCGGATCCGCCTGGGACGGGGTTCGCCGGTTGGCTATTGGTACGCCTTGGAATCCCTCGGCGGTACGACCACAAAGTTAGGACCATCCAGTCGTCCGGTCGTCTAACGAGCGGTGTAATTCCGAGCTACCGCGTTCGTTATAGAAGTCGCCGGGTGTCGCCAGCACTAGTTGCACTCCCTCGATCGTGCCGTCGCAGATGAGGTAGCCCCGGCCGGGCAGCGGCGCCATCGGGCTGTGCCGCGGCAGCGGGGTGCCGAGCAGGTCGTGGTCCTGGTTGTGGTCCGGGACCAGCAGCACGCCGCAGCGTGCCTCCCGGACCTTCTGCGTCCACTGGCCGAACTGCCGGCGGATACCGTCGCTGCGGCCGGCGGCGATCACGTGCCGGCCGGGCTTGGCCAGGAACCGGTCGATCACCCCCAGGGTGTCGGTGACCGTGTCCGCGTCGTCAACCAGGAGGAGAGCTCGCTCGCCCGCGGACTCCAGGGCCCGGTCCAGCTCCGTGTACTCGGTGCAGCCGGTGACCGTCGGCGGCAGATCGCGCAGCGGCGAGCGCCGGGGCGCGAACGCCACCAGCGCCGGCGGCTCGGCGCCGGTCAGGACCATGTGCGCGATCGCGACCAGGGCGCTGCTGCGGCCCGAGCGCGGGGGTCCGGCGATGAGGCCGTGTTCGTGTTCGTGCAGCCGCAGGACGGCGGCAGCCAGGGCGCTGTCGGTGAAGCCGACCGGGATGGACCAGGGTTCGCCGCCGGTGGCGGCCGCGACCCCGGCCCGGCGCATCCGGTCGATCGGGATCACCTCGGGCAGCAGCCGGACCTTGTTGGCGGTGCGCGGCGCCCCGGTCCAGCGGGTCGCGACGCCGCTGACGGCGGCGGCGAGGTCGGCGCCGGGGTAGCCGATCTGCACGACCTGGCGCGTGGCGACGACCACGGCGCGGCCCGGCACCGCCGCGGGCACCGCGCGGCGCGGGACGTCGAAGCTGCCGTAGTCGGTGGCGTCGGCCAGGCGCAGCAACAGTTTCTGCCGGCTCAGGGCGCCCCAGGCGCCGGGGATCGCGCCGAGGCGGTCGCCGGTGGCGATGATGTAGAGGCCGACCGCGGGGCCGTCGGCGTAGACCCGTTCCAGGTCGTCCAGGACCTGCATGCCGCCGAAGTCCTTCTCCAGCTCCGAGCGCAGCGATCCGACGTTGTCGATGAGCACGATGACGCGCGGCGGTCCGGGGTCGTAGGGGTCGCGCAGGGAGCCGCCGGCCTTGCGGTTGTTCAGTTCGGCTCGCAGCATCTTGATCAAGCGGACCTGCCGGGGCCGGTCACCGGGGCCGATGTAGGCGCCGGTGTGCGGCAGGCCTTGCAGCGGGGCCAGGGCGCCGGAGCCGAGGTCCAGCACGTACAGGTGCAGGCGGTCGGGCGCCTCGGCGGCCGCCACGGACAAGGCGAGCGCCGTCAGCGCCGTGGTGGTGCCGGAGTTGACGCCGCCGTAAATCAGCATGTTGCCGACCGCCGGGTCCCAGCCGACCGTGTACTGCGCCTGCCGGTCGGGGTCGTCGAGCAGGGCGTACGCGGCCAGGCCGGTGCTGTCGGTCTGTAGGCCCTTGGCGGCCGGGCCGAGTTCGTGCAGCGGGATCGCGGTCGGCAGCGGGTCCGGCCAGGGCCGCCGGGGCTGCGCGAAGCCGGCCGAGTAGCTGGCGTGCTGCGCGGCCTCGACGAGCCGGGCCAGGTCGGTCGGCTGGCCGGCGGCGGTGAGCTCCTGGGTCGCGACCGCCCCGGCGCGCTCCCCCGATGTCAACCTGAAGGGTAGGAGGGACAGCCGGCCTGCGCCGTTGTCCACGGGAGTGACGCCGGTGGACAGCGCGGTCTGCACCGGCAGCACTTCCCCCGCGCTCACCCGGTAGAACCCGCGGCCCCACTGTCGGCTGCCGATGCTCGCGGCGACCGGGGAGTCGATGACGTCGGCGGAGTCGGCGCTGCTCTCCAGCCGCAGCGCCAGGCGCAGTTTGACGTTGTTCTTGATGGCGTCGTTGACCGAGCCGGAGGGCCGCTGGGTGGCCATCACCAGGTGCATGCCCAGACTGCGGCCCCGCTGCGCGATGCTGACCAGGGCGTCGACGAACTCGGGCAGGGCCTTGACCAGGGTGGCGAACTCGTCGATGACCACGATCAGGCGGGGCATCGGTTCCAGGTCCGGGCGTTGGGTGTCGCGCAGCCGTTGGTAGTCGCGCACGTGGCTCAGGCCCACGCCGCGCAGTGCGTGTTCGCGGTGCCGCAGTTCGGCTTCCAGGCAGCGCAGGGCCCGTTCGCCCAGCTGCTCGTCCAGGTCGGTGACCAGACCGACGACGTGTGGCAGCCGCGCGCATTCGTCGAGCGCGCCGCCGCCCTTGTAGTCGACCAGCGCGAAGGTCAGGTGCTCGGGGTCGGCGCCGACCGCGAGCGCGGCTATCAGGGTTCGCAGAAGCTCGCTCTTGCCGGAGCCGGTGGTACCGGCGAACAGCGCGTGCGGGCCGTCGTCGTCGAGGTCGACCTCGAACTCGCCGTGGTCGGTGACGCCGAGCACGGCGCGGGCCCGCAGGGTGCCGACCGTGCTGCGCCAGCGGTCGGCGAGGGCGGCGTCCAGGGCGCCGTCGAGGTGCAGCAGCGGCAGCAGGTTGATCCGGTCCGGCAGTCCGGCGCCGGCCGCCTTGACCTCCGGGTCCTCGAACCGGGCCAGCGCCCGGGCCACGGCGCGGGCCCGGGGCCGGGTCATCCCGGCGACCAGGACGTCATCGACGCGCTGGCCGGAGGCGACGCGGTGCAGCCGGCCGAAACCGTCGGCCGAGACCGACAGGACCTCGGTGCAGACCGCGGGCAGGCGACGGGTGAGGACGATCCCCGCGACCGGTCCGGCCTGGCCGCCAAGCAGGTCGCGCAGCGCGCACGGCCGGCCTTCCAGCAGCGTGGCGCCGTCGACGATGAGCAGCAGGGTCGGCATGCCGGCGGCGGAGGGGTCGGCGGAGCGCCCGGCGCCGTAGCCGCCGGGACCGGCGTTCGCGTCGGCGAGTTCGGCCAGCAGGCTGCGGGCCAGGGTCTCGCAGTGTTCGGCGCCGACGGCGACGTAGCGCGAGGCCCCGGAACGCGGGTCGGCGCCGTGCGGGAGCCACTTGGTCCAGTCCCAGTCGGCGATGCGGTCGTCGTCGGCGAAGACCGCGACCGCGACGTCGGCCGGACCGCTCTCGGTGACCGCCTGGCACAGCAGCGACCGGGCCGCGGACAGGGCCGCCGCCCGGTCGCCTTCCAGGCCCAGGACACCGCCGTCGGCCAGTTTCACGGCCACCGGGACCTGGTTCAGCCAGGAGGCCTCGGAGATGGCGTCGGCGATGGCCGGATCAGGTTCCTGATCCGTACCGGTGCGCCGGCCGTGATCCACCGGCGGTGCCCAGCTCTGGTCGGCCAATCCGGCGGACAGGCGCAGGAAGTCGGCCGCGCCGCGGCGGCGTTCCCAGAGCCGAAGGCCGGGAACCGAGGCGCGGTAGAGGACTTCGGCCGGGTCGGGGTAGTCCTCGCGCCGGCGGTCTTCCTCGCCCTCGCGGCGCTCCTGGAGCTCGTCGTGGACCTCGGTCAGCCGCGCCACGTAGTCGCGCTTGCCGCGCCGCAGCCCGACCCGGCCGCGGGTCCGGTCCTCCATCTGGGTGCCGATCATCATGATCGGGCTGAAGATCGCGAACAGCGCGAAGGCCGGGTTCTTCATGATCATCACCATCACGGCGGCCAGGATGATCGGCGCGACGATGGTGGTGACCCGGAACGGCTGGGAGTTGGAGCGCTTCGGCGCCTGCGGCAACTTGATCGGCGCGCTCTCGGCCGCGGCGGCCAGGCGCGGCGCGCGGTTGAACGGCAGGGTCCCGCCGGGGCCGGCTTCGTGGGCCGGGTTGACGTACTGGACCGGGCCCAGGTCGGTGGCCGGGAGGATCCGGAACGGCACCCGGCCGGCCGCGGAGACGATGTCCTGCGGGCCGACGCGCGCCGGCCCGGTCAGGCGTTGGCCGTTCACGTCGGTGCCGTTGCGCGAGCCGAGGTCGCGGACCCGGACCAGGCCGTCCCGGGTGACGTCGATCTCACAGTGCAGCCGCGACAGATCCGGGCTGTCTATTCGGACGTCGGCCTGCTCGCCGCGGCCCAGGCGGTAGCGGCCGGGCAGCAGCGGCACCGAGAGGCCGGCGTCCAGGCCGCCGATGACCCGCAGCACGAAGCCGCGGTCGGACATCGTGCCGGTGTCGGTGTCCGGGATCACGGTCAGCGAGACCTCGGAACCCGTGACGAGCCCGGACGCGCTCAGCGGGGTGGCCGGCGCGGTCGGCCGGCCGTCGATCAGCAGGGCGCCGCCGTAGCCGCCCAGGGCGGTGGCCAGGTCTCCCACCACCGCGTCCTGGCGGCCGAGCCGCAGCTCCATATCGCGTTCGACCCCAGCGTCCCGATGGACGAACCTCATCGCCTGCCACCCAGTTTTGTTCCCAACACTTACACCGCACGACGCTACGCGACCGTGCAAAGGTCCAGGGTTCCAGGCCGGATCGGTCCGCCGCGTTACCCCTGAGTTGACAATCAAGATCCGATCTCTATCTACCGCAGCAGGTCCGGCTACCGCAAAGGTTTACCCTCGTTCGGCTGAAACCCGGCCCCAACTGAGGACAAAGCCCGGATGTGCTCCCTAGTTTGGCTGGATGCTCCGCATGCACGACGCCGCGAAATCCCTGGCGTCGATACCCCGCCCGGCCCAACTGCCCCCGCTGCTGGCGGATCTCGCCATCGCCGCGGCCGGCACCTGGATCGCGGTGGCGACCTCGGTCAAGCCGCATCCCGCGCTGGCCTCGCACGGCGGCCGGCACATCGACGGCATCGCGATCACACTGATCCTCGCGTTGGGCGCCGCCTTGATCCTGCGGCGGCGGTTCCCCTTATCGGTGCTCGCCGCCTGCGCGGCCCTGACGGCCGGTTACGAGGCGTACAACTACCGCCTGGGCCTAACCCAGGCCCTGTTGCTGCTCGCGATGTTCACGGTGGGGGCCCGGCTCGCGCGGCCGTGGGCGGCCCTGGCGGCGGCGGTGACTTATGCAGAGCTCTTATTCGATCACTTCCGCTCGTGGTCCGGCTCACATCTGTGGATCTGGTTGGGCACCGCGTTGTGGGTCACGGCCGTGGCGCTGATCGCTGACGGGGCCCGGCAGCTGGCCGAGAGCCGCGCGCTGTTGGCCGCGTACAAGGAGCAGGAGCAGCGCAAGCACCGGGACCGCGAACAGCGCGCGGTGCTGATGGAGCGGATCCGCATCGCCCGGGAACTGCATGACGTGACGGCGCACCACCTGTCGGTCATCGCGGTACAGGCGGGCGTGGCGCGGTTCGTCATCGACAAGGAGCCGGAGACCGCGGACCAGGCGCTGCGGGCGATATCGGAAGTCGGGAGCGAGGGGCTCGCGGAGCTGCGGCGGCTGATCAGCCTGCTGCGACCGGACGACGACGAGGGCGCGCGGGCCCACACCTCCGACCCGCCCGCGCCCGGGATCGCGCAGCTGCCGGTGTTGATAGAGCGGGTGGGCCTGTCGGGCACGCCGTCGCGCTACACGGTGGCTGGACGGAAGCGCACTTTGCCGGCCGGGATCGAGCTGTGCGTGTACCGGGTGGTGCAGGAGTCGCTGACGAACGTGTTGAAGCACGCGCCGGGATCCTCGGTCGAGGTGCGCCTTGAGTACGAACCCGACGTCGTCCGGGTCACTATCACGGACACCGGAACGCACCCGGTCTCAACCCGGCGCTCGGGCATCCCGGCGGCGGCGATAACGCAGGCGTCGCGGCACAGCGGGTCGGGGGTCGGGCTCACCGGGATGCGTGAGCGAGCGGCGCTTTACGGCGGGGAGCTCTCAGCGGGACGGACGCTGGACGGGGGATTCGAGGTGGCGCTGACGCTGCCGGTGGAATCGGCGGAGATGGTGGAGGTCGAGGAGGAGGCTTCAGTGCCGGCGGCCGGGGTCGCGGTGGCTGGGGCGTGAGGGTGGGTGCGGGCGGCTACGAGCCGCCCCAGATTCGACTACCGGATACCCGAGTTGTTCGGCGGGCACGCTGTCAGATCTTCGCCGGGAACTCCATCGCCGCGACCCGCGACGGTGTCGCGACGACGATCGCCTGTGCCGCTCCGGTACGCAGGAGGGCAGCGGCGAGGATCGGCTCGTTCGGCAGCGGCAACTCGGCCAGCAACTCGCGGGTACTCATGTCCCACAGCCGGACGCTCCGGCCGTGGACGTGCGTCACCCTCGGCCGTCCCGTGGGGTCGTCGAGGAGCAGAACGCCTTGTCCGGACAGTGCACCGGCGCCGGTGAGCGGCAGGTGCGTCAGCTCCTCGCCGGTGGCCGGGCGGTAGAGACTGATCCCAGCCGGACTGCTCACCGCGACGAGGGAGCCGGACTGCGACACCGCCACGCCGGTGACGATGCGGCGATCGTCGAACGTGTACAGAGTCCGGCAGGACTCGGCGTTCCAGGCGACGGCTCTGGCGCCCGGACGGCGAGCGTCGCCGTGCCAGCCGATGACGACGGAGTCGGCGGCGGAGGCCAGCCGCATCGGCTGGAAACCGCCGGGCAGCCTGCGCCACTGGCCGTTGCCGACCCGAGCAGCCGGTGCGATACCCGGCCCGGTCACCGCGACGCCGAGACGCCCGGCTGTCCGGAAGACAGTGCCGGCGGTGAACCGTTCGACCCGGCTGGGCAACGGGCCCAGCTCAGTGGGGCTGATCGTGTTGTTCACCAGATCGGCGAGAGCCAGGACCTGACGGGCCTGAGCGCGGTCCACAGTCAGGGCTGCCGCACCAGAGGCCATTCCCGGACCGAGCGTCAGCATGGCGTCGTCCCGCGACGGCGCCAACTCCAGCAGTCGGCGGTTGCGGTCCGCGGCGAACGGGATCTGGAGTGTCGCTTGCGACCAAGAACCGTGCAGGTCGTCCGTGCCCTGGAGGTAGATCGCGACCGACGGCTCGACGTAGTCGGTGACCGGGATCAGCCAGGCGCGTTCGATCCTCTGTCCCGGACCGCACATGAACAGCGAGTGGACCTCCGGCGCGCTTCCCGACGCGGACAGTCCTGAGGATGCTGCTTCCACGTGCGATGCCGCGCCGGCATGAGGCGCCCGCACCGCGACCATCGTCTCCGGTACGGGCTGCCGGTCGGCCTCGCCCGGCGCCAGAGCGGCCCGACCGGCCGCGGATCGAAGGATCCCGGCCGCCTCGACGGCATCGGGACGCTTCGCAGGGTCCTTGTCCAGGAGCCGGATCAGCAGCGGGGCCAACGGCCCGGCGTTGGCCGCGGGCTCGGGTGCCTTGGTGAGGATCGCGGCGTACAGGGCCGTGAGCGTCGGCGCGTCGAACGGCCGCCGCCCCTCGACCAGCGTGTACAGCATCGCGCCGAGCGACCACAGGTCGACGGCGGCCGTGGCCTCGTGACCCTCGATCAGCTCCGGCGCCATGTAGTGCGGCGTGCCGAGCGTCATGCCGGTGCGCGTCAGATGCGTGGCGGACTCCAGGACGCGGGCGATCCCGAAATCGGCGATGACCACACGTGATCCGGCCAGAAGCACGTTCTCCGGCTTCAGATCGCGATGGACGATGCCGCTGACGTGCGCATGCCCGAGCGCGTCGGCGACCACCATCCCGATCTCGGCGGCCCGCCGCCACGGCAGCGCACCGTGATCGGCCATCTCCCCGGCCAGTGATCCCCCTGGCACCAGTTCCATGACGATCCACGGGATACCGCCGTCCTGCACGACGTCGTGCACGGTGATCAGGCCGTCGTGCCGGAGCCGGGCGGCGACCCGGGCCTCGCGCACGGCCCGCTCGACGAGCTCGGCCCGCTCGTCGGCGGCGATGCCCTCGGGAATCGTCAGCTCCTTGATGGCGACGACGCGGTCGAGGTTGGCGTCGTAGCCACGCCAGACCCGCCCCATCCCGCCCTGGCCGATCAAGTCGTCCAACCGGTACCGGCCGCCGACCGCGTAGCCCGCTCCACCCGTCATCGATAGTTGAAGGTGCGGTGCTCGTCAGAGCCCGTATCCTTCGTCCCCCTTCATCGCATTGCAGCAGCACGCCAAACAGTAGCAACACCAGTTGCTCGGCCGACGCGCTAGCGGCTGCTGGTCTTCAGAGGTGAGCGAGCGCGGGCTCAGCTGCTCGTCGCTGCCAGCCGGGCCGCGGCCGCATCCCACGCCGCCCGATCTCCGGTCGGCTCATAGCGCGTCAGCGGCTGCGTGCGGATCAGCAAGTCCCGCACCGCCCCGAGCTCGCCGACCACGCCCAGCGCCCGTGCCTGCACCAACACGTTCCCCAGCGCCGCGGCCTCGGCGGGCCCGGCCACCACCGGCAGTCCGCACGCGTCGGCCGTCAGCTGGCACAGCAACGCGTTGCGCACCCCGCCGCCGACGACGTGCACCGTGTCCACCGGGTGGTCGGCGAGCCGCTGCGCGTCCTGGATCGCGCGCCGGTGGGCCAGTGCGAGCGAGTCCAGGATGCAGCGGGTGACTTCCGGCGGCGTGCCGGGCACCGGCTGGCCGGCGGTGCGGCACGCCTCGCGGATGCGGTCGGCCATGTGGCCCGGCGCCAGGAAGCCGGGGTCGGCGGCGTCGATCACCGAACGCAGGAGCGGTTGCTCGGCTGCGGCGGCCAAGAGCGCCAGCAGGTCGGTGTTCCACTCCCGCACGCACTCCTGAAGCAGCCACAATCCCATGATGTTGCGCAGGTAGCGGACCGTCCCGTCGATCCCGGCCTCGTTGGTGAAATTCGCCAGCCGGCTGGCCTCGGTCAGAACGGGGCGTTCCAGCTCCAGCCCGACCAGCGACCATGTTCCGGTACTGATATAGGCGAACCGCCCCCCCGTCACGGCCGGGACCGCGACCACCGCCGACGCCGTGTCGTGCGACGCCACCGCGGTCACCGGGACCGGCCCGCGCAGACCGGTCTGCTCCAACACCGCCGGCAGCAGGTCGCCGATCCGCGACCCCGGCTGACGCAGCGGCGGGAACAGCCCGACGTCCACGCCCACCCGCTCGGCCACCTCGGCCGACCAGGTCCGGCTGACCGCGTCGAGCAGCTGCGTGGTGGAGGCGTTGGTCACCTCGGTACCGGCGACCCCGGTCAGCCAGTACCCCATCAGATCCGGGATCAGCAGCGCCTGCCGGGCCGCGCCCAACGCCTCCGACCCGCGCGCCGCAACAAGCTGATACAGGGTGTTGAAGGGCACGTACTGAATCCCGGTGACGCCGTACAGCGCCTCGGCGGGCATCAGCTTCCACACCCGCTCGGCGACACCTTCCGTCCGCGCGTCGCGATAGTGCACCGGGTTGCCGAGCAGCGCACCGTCGGCGTCCAGCAGCCCGTAGTCCACGGCCCAGCTGTCGACGCCCACCGAGTCCACCTGCCGGGCCGCGCGCAGTCCGTCGACAATCCCCTGATACAGCGCCAGCACGTCCCAGTGCAGCGTTCCGCCGATCCGCACCGGCCGGTTCTCGAACCGGTGCGCCTCCCGCATCTGGAGCGTGTCCCGGCCGACGCGACCGACCATGACGCGCCCGCTCGACGCGCCGAGGTCGACCGCCGCGACCGTCTTCATACCGATACCCCGCTCGCTCACCGCAGGAAGGCCGCCGCGACCCCCGCGTCCACCGGCACCAGCAGCCCGGTGGTGTGCGTCAGGTCGCCGCCGACGAGGGCGAACACCGCGTTGGCCACGTGCTCGGGCAGCACCTCCCGCTTCAGGAGCGTCCGCTGCGCGTAGAACTCGCCCAGCTTCTCCTCCGGGATCCCGTAGGTGGCAGCACGCTGCGCACCCCAGCCCCCGGCGAAGATCCCCGACCCGCGCACCACGCCGTCGGGGTTGACGCCGTTCACCCGGATCGCGTGCTCCCCCAACTCCGCGGCCAGCAGGCGCACCTGGTGTGCTTGGTCGGCCTTGGCAGCGGAGTACGCGACGTTGTTCGGCCCGGCGAAGACAGCGTTCTTCGACACCACGTACACGATGTCCCCGCCACGCCCCTGCGCCGTCATCACCCGGGCCGCCTCCCGCGACACCAGGAACGAACCGCGCGCCATGATGGTGTGCTGCCGGTCCCAATCCGCACTCGTGGTCTCAAGCAGCGGCTTCGAGATGGAGATACCGGCGTTGTTGACCACCAGGTCCACGCCGCCGAACGCCAGCACCGCCGTGTCGAACGCCGCCGCGACCTGCTCCTCGGACGTCACGTCCACGGTCACCGCGACCGCCCGGTCCGCGCCGCCCAGATCGGCGGCCACAGCCTGCGCCGCCGCCCCGTCCCGGTCGGCGACCACCACGCACGCGCCCTCATCGACCAGCCGGTACGCGATCGCCTTGCCGATCCCCGACCCCGCGCCGGTGACCAGGGCGACCCGGGTGGCCAGCGGCTTGGGCTTCGGCATCCGCGCCAGCTTGGCCTCCTCCAGCGCCCAGTACTCGATCCGGAACTTCTCCGACTCCTCGATCGGCGCGTACTCCGACACCGCCTCGGCACCGCGCATCACGTTGATCGCGTTGACGTAGAACTCGCCGGCGACCCGCGCGGTCTGCTTGTCCCGGCCGAAGGAGAACATCCCGACCCCGGGGACCAGGACGATCGCCGGGTCCGCGCCGCGCATCGCGGGCGAATCAGGGGTCGCATGCCGGTGGTAGTAGGCCGCGTACTCGGTGCGGTAGTCGGCGTGCAGCTCGGCGAGGCGGGCGATCGCCTCTTCGAGGGGCGCGGCGGCCGGCAGGTCGAGGACCAGCGGGCGGACCTTGGTGCGCAGGAAGTGGTCGGGGCAGGAGGTACCCAGTGCGGCCAGCCGCGAATGCTCGGCTCGGGACAGGAAGTCGAGGACGACCTCGGCGTCGGTGAAGTGGCCGACCTGCGGGCGATCGGCGGACGCCAGAGCGCTGACATACGGGGCCAGCGCAGCCGCGCGCGCTCGACGTTCATCCTCGGGCAACGGTTCGAAGCCTGCGATCACCGCTCCGAACGGCTCAGCCTTTCCCTGTTCGGCGAGGAAGGACTCGGCCGTCCTAATAATCCGCAGCGAATTCGCCTCGCACTCCGGCGCCGAATCGCCCCAAGCCGTGATCCCATGCCCGCCGAGAACGCACCCGATCGCCTGCGGATTCGCCGCCTTCACCGCCGCGATGTCCAGCCCGAGCTGGAACCCCGGCCGCCGCCACGGCACCCACACCACGGCATCCCCGAAGCACTCAGCCGTCAGCTTCTCCCCGTCCGCCGCGCACGCCAGCGCGATCCCCGAATCAGGGTGCAGATGGTCCACGTGCGGCGCGTCGACCAGAGCGTGCATCGCCGTGTCGATCGACGGCGCGGCGCCGCCCTTGCCGTGCAGGCAGAAGTCGAACGCCGCGACCATCTCGTCCTCGTGCTCGACTCCGGGATAGACGTCGACCAGCGCGCGCAGCCGGTCCAGCCGCAGCACCGCGAGCCCGGCCGGCGCCAGGGTGCCCAGATCGCCGCCGGAGCCCTTGACCCACAACAGTTCCACGTCGCCGCCGGTCACCGGATCGGTCACGGCGCCCTTCGCCGAGGTGTTGCCGCCGGCGTAGTTCGTGTTCCGCGGATCGGCGCCCAGTCGGTTCGACCGGGCCACCAGCGCGGCCACGATGTCGTTGTTCGGGCTGCCGCTGTTCGGCCTGTCGTTCTTCGGCCTGCCGTTGTTCGGGCTGTCGTTGTTCAGGCTGTCGTTGTTCAGGCTGTCGTTCATCAAGCTCCCCATCCGGCCTGCACCCCGCCGACCCGCTCGGCGACGATCTTCTCCGCGTAGCCGCCGGCCCGGTAGGCGTCCAGCGGGTCCGGCCGCAGCCCCATCTCCTTGCGCAGGTCCGCCAGCATCGAGCGGACGTCGGTGTTGTAGGCGTCCATCAGCACCGCGTTCGCGCCGAGCACGTCCCCGGCCGCCTGCGCCGCCCGCAGCGCGGGCAGGTCCACCAGCAGCGCCTTGGCCGTGGCCTCCTGCACGTTCATCACCGAACGGATCAACGCCGGGATCTTGGCCTCCAGGTTGTGGCACTGGTCCAACATGAACG
This sequence comes from Catenulispora pinisilvae, assembly GCF_015356865.1. Lineage (GTDB taxonomy): Bacteria > Actinomycetota > Actinomycetes > Streptomycetales > Catenulisporaceae > Catenulispora > Catenulispora pinisilvae. Next base: position 16,798 of record NZ_JAAFZA010000129.1, read on the forward strand.
CCACGCCGTTGGCCTTGTCGAAGCCGCCGTTCTTGGCCACCTCGTGCAGGATCCGGAACAGCTGGAACGGATCGGCGGCGCCGACCATCAGGTCGTCGTCGGCGTAGAAGCGGGAGTTGAAGTCGAACGCCCCGAGCTTGCCCTCCCGCAGCAGGAACGCCACGATGAACTCGATGTTCACCCCCGGCGCGTGGTGCCCGGTGTCCACGACCACCTTCGCCTTCGGCCCCAGCTTCAGGCAGTGCGCGTAGGACGTGCCCCAGTCCGGGACGTCGGTGGCGTAGAAGGCCGGCTCGAAGAGCTTGTACTCCAACACCATCCGCTGCTCCGGCCCGAGCCGGTCGTAGACCTCTGACAAAGCCGCGAACAGCCGGTCCTGCCGGGCCACGATGTCGTCCTGGCCCGGGTAGTTGGTGCCGTCGGCGAACCACAGCTTCAGCGAGGCCGAGCCGGTCGCGTCCATGATGTCGACGCACTCCAGCAGGTGGTCCACGGCCTTGCGCCGGACCCGCGGGTCCGGATGCGCCACCGAGCCCAGCTTGAAGTCGTCGTCCTGGAACGTGTTGGAGTTGATCATCCCTATTCGCACGCCGAGCTCCTCGGCGTACCGGGCCAGCGCGCCGTAGTCGTCCACCCGGTCCCACGGGATGTGCAGCGACACCAGCGGGGCGACCCCGGTGGCGGCGTGCACCTGGGCGGCGTCGGCCAGCTTCTCGAACGGGTCCCGCGGCACCCCGGCCTGCGCGAACACCTTGAACCGGGTGCCGGAGTTGCCGTAGCCCCACGACGGGGTCTCGATCTCCTGCGCCTTCAGGGCGGCCTTCACGGCCGACAGGTCGGGCATGGCTCCACCTCGCGGGGGTCGTGGTCGATGGACTTCGCCGACGATCTCGCCGACGGGTTCGGCCGATGTCCGGCCGGTGGTCTGGCCGATGGTCTGGCCGGTGATTGCCGTCGGTGAACTCGTCGGCGAATTCCTCGGGATCTCGCCGACGGGATTGAATCGATTCAATCCCGTCCTGCTGCCGACCTTAGGCGGCGCTCAGGACGACGTCAAGAGCCGATCCCGGGACGGGAACCCGATCTTGAACGAACCCCCAGGTGGGGCCGCTGCCCGGACCGGCCTGTAAGGTGAGGCCGACCGGTGAAACCATTCAGTCGGCGTCCAGCCGCTAGCGGGCAGGCGGGCTCAGGTGGCCAAGAAGACAGTCGGGATCTCGGACGTCGCACGGGAGGCCGGCGTGTCCGTCGGCACCGTGTCGAACAGCTTCAACCGGCCCGATTCGGTGGCGCCGGAGACCCGGGCCCGGATCCTGGCCGTGGTGGAGCGGCTGGGGTACGTGCGCAGCGAGTCCGCGCGCCAGCTGCGGACCGGGACCAGCCGGATCGTCGCGCTGCTGGTGCTGGACCTGGCGAACCCGTTCTTCGTCGACGTCGCCAACGGCGCCGAGCGGACCGCCCGGGCCGCCGGACTCGGGGTGATGGTGTGCACCAGCGCGCAGTCGCCGTCGGACGAGGCGGACTACATCGGGCTGTTCACCGAACAGCAGGTGCGCGGCGTACTGGTGATCCCGGCCGATCCCACCGGACGTTCGCTGGAACCGTTACGCCGCCAGGGGATCCCGTACGTCGTGGTGGACCGGCTGGTCGAGGACGCCGAGGTCTGCTCGGTGTCGGTGGACGACGTCACCGGCGGCCGGCTGGCGGTCGAGCACCTGCTGGCGCAGGGCCACCGCCGCGTCGCCTACATCAGCGGGCCGGCGCACCTGCAACAGATCCGCGACCGGCGCACTGGCGCGCTGGCCGCCATCGCCGCCGCCGGGCTGCCGCCGCAGACCCTGCACGAACTCCCGACCGTCCACATGACCATCGCGGCGGGCCGGGACGCCGCCGCGCGGCTGCTGGGCCTGGCCGACCGCCCGACTGCGGTGTTCTGCGCGAACGACCTGCTGGCGCTGGGGTTGGAGCAGGCGCTGTATGCCGCCGGGGTGAAGGTACCCGAGGAAGTCGCGATCGTCGGGTACGACGACATCGAGTTCGCGTCCGCGGTCGCGGTGCCGCTCACGTCAGTGCGGCAGCCGGCCGCGGAGATGGGGAGGCTGGCGACGCAGATGCTGCTCGCGGAGGCTGATGCCGTGGGCGGGGAGGAGAGCGCGCACGCGCACCAGACCGTGGTGCTGCAACCGGAGTTAGTGGTGCGGACGTCGAGCCTGCACCGGGTCGGGTAGGCGGTTCGACTTCTCGACGTATCAGGGCCCGGAACCACTGCCGCCGGATCTTACAAACTTCAGAACGCGCGATCAGTACCCTTCTCACCATCCGTAGTCCTCTGATCACATGGCAGGATGGCGAACCGGGCTCGGGGGACGACCCTCGGGATGGTGGGGGTGCCGGCCGTGTTGGACGCAGGCGTCGCGAGAACCGGAGTCGGGGTCGAGGAGGACACGTCCTCCTCGACCCGGACTTCGGCGGCACTGGCCCTGGCCACGACGGTCGTCTACGCGGTGTTCTCGCTGCGGCGGCACGCGCTGTTCCGGTCCAACGCCTACGACTTGGGCATCTTCGGGCAGAGCGTGCGCTCCTACGCCTCCGGCCATCTGCCGGTGTCGACGATCAGGTCCGACAGCGCGCCGTCGGGGCCTTGGGGACACGGGTTTCCGCTGCTCGGTGACCACTTCTCGCCGATCGTGGGCGTGCTGGGGCCGTTGTATCGGCTGTGGCCGCACATTGAGTTGCTGCTGATCGCGCAGTCCGCGTTGGTGGGTTTCTCAGTGTTCGTCGTCGCCCGTCGCGCCGCTCCGCATTGGTGGATTCCCGTCGCGTACGCGATGAGCTGGGGTTTGCAGCAACTCGTCAACTTCGACTTCCACGAGGCCGCGTTCGCGGTGCCGCTGATCGCATTGGCGTTGGACGCGTACTTGGCTGGGCGGTGGGTTGCGTGCGCGTGGTGGGCGTCGAGCCTGTTGCTGGTCAAGGAGGACATGGGGCTGACGATCGCCGTGCTCGGGCTGCTGATCTGGCGGCACGACCGGCGGGTCGGGCAGGTGTTGTGTGTGGTGGGGCCGGTCACGACGACGTTGTTGGTGCTGGTGGTCGTCCCGCATTTCAACCCACAGCACGTGTATCCGTATCTACAGAGCAGCGGGCGGCAGTCGTCCGGCGCTTCAGCACTGTCGAAACCCTGGCTGATACCGGTTCACTTGGTCTGGCCGCTGGTCAAGCTGAAGACGCTGGCGATGTTGTTGGTCCCCACAGCGTTCCTCGCGCTGCGCAGTCCGCTGATCCTGCTGGCCGTTCCCGATCTGCTGCTCCGCTTCACTTCGGGCGACCACATGTACTGGGACACCAACTACCACTACTCGGCGATCCTGATGCCGATCGTGTTCTTCGCGCTGATCGACGCCCTCCAGCGGGGGCCCGTTCCGTTTCGGTGGCTGGCGCGACGGCTGCCGGCCGCGGTGACGGCGGTCGCGGTCGCCCTCGTCCCGCTGTCACCGCTGCGCACCGCGTTCAGTCCGGCGTTCTGGCACGACGGTCCGCGGACCGCTTCCGCGCGGCAGGCCGTCGCGCTGGTGCCGGACGGGGCGCGCGTCGCGGCTAGCGGCCCGCTGGCTCCGCATCTGACGGACACGGCGCGGGTGTATCTGGCCACTGACACCGTGTTCGCGCATGCGGATTTCGACTGGCTGGTGCTGGACACCGCTGCCGACGACTGGCTCTCGCACTCCGCGACGATTCTGGATCAGGCTCAGAGTGCGGGATTCCGGCAGGTGTACAACGCCGCCGGGTATGTCGTGGAGCGGCGGGAGACCGGGTAGTCGCCTCAGGCGCCGATCGGCAGCGGCTCGCCGGTCTCCAGCAGCGACTTCAGGCTCGCCACCACACCCGGCCAGCCCTGGCCGACCATCTCGGCCAGCGCCGATCCGGCCTCGAAGCCGTCGTGGACCACGGTCAGCTTCACGACCTCCGAGCCCTCCTCCTCGATGGTGAAAGTGACCTTCGAGCGGGACTCGCCCGCCAGCTTGGCGGTCAACTCCTCGTCCCAGTCGAGGCGCTTGCCGAGCTCGGGGGTGATGGCGTGCCAGGTGTAGGACAGGCGGCTGTAGGGATCGGCCTCCAGCACGACCTGCTCCGGGTCGCTGATCTGCACGCCGTGGTTGTCCCAGGTCATCGAGGCGCCGACGGACCAATCCGTGGCGAACTCCGTGGACCAGTAGCGGCGCGTGAAGGCGGGCTCGGTCAGCGCCTGCCAGAGCTTCTGCGGGGTGGTGCGGATGTAGGTGCTGTAGACGAAGGTCGGCGCGTCCATCGGATTGCCCTCCAAGGCGAGTTTCAGGTCTGCCAGGGCCTGCACCCTGGCCTGGTCGAAGCGGTTGATCCAGCGGTGAGCGATCTCGTGCACGGGCGCGGCGTTGAGGTAGTGCAGCTTCTCGCGGCCCTGCCGCACCGTGGTGACCAGCCCGGCCTCCTCCAGCACGGCGAGGTGCTTGCTGACGGACTGCCTGGCCATGTCGAGCCCCGCGCACAACTCGCGCAGCGTCTGCCCGTTGCGGGCGTTGAGCGAGTCGAGCAGCGCGCGGCGACTCGGGTCGGCTAGCGCTTTGAACACTTCGTCCATGCTGCTCTCGTGGCTCCCGGTCGTGGTGGTCGCTGATATGCAGCCTTTCGGCTGCCTTTAATTTAGGCAGCCGGGCGGCTGCATGTCAAGGGGAGGCGGGCCGGGGGCGGGCGCTTAGGCGCGGTGGGACACTGGCCGGGTGGCGAAGAAGGAGCCGGGCGGGGATCCGGAGACGGTGACGTTGCGAGTGCCGCTGTCCCGGCAGGTGGCGAAGGACCTGGCGGCGCTGGCGGAGCTCTATCACGCGACGCCGGAGCGGATGGTCGCTTCGTGGGCGCAGACGCATGTGGAGAATCTGGTGGCGGGGCTGACGCCGGATGGTGAGCAAGCGCAGGGCACTGGGATAGGTGATGGCGGGTAAGGCTTGGGCGGACGGACGGGCGGACGGGCGGACGGGCAGGTGAGCTAGGGGCGAACGGGCAGGTGAGCTAGGAGCCGCCTGTTCGGGGTTGGATCCTTTGGATCTTCGGTTTGCGCTTCTGAGGCGGGGAGTCTTCGAGGCGCAGAGGTTTCGAGCCGGGTTACGGTCGGCGTGTGGGTTTCAAGGCCTTTTACGGCCTTCGGTCATGGTTATGCCGGTTCGGGGTTCGGGGCGGCGAGTCTGTGTGTCGGCTGCCGGTTCTCGTGTTCACGACCCCGCCGCACCTCAGGCTTCTTCATCTCCAGCAGGTCGGAACAAGAGCCAGCCCCTCGGTCGCGTCAACGAGTTCGACCGCTGGTTCAGGGATCTGGAAACGCGGCAGTTTTTGGGGTGTGTATTTGGGGCTGGCGGGTGCTGGGCAAGGCGAGTTCCGATCAGTCGAGCTGTCCCCGAAAAGCCTCGTAGCTCGCCGCGGCGCCAACCTCCGTGACCGAAAGGCTCGCGGCGCGGATCGCCCTCTCGACCGCCGGGCGGAGTTCGAAGCCCTGCGCGAGGGCGGCCGCCAGGACGCCGACCAGGGCATCGCCCGCGCCAGTCGTGTCGCGGACGCGGTTCGGGCGCGGTGCGGGTAGGTGGTCCTCGCTATCGGGAGTGATGAGGACCGCGCCTGACGCGCCGAGCGTTACCAGTACCGATCGCGCGAGGCCGCGTAGCTGTGCCGCCGCGGCCGTGACGTCCTGCGCGGTTGTCAGCTCCGCGCCGATGAGTTGGCCGGCCTCGATCTCGTTGAGCACCAACGGATCCGCGTGGGCCAGTTCGGCGCCGAGGTCGTGGACTGGCGCCAGGTTCACCACCGGGCGTACCCCGGCCTCGGCCGCCAGGCGCAGTGCGGCGCGGTTCACGCTCGGTGCCACTTCGCCTTGCAGCACCAGCACTGCGGCGTCGCGGAGCGTGTCGCGATTCAGTGCCTGTTCGTCCAGGGCCTGATTCGCTCCGCCGATCACGATGATCTCGTTCTCCCCGGCCTCGCTCAGTATCACCAGGGCGCGGCCGGTCGCCGTCTTGTCGAGCCGGGCCACCAGGGACGTGTCGACGCCGTGCGTCGCCAGTTGCTCAAGCACCGCCTCGCCCTGGGGGTCGGCGCCCACCGCGCCGACGAACGCCACTGTGCTGCCGGCCATCGCGGCGGCCACCGCCTGGTTCGCGCCCTTGCCGCCGAGGCCGGTGGCGCGCTCCCGGCCGAGCACCGTCTCGCCCGGTGCCGGCAGCGCCGCCACCCCCACGACCTCGTCGACGTTGACGCTGCCGACCACGACCACCCGCTGCGGCTCCGGCTCCACTGCTCAGTCCGATCCGATCTGCTGGGAAGCACGACGGGGGCATCCGGCGCACCCTCCGATCATTGCGTCCCGCACGCGTCTTGAACCCTTCCGGGCGCTGCGACACGCGGCAGCCGCGCGGGCGTGGGCGGGGCTGCCGAGCCGGTTGGCTCGCGGCTCGCCCACGTCGAGCGCTTTCCATTCCCCAGGCCTATCGATGGCCATCGAACATTCATTGGACGCATCGAAGCGGCACGGCTTCGATGGGTCTCATGCTGATCCGAGTCGCGACTGTCCAGTTCGAACCCCACCCCCGGGACAAGCAGTACAACCTCGCACGCGTCGAGCGCTTCGCCCGCGCCGCGGCCAAGGACGGCGTCCAGTTCGTCGCCCTTCCCGAGCTGTGCCTGGTCGGCAACCGGCACCTCACGAAGCGGTCGGCCGTGGAACTGCGCGCCATCGCAGAACCCGAGGACGGGCCGTCGATCGCCCGGGTCCGGAAGCTGGCGCGCCAGTTGGGGATCGGCATCGCGGTGGGGTTGATCGCGGAGCGGGGCGGCCTGTTGTTCAACGCCTACGTGGTCTGCCTGCCGGACGGCACCGTCCGCATCCACCGCAAGCTGCACACCTCCGGCTACCCCGGCATCTCCGAGGGCGATGGCTACACGGTCTTCGACACACCGTGGGGCGTACGTCTCGGGGTTCTGATCTGCCTCGACAACAACATCGTGGAGAACGTGCGGGCGACCGCTGTTCTCGGCGCGCAGATCCTGCTGGCGCCGCACCAAACCGGTGGGACGCACACCATGGTCCCGTTCGGCGAGAACCCGCTTCCGTTGTCGCTGTGGGAGAACCGCGCGAAGAACCCCGCTGCGGTCCGGGCCGCGTTCGACGGCCCGACCGGACGCGACTGGCTGCTGCGCCATCTGCCGACCCGAGCCCACGACAACGGGATGTTCATCGTCTTCAGCAACGCCGTCGGCCGCGACGATGACGAGCTGCGCACCGGCGGCGCGATGGTCGTCGATCCCCGCGGCCAGATCATCGCCGAGAGCCGGTCCATCGAAAGCGACATGGTCGCTGCGGATCTCGATATGGACCTGGTCACCGGCTCGGTCGGGCGGTGGTGGATGAAGGCGCGGCGGCCAGAGCTCTACGCGCCACTGGCCGCCGCGCGATCCAGCGCCACCGCTAGCCGATAGTCACCACCCCCGCAGACGCCGCGGGTCCGACCCCGGCGGCGTTCCGGGCCGCGACCGTGATCGCGTACGCGTCGCCGTGTGTAAGACCGCTGACGACGGCGAACGTGTCGCGGCCGTTAGTCGCCCACACCTCCGTCTTGCCGGTCTCGGTGACCGTGGTGACAGCGCCGGTCTTCTGGTCCGTCAGCGTCACGTCGTACGAAAGGCTCGGCGACGTGCCGTGGGCCACGGTTGCCGGGTTCCAGTGCACGCTCACGTCACCCACGCCGACGTCAGCCGACGCGGAAGCGGGAGCTGCCGGGAGGGCGGTCGTCGGACCCGGCGTCACCGCGCGGGTCGGCAAGGAAGGTGCGCTGGACTCGGAGGCACGGGCAGTGTCGGCCGTGACAGTGAACGTATACGCCGTTCCGTCCGTAAGGCCGGGCACCAGCACGTAGAACGACTTCAGGTACGTCGGCGCGTCCACCCTCACCTGCTTGCCACCAGGGGAAGCCGTGACCGTGTAGGCCGTCACCGGGCGTCCCTGGTCGAAGAAGGTCGGTGTGAACGACACATACGCCGACCCCTCCCCCGCGGATGCCGCCGCCTGCTCCGGGGCCGCCGGGACCGCACCTCGGCCGCGTCCCGGATCCACACTCAGCAGGCTGCGATACCGCGGCTCCAGTCCGGCCGCGTCGACCAGAGTCCTCGGCGCGTCCTGCGGACCGCCGATGATGGTGTTGGCCGCCACCACGACGTTCTTCTGGTTGGAGTCCTTGTCGCCCTGCTGCCAGTAGTTGTGTTCGACGTCGAGCGGGTCGTCGGTCGAGCCGTCCGCCGGCGGCACGTAGTCCCCGTGCGGAGAACCCCAGTCGTTCTGGTTGTTGTATTCGACGTTCGAGGTGATGGTCATGAACGTCGAGCCGTTGTCGCAGTAGATGGCGTGCCCGTGGTCCAGGATGTCGTGGATGACGTTCCCGCTGATCTGCTCACCGTCGGCCAGCGAGGACCCGGTGATGCCCTGCGTGTAGATCGCGCCGCCGTCGGCGAGGTACTGCATCGCGTCGTAGATCAGGTTGTCCGAGATCACGTTGCCGTGGCTGGAGTTGGCGATCGCCGGCGCCTTGATCTTGTCCGGCCAGCCGCCCCAGCCGATCGAGATCGCGGTGTAGGGGGTGTGGTCGATCTGGTTGTGCGAGATCAGGGTGTTCTCGGCGTAGCCGACGTCGATCCCGACACCGCTGCGGTACTCCACCGAGGTGGAGAAGATGTGGTTGTCAGTGATCTGGTTCCCGACGGTGTGGTCGCCCGCGACGGCCGGCATCGGGTCGTCGACGCCGCCGAGGTCCACGCCGTTGCCGGAGATGTCGGTGAACACCGAGCCCTGCACCGTGTCGTTCTGCGAGCCGTCGCCGAGGTCCAGGCCCGCCGCGCCGAGGTGCGTGAAGACGTCACCGGTGAACGAGATCCGCTGGTCGTGGTTGAAGGAGATGTTCCCCGGCTCCTTGGTCCAGTCGCCGAACGGGCAGGTGCCGCCGGGGATGAACTGGCACAGGCCCTGGGTCGCGTATCCGTTGGCGCCGGTGATGGTGTAGCCGGCCTGGATCTCCGAGAAACCCTCATTCGAACTCGGCTGGTTCCATGTCCCGTAAGAGAACTGCAAGCCGGAGAACGCGATGTCGTGCACCGGCGCCTCAGCCGTACCGCTCCCGCTGACCAGCGTCTGCGCGGTGGCCAACTCGACGTCGGCGTGGGCCGGCTTCTCACCGGGCAGCGGGACGTAGTCCACGCGACCGGCCTTGGCGTCGTAGTAGAACTGGCCCGGCTGCTGGAGGAGTTCGCGTGCGTTCTCCACCGACGTCGGCAGTTCGTGGTTGCCCACCGAGGCGGGGCCGACGAGGTTCACGGTCCGTCCCGAACCGTCCGTGCGCATCACGCGTTGGGTGGAGTTGACCCAACAGGGTTCTGCCATGGTGATCGTCGTGCCGGAGACGGACGCGATCGGGCAACGCGGTTCAGTCCAGGCGCCGAGGCCGCCGGTGCTCAGCGACCAGTAGCCGTCGCCGCCGCTGTATACGAACTCGATGTCGGTCGGATTCCCCCACGCCGCCATCAGATCTGAGGACGCGGTGTAGCCGGTCGCCGTCGCGGTCAGCGTCACCGGCACCGCGCCGGACGCCCGCGACGCGCGGTGCCCGTCGATGAACATCTCGCGCGACGGCAGCCCGGCCGGCGCCGGAGCCGACCAGATCTGTGCGCCGGACGAGGTGGTCTGCCCTGAGGGGTGGAATCCGCTGACCCGCGTGCCGCCGCTGATCACCGGGTGCGCGCCGGGGGCGGCGGTCCAGATCACCGTGTGGCCGTTGGTGCCGGAGTCGCGGGAGTCCAAGGCGAGTGGTTGCGCCATCGAGTACGTACCGTCGGCCAACTCCACGCGGATGTCGCCGCTCATCGCAGAGTCCAGCGATCGGACGACCTGCTGCGCCCGTTGCAGGGTCCGCACGGAGTGGCCGGGATTCGCGCCGCTGTCGTGGTCGTCACCCCACGGGGACACGAATACCGTGGCGCCTCGGTGGTTGTCGGAGCCGGCACTTGTCGAGGCGGCAGCGGCCGTGGTGCCCGCCGCGAGGGCCGCCGCCGCGCCGAGGGCCAGCGCGACACGTCTGGAGCGTCGCAAGGTACTGATCATTCGTCACCTCCGCGTTAACATCCCTTACTCTTCAGGCGTCACCCTGATGATTCCTCGGATGTCTGTCAACCCCGGGAGCGGGATTCGGCGCAAGATTCCGTAGTCAGTGGGCATCCACGAGCCTTGCCTCGCCAAGAGATCGGATGTATAGCTGAACCACGATGCACAGCTGAACCACAGACAACGCACGATGCCGGGCGCTCACCCGAAGTGAACGCCCGGCAAGGGAACGAGGGACGACCTCAGACTCAAGAACCCCAGACTCAAGAAGAGGCAGCGTGCCGCTTGCCGCCGAACTCGGCGACCTGCCCGGCGCCGGCCTCGGCGCGAGCGCCGGCAGCACCGACCCCCAACCGCTGCGCCCGCCAAGCCAGCACAATCATCACCGCCGGGAACAGCACATCCGCGGCCAGCACCCCGCCAGTGTTCCCGGGCTGGTGGTCGTGGTTGGCGAACCACTGGTACACGTGGCCGAAGGCGGCGCCCCAGAGGAACACCCCGGCGCCGAGGCCGACGGTGATGCGCTCCCGGGGGGTGGTCCCGGGACGGGCCACCCGCAAGGCCATGACCACCAGGGCGAGGTTGGCGAACGCGATCTCGAACTGGAACGGACTGCGGGTGAAGCCGATCGCGTCGGCCATTGACTGCTGGCCCACCAGGAACGAGATGCAGATGTAGAGACTCCCGCAGCCGAGGGCTGCCACGGCCCACCAGCGCTGCCAGGTCTCAAGCGCCGCTTCACGGGAGGGGCTGTGACGGGTGCGGACGTAGGCGCCGACGACGGCGATCAGGATCCAGATCGCGGGGAAGGCGGTCTTCACGGCGTAGGTCGTGTGGCTCATGAAAATAAGTCTTGCATGGTTAATATTAACCACGCAACTCTCTGGTAGGCTCGCCCCATGGATGACGGGCTGGCCGACTTGTTACATCGCGTGGTTTACCTGCTCGGAGAGGCGACGAAGCAGCTGACCGAAGACACCGCCAACGCCTTGACCTACAGCCAGATGCGCCTCCTGGGAACCCTCGAGGACATCGAACCGGCGACCCAGCACCGCCTAGCCCAAGCCCTGTCGGTGTCCGACCCGGCCATCAGCCGCGCACTGAGGCCGCTGGAGGCAGCGGGCATGGTGCGGGTGCGGGTGGATCCCGAGCACGCGCGAAGGCGCCTGGTCGAGACGACGGAAGCCGGCCGCAAGGTCTTCCACGAGAGCGGCAGGCCGCTGCACGACGTGCTGCAGAACGCACTGGTCCAGGCCGGGTTCCCTTATGAGCGGTACCTGGGGGACACGGCGGAGCTGGCGAAGTTTCTGGAGGAGGCGCTGAAGTCGGCGGGGTAGGTGAGATGCACTGGCAGCAGCTAGTCACCAGCAGTCCCGCAGCCTCTTGCTCTAGCACTAGCTCTTGCTCTTGCTCTTGTGCCGTATCAGGCAACGTTCGCGCTGTCGGTGTGGTGGGTTCCGCAGACGGGCGGGTGTATCGGATTCGGCAGGTGAGCGAGCGGGTTCAGGTGTGGGTGGACAGGTGTCAGTGGCGGGTGTCAGTGGCGGGGTTCTAGCTTGTGACTTGCGGTTGGTGGGTTGGTTAAAGGCATTTTTTTACGGAACTACCTGGTATTGACTAATCACGGATCGAGACGCAGTTCGCTGTGCCACTCGATGCGCGTGGGCGGCTGCCGGTTGTGCAAGTGGTGCGCGGCGGTCCGAGTCACTGCGCACGCGTTGCGTTGGCGGGCGGCGGTCGTGCGTGGTGGGCACCTGAAGTCAACGGCAGGCGCCTCCGGCGGGGGCTCTCGGCTCCCTCGGGGAACTGGCGCAATTCCATAGGGTGGCCGGGTCAGGGCCCTGCGGCGGCGGTTTGTGAGGTGGTGCGGTCCGTTCCCCACGGTCGCGTCGTCAGCCCCAAGGGGTACAGCGCCGAACCCCGGGAGTAAAGTCCGCGCCCTTGCGGTCAGGCGTGCAGGTGGCGGCCGCGTACAGCGCGAACTTGACTCCCGAGAACCGGCACTGTAGGCA
>NZ_JAAFZA010000013.1 GCF_015356865.1 Catenulispora pinisilvae
CGGTGGGGGTGGGGGAGGGCCAGAGCCAGGGCCAGAAGGCGGCTGAGACGGTCAGGCGGATGCGGTTGCCCTGGTCGAAGGCGTGGCCGGTGGCGAACAGGGGGATGGTGACCTGGTACGGCTGGCCGGGGTGGAGGGCTTCTGGCTCTTCGTGGCCGGTGCGGTGGGTCAGGTTCAGGGCGCCGGTGGTGACCAGGCGGGAGGCGCCGTCGGGGGTGACTTCGCAGAGGCGGACGGCTAGTTGGGCGCTGGGCTGGTCGGCGTCGACCAGGAGTTCGACGGTGGCCGGGCCGAGGATCTCCAGGCGTGCGGGGAGCGGGCAAGAGGTGAAGGTGTGTGAGCGGCCGTCGTCCGCGCCCTGGTCGCCGGGGCGTCCGGCCAGGTCGCCGAACTGCAGGACGTTGCCGGCCGCGGAGCCGATCGCCAGGGGTGAGCGCAGGACGGCTTCGTCGCCGGTGGCGGTCAGGGAGCCGGCGGTCGGTTCGTGCAGGTGCAGGTGGCGGCCGATCAAACGACAAGAGTGCCGGTCCTGTTTTTCCGCGTTCGGTGGGGGCCAGGTCGGTTCGACCACCCAGCGTCCCGGGCGTTCGTCCAGGTCTGATCCGAATGGCGCCGGGTCCGGCATCCAAGCCCGTAGTGCGGGCAGTTCTTCATCCTGGTCCGCGTTTTCGCGGAGGAATCGGTCAAACCATTTCAAACATTCGCCGATGAAATCCATCGCCGGTCCGGGGCTCGCCTGGTGCGGATATGTATGGGCCCAGGGGCCGATCAGACCCTTGACCGGAGTGCCCAGCGGGGTGAGTTCGTCGAGGAGGCGGAACACCGCTCCGCGGTAGGGATCGGCCCAGCCGCCGACCGCCAGCACCGCCGCCTTGATGCCCGAGGGATCCTCGATCACCGAGCCGTGCTTCCAGTAGTCATCACGCCTTTGATGGGCCAGCCACGTGCCGATATAGGACGGAGTCCGGTCCATCCGCCGGAACCATTCGGCGCGCCAGCCCGGGCCGACGACGTCCGGGTCCGGCGGTCGCGCGTTGTAGCAGAGCATTGTCGAGGCCCAGGGCAGGGCCTCGGAGGCGACCAGTGATCCGCCCAGGTGGTGGACGTCGTCCGCGTAGCGGTCGTCGGTGGAGCAGACGGTGATAATGCATTTCAGTTGGGGCGGGGTCAGGGCTGCGACTTGCAAGCCATTGAAGCCGCCCCAGGACTTGCCGATCATCGCCACGCTGCCGTCGCACCAGGGCTGCGCGGCCAGCCATTGCAGGATCTGGAGCGCGTCGTCCTGCTCGGTGGGGTGGTACTCGTCGAGCATGATGCCCTCGGAGTCGCCGCTGCCGCGGTTGTCGACCCGGATCGCCGCGTAGCCGGCCGCCGCGAAGGCCGCGTGCAGGGTCAGGTCGCGGGGCGCGGTGCCGTCGTTCTTCCGGTAGGGGATGTATTCCATTACCGCCGGCTGTGGCTCCTCGGTGTCCGCCGGCAACCAAATACGTGCCGACAGCCGTACGCCGTCGCGCATCGGAATCCACACATGACGCAGGACGCGGACCGGGTGGCTCATGTGTTCCAAAGTTCCACCCGGAAAGCGCACCGGCTTGCGAGCCTCACCCATTCGGTGCTCGCTTTCTGTGACATTCGGTGCATGACGGACACCGAGCAGGGCGAGCACGACGAGCAGGAGACCGGCGGCGCGCGCAAGCGGCCCTTCCCCAGCGCGATGACGGTGCTGGCGATCGTGACCGTCCTGGTGTGGATCGCGGCGTTCTTCATCCCCAGCGGGGAGTACCAGAAGAACGAGGCCGGAAATCCGGTCCAGGGCACCTACCACCGCATCTCCTCCCCCCTGTCCTTCGGCGGCCGGCTCAGCAACCTGGCGATGTCGCCGGTCAACGGTTTGTACGGGCTCCTGGACGCGAAGAGCGGTCAGGTCTCCACCGAGAACGACGGCTCGCTCTACGGCAGCGTCGGCGTGTTCTTCTTCGTGCTGGCCATCGGCGCCTTCATCACCGTCCTGTTCGCCACCGGGGCGCTGGACACCGGCATCGGCCGGCTGGCGCACCGGCTCCGGGACCGCGGGGCGCTGCTGATCATCGCGATCATGGCGGTGTTCGCGCTGCTCGGCTCGGTCGAGGGCTGGTCGGAGGAGACGCTCGGCTTCTACGGCCTGATCGTGCCGCTGTCCTTGGCCCTGGGCTACGACCGGATGGTGGCCGTGGCCGCGATCCTGCTCAGCTCCGGCGTCGGCGTGTTGTGCTCGACGGTGAACCCGTTCGCCATCGGGGTCGCCTCCGCGGCCGCCGGGATCTCCATCGGCGACGGCATCGTGCTGCGCGGCCTGATGCTGGTGGTGCTCACCGCGGTGACGATCGCCTTCGTGGTCCGCTACGCCTCGCGGGTGCGCGTCACCCCGGACCGTTCGGTGGTCGGCTTCCTGCCGGGTGACCACGATGTGGCGGCCGAATCGGCCGACGAGCCGGAGCCGTTGACCGGAACGCAGAAGGCCGCGCTGGCGGTGACCGGCCTGACCTTCGCGCTGATGATCTTCTCGGTGATCCCGTGGGCCTCGGTGATCACCGGCAAGTCGGACGCGGCCGCCTACTCCTGGCAGCTGGACTGGTCGTTCCCGCAGCTGGCCGCGATGTTCCTGCTGGGCGGCGTGGTGATCGGGGTGGTCGGGCGGATGAGCGAGGCCAAGCTGTCCGGGACCATCATCTCCGGGGCCGCCGACTTCATCTCGCCGGCACTGGTGGTGGCGCTGGCCCGGGGGATCACCGTGATCATGAACAACGCGAAGATCACCGACACCGTGCTGCACGCGCTGGAGGGCGCCGTGCACGGCACCACCTCGGCGGTGTTCTCGATCCTGGTGTTCGTCGTGAACCTGCCGCTGGCGTTTCTGATCCCGTCGACCTCCGGGCACGCCACCTTGGTGATGCCGATCATGGCGCCGCTGGCCGCGTTCGCCAACGTGCCGAAGTCGTTGGTGGTCACCGCCTGGTGCGTCTCCAACGGCTTCATGAACCTGTTCGTCCCGACCAGCGCGGTCATCATGGGCGGGCTGACGCTGGCCAAGGTCGGCTATGACAAGTACATCCGGTTCATCCTGCCGTACCTGGCTGTGATGTTCGTCTTGATCTGCGGCTTCCTGGCGGCCGGTGCGGCGATCGGTTAGCCGGGAAAGTTCTCACCCTAATGGGGTAATCCCCGTCCCTCGGGTAGCGTACGGTCCATGCTCGATCTCTTGCATGGCGCCGACGGGGTTGACCGCTTCGATCTGGCGGCGCTTCCCTGGTGGCGGATCTGCCGTGTCGACGCCGTAGCCCCGGGTCAGGGGCCGGTCCAGTCGTTCCTCGACGAGTTGTGCAAGGCGTTCGCCGACCAGGGCCACGAGGTGGGCCGGCCCATCTCGGTGGCCGGCGCCGGCAAGCGCGCCGAGCTCGACGTGCTGCTGGTTCACATACCCGTGCCGGCCGGTCCCGGCTCGCTGCTGGACCGGGTGGTCGAGCAGTACCCGCCGCTGATGGTGAGCCTGCGGCGCACCGGCGACGTGCGCGGCGGGGTGCGGAACCTGGTCGGGGTGTTCGAAGTCGACGAGCCGCTGGCCGCGGCCAAGCACCTGGAAGTGGTGCAGCTGGCCCGGGTGCTGATGGCCCGGGTCGGGGCGCCCAAGACGCTCTTCGTGTATCCGGATCCGGAGACCGGCGAGATCCTGGAAGCCACCCTGTGCACCATGGAGGGCGGCCACCCCTCCGTGACCACCGATGTCGTGCGCGACATCCGCGACCGGCTGGTCGCCGCGGCCTGTGCCACCGAGGTCAACGACCGGCTGGACCGGGTCCCGGACTCGGTGCCGACCGCCTCCTTCGAGGCCGCGGCGTCGCCGCGGGTGCTGGTCACCGCCGGGCGCCGGATGGGCCGGCTCGGCCTGCTCCCCCCGCCGCACCGGGTCTCCGACTACGTGTCGGTCACCATGGCCGCCGCCTACCAGCGCTACCTCGGCATCAAGGGGTTCAGCGAAGGCATGATGTTCGTCTTCGACCCCGACCTGCAGGCGCTGGTGGTCACCGCGTCCGGCAGCTTCGAGGTCGACAAGCGAGACCTGCGGCCTGAAGACGTCGTGGTCGTGGACCACCAGCTGGACGGCGGCCGGCTGCGGCTGCTCGAAGTGGGTGGCGCGGGGCAGAAGGGACCGTCGGTCGAGGCCTGGGAAGTGTGCTCGCTGATGGCCGCGGCCCCGAAGATCAAGGTGAGCAAGGACGCCGGCGGTATATGGCGCCCGGACCCGAACGGCACCGTCGAGGTGCCCTCGGTGCGCGGCGGACTGCACGCGCACGTCGGGGTCGACGAGGCGGACGAAACGCTGATCGAGAGCATCGCGCCGGACCGCGCCCTGTACCCCTACGGCTTCGGCTGCGGGACCGACCTGATGGTGGACGTCGCCGCCGCGACCGTGCGGCGCTCCCAGGCGATCAACGACGCCGCCGACTCCCGCTCCTACGTGCGCTGGCAGATGCTCTACCACGGCGAGATGGCGCTGGAGCTGTGGACGCCCGACGTCCCCGACGAGCCGCTGACCGGCCTGCTGGACCTGTTCGACCCGGCCGGCCGCGCGGCGATCGCCTTCCGTACCGACCACGTCGACCAGCCGGTGTGACGATGAAGCAGACGTATGCCAGAGCCCTGGTGACCGGGGCGTCGTCCGGGTTCGGCGAGCACTTCGCGCGGCAGCTGTCCGCCCGCGGCACGGCGCTGGTGCTGGTCGCGCGGCGCGGGGAGCGGCTGGCGAAGCTGGCCGCCGAACTGGGCACCGAGACCGAGGTCCTGCCCGCCGACCTGACCGACCCGGCCGGGCTGGCCGTGGTCGAGCAGCGCCTGCGGGACCCCGCGAAGCCGGTCGACCTGCTGGTGAACAACGCCGGGGTGGGGCTGACCGGCGAGTTCGCCAAGATGCCGGTCGAGGGCCAGGTCAACCACGTCGACCTGAACGTCACGGCCCTGCTGCGGCTCAGCCACGCCGCCTTGCCGCGGATGATCGAGGCCGGCCACGGCGGCATCCTCAACCTCTCCTCGCTGGCCGCCATCTCGCCGACGCCGCGGGCCGCGACCTACGGCGCCAGCAAGGCGTTCGTCCTGGCGTTCAGCGAGAACCTGCACCGGGAGACCCGCCGCCACGGCGTGCACGTCACGGCGCTGGTGGCCGGCCCCTCGCCGACGCCGCTCACCGACCACGGCTTCGAGAACCGGCTGCCGAAGCTGTTCTGGCAGTCGCCGGAGTCGATAGTCGCGCGCGGGCTGGCCGCGGTCGCGGCGGGCAAGCCGGTGCGGATCTCCAGCCGGGTGCTGGCGCTCGCGACGATCACCGGGTCCCGAATGCCCCGGTCGTTCCAGTACCTGCTGGGAGATCTGACGATCGGCTCCAAGTGACGCCGAACAACGCGTAGATCTGCGGCACCAGGTCGCCGCCGCTGAAGTTCTCCGGCGCCCCGCCCTGCGGGGTGACGGTGACCTCGTCGCAGCCGACCGGGTTCGCGTCCACCGTCGCCTCCCCCGGCAGCGTGATCCGGACCCGGGTGCCGTCGTCCATCGCGCAGTGCCGGGTTCCCGGGATCGGCGGTTGCAGGGCGTTGAGCAGGTCCACGACCTTGTGGACTACCGCCGGATCGGTGCTCGTCTTCAGGACGGCTTCGGCGGCGGGCAGCTGCTGACGCGGGTTCAGCTGGTTCGTGGTGACCACGGACACCGACGTCGCGCCGTAGCCGAGCAGCGTCGACTGGTCCCGCAACGGATTCCAGACGACCGAGGCGTCGAGCCGGATGACCGTTCGGCCGTCCGGACCGCTCTGCGGCGTCACGATCAGCGAACTCTGCGGGGTCGGGTAGGAGAAGGTCAGGAAGCTCGGTCCGACCGAACCGCTGCCCGATCCGGACCACGACGATCCGGTCGGGGGATGGGCCCATACCCACGCCAGTACCTGATCCGGTGATTCCGGGCTGTAGTACCAGGCGACGGCCGTGGCCTGGGTCGCCGCGGCGGACCGCAGCGGCGGGCCCTGCAAACCGGACGGCACCGGATCGGGCCGGGTGGAAGCCTTGGTCGTGCCCGGCGGCGTTTGGAACGTGGTGACGATCCGGGCCGCTTCGCGCTGGGCCGCCACTTCGTGCGGATCGTTCGCCGAGGACAACGCCGCCGGCGCCGCCGCCGAATCGCCGCCGGGCGCCGCCGAGCCGGCCGAGGAAGCTGATGAGGCCGAGGAGGCCTGAGCCCCGGCCGCCGCCCCGGCGGCGACGGCCACCGCCGCCAGTCCCATGCCGATCCAGCCTCGGGCCGGACGCCGTCGTGTCCCTGATTGGCCGGCCGGTCCGCCGGCGGATCCGCGTCTGTCCATGAAACTTCGACGGGGCGCGCAGCCGATTGGTTGCACGCCCCGTCGAGATCCTTTTGCCCGGTTATTGCTGCCCGCCCAGACCGCCGATGAAGCCGCCGGTGAGGCCGCCGTCCAGGCCGCCCGGCTGGCCGCCGGGGCCGCCGGTGGTCTGGCCGGGCGGACCCGTCGTCGGCGGCGGTGTGGGCTGGGTCGGCGGCGGGATGTCGCCGGGCAGCTCCGGCATCGAGAAGGCGGGCACCGTGGTGCCGGCCAGCGCGCCGTTCATCGCCTCGCCCCAGATCGGCGCGGCCAGACAGCCACCGCAGACCGCGGGGTAGTACTGGCCGTGGATCTTCACGTTCACCAGGCCCTTGTCCCCGGCCTTGGGCGAGACCTCGCCGACCCAGACCGCGGCCGCCAGGTTCGGGGTGTAGCCGTCGAACCAGGTCATCAGGCGGCTGTCGTTGGTGCCGGTCTTACCGGCCGCCGGACCCGAGAAGTAGTCGCGGATCTTCGAGGCGGTGCCCTTGTCCACCACGCCCTGGAGCATCCCGGACAGCTGGTCGGTCAGCGACGGGTCGATGGCCTGGCGGCAGTCGGGGGTGGCGACCGGGTACTGCTTGCCGGAGGTGTCGGTGATCGAGGCGACCGCGGTCGGCTGGCAGTACACGCCGTGCGCGGCGAAGGTCGCGTAGGCGTTGGCCATCGCGATCGGCGTCACCTGGTTGGTGCCCAGGGTGAACGAGCCGACCTGCTGGAGCCGCTTGCCGGTGCCGTCGTCGCTGTCGATGGTCAGGCCGGCGGCCGCGGCCAGCCGGGCCGGCTCGCAGATGCCGGTCTGCTCCTCGAGTTTGACGAAGTAGTTGTTGACCGAGTTCCACAACGCGCTGGTCATGGTCTGCGGACCCGCCTCCTGCTGGGTCTCGTCGGTCGGTTTCCAGGTCTTGTCCTGGGTGAAGCCCGCCGGGTTGTCGCAGACCGAGAACTTGCTCTGGGTCTCGTCGATTTGGTACGGAAGGTCCTGGACGTACTGCGGGGTCAGCCCCTTCTCCATCGCGGCCATCGCGA
Organism: Catenulispora pinisilvae; assembly: GCF_015356865.1. Taxonomy (GTDB): domain Bacteria; phylum Actinomycetota; class Actinomycetes; order Streptomycetales; family Catenulisporaceae; genus Catenulispora; species Catenulispora pinisilvae. Next base: position 7,430 of record NZ_JAAFZA010000013.1, read on the forward strand.
CGAAGGACTTGAAAGTCGAGCCGGCCTGGTACCCGTTGCCGCCGCCGTGCGAGGGGTCGGCGGCCAGGTTCAGATAGGTCTCACCCTCGCCGGTACCCATGTTCCGGCTCTGCGCCATGGCCTTGATCTGGCCGGTGCCCGGCTGGATCATCGCGATCGCCGCGCCCGGCTGGTCGGTGGCCAGGACGTTGTCGTTGACGGCCTTCTGGGCGGCCGCCTCCATCTTCGGGTCCATGGTGGTCTTGATGGTCAGACCGCCGCGGTTGAAGAAGGCCGCGCGGTCGGCCTTGGTCTTTCCGTATATCGGGTCGTTCAGGATCTCCTGCTCGATGTACTCGCAGAAGAAGGCGGAACTGCCCGAGGCGTAGATGCACCCCGAGTGCTGCGGTTGCAGGTTCAGCCCCAGCGGCATCGCCTTGTAGGCCGCGGCCTGCTGCGGGGTGATGTAGTGGACCGTCGGGTCGGCCATCCGGTCCAGCACCGTGTCGCGCCGGTCGGTGGCGGCGATCGGGTGCTCGGCCGGGTCGTAGGCGACCGGGTTCTTCAGCATCCCGATCAGGGTCGCGGCCTGCGGCACGGTGAGCTGGCTGGCGTGCACCCCGAACCAGCGCTGGGCGGCGGTCTCGATGCCGGAGATGTTCTCGGCGAACGGCACCAGGTTCAGGTAGCGCTCCAGGATCTCGTCCTTGGAGAACTTCTGCTCCACGGCGATCGCGTACTTCAGCTCGCGGATCTTGCGGGCCAGCGAGTCGCCGGTGGCGTCGGCGTACTTGGCCTTGTCGTTGCCGGCTTCCAGCACCAGGACGTTCTTCACGTACTGCTGCGCGATCGAGGACCCGCCCTGGTTCGACCCGCCGAGGTCGGAGACGAAGGCCCGCATCGTGCCCTTGATGTCGATGCCGCCGTGCTGGAAGAACCGGGAGTCCTCGGTGGCCACCAGGGCCTGCCAGACGTTGGGGCTGATGGCGTTGAAGGGCACGATCACCCGGTTGCCGAAGTCGCCCCAGACGGTGGCGATCACCGAGCCGTCCGAGGCCAGGATCTGCGAGCGTTGCGGCAGGTCCGGGGTCTTCAGGTCGTCCGGGATGTCCTCGAAGTGGTCCGATGCGCTCTTGGCGGCCAGCCCCGCGGTGCCGACGAAGGGCAGTGCCATCCCGGCCACCAGCACGCCGGCCAGCGCACTGATCATCAACAGGCCGAACAGGGCGCGCAGGGGACCGCTGCCGCGGAAGGGCCGGGGCGGGTGCGAAGCCATGGGGGACAGACTACGACGTCAACCTCGGCCCAGGTGGGCCGGTAGCAGTCCCCGGGTGAACGCGTCCGGCGCCGGTGGGTGCGGCATCTGCGGCGATCTAGTCACAAAGGACCATAGGAATTGAGTACATCGGGGACTGTTGCGCTCTCGGGATCTTCCGTATTGTGCTGATTGGCTGCCGAGAATGACCCTTCCACCAGCGCGGACGTGTTTCGGGCCCGACCCCCCGGTCGGTCCGGGGGCGGCCGACGCCGGCCGGCACACCAGCAGCGTCCGGGTCCGCGGACGCCGACGGTGCGCGGTCGGTGGGGTTGGTAGGGGAAGGGCCGCTGTCGGCTCCGCCGTTGGGGGAGCTCGATCTTTGCGAGAGGACGGCACCGGCGATGAGCTGGGTAGAGGACTGGACCGTTGTGGCGGCGTGCCGCGGCATGGATCCGGATGAGCTGTTCGTGCAGGGAGCAGCTCAGAACCGGGCGAAGACCGTGTGCTCGGGGTGCCCGGTGCGCACCGAGTGCCTGGCCGACGCGCTGGACAACCGCGTCGAGTACGGCGTCTGGGGCGGGATGACCGAGCGGGAGCGGCGCGCGCTGCTCCGGCGGCGTCCCGAGGTGCGCTCCTGGCGGCAGTTTCTGGAGGCCGCCAAGGAGCACTACGAGCGCAGCGGAGCCGAGCGGAACGGAGGCGACCTCAGCACGACCGAGGTCGACCCACGGTTCGCCACCGCGGCCGCGCAGGCCGCGATCCCGCGGCAGCGCAGTGAGGCCGGTTCGTTCGGCCGGGCCTGAGCACAATCCGCGGGCGCACTGGCAGCGATGATCGTGCGGGCCCTGACGGGCCCGCTCACCTCCTGCCTATCCTCAACCCTCGGCGTTGAGGTATTCCAATTGGGCCCGCACCGACATCTCGGCCGCGAACCGCACCGCCGGGTCCACGTCGGCGTACACCCGGGCCACCACGTCGTCGGCGCTCCGGTCGCCAGCCGCCAGCGCCGCCCGCACCTGCTCCAGCCGCTGCCGGCGGTGCTCCAGGTAGAAATCGACGACGCCCAGCGCGTCGGCCGGCACCGGGCCGTGGCCCGGCAGCACGGTCTCGACCTCGTGCGCGGCCGCCAGATCGCGCAGCCGGCGTAGCGAGTCCAGGTAGTCCCCCAGCCGCCCGTCGGGATGGGCGACCACGGTCGTGCCCCGGCCCAAGATGGTGTCGCCGGTCAGCACCGCGCGGTCGTCGGGCAGGACGAAGCACAGGCTGTCGCCGCTGTGGCCCGGGGTGGCGACCACGTCCAGCCGCAGCCCGTCCATCGCCACCACATCACCTCCGACCAGCCCTTCGTCGCCCAGCCGGAACTGCCGGTCCAGTGCGCGCACCGGGGCGCCGGTCAGCTCGGCCAGTCGCGGTGCGCCCTCGGAGTGGTCGAAGTGGCCGTGGGTCAGCAGGATCAGCCCGATCCGCAGGTCCCGTTCCTCGGCCGTGGCCAGGACCAGCCGCAGGTGCTCCTCGTCGAGCGGTCCCGGGTCGACGACCACGGCGCGGCCGGCTCCGGGCTCGGCGAGCAGCCAGGTGTTGGTGCCGTCCAGGGTCATCGGGTTCGCGTTCGAGGCCAGGATCAGCGTCGCGCGCTCGGTCCCGGCTTCCGGGTGGACCCCCGGCTTCATCAGGTCGGTCATCCTCGCCCCGCCGTCACAGTTCCCATTCCAGATGCCAGTTGCCGTCGTCGTGTTTCCGGACCGTGGCCATGATCGGCTTCAGCGGCCGGTCGGCCGCACTGGCGACCGCCTCCTGCGCGGTGCCGAAGCCGTGCACCTCGCGCAGCGTGGTGACGGTCGGCGGCAGCATCAGGGCCCGGCCCGCGATGTGGTCGTCAATAGCCTGTCGGGGCTGCATCCAGATGGTTGATTCGGTCTCCCCCGACACGTCTCGGGTCCGTTGCCCGGCCGGCAGCGCCGCGACGAAGAACGCGGTGTCGTAGCGCCGGGGCTCGAACTCCGGGGTGATCCAGCGGGACCAGCCGCCGAGCAGGTCGGTGCGCAGCACCAGTGAGCGCTTGGCGAGGAACCCGGCCAGCGATGTTTCCCGTGAAACCAGGGCCCGCCGGTCGGCCTCCCAGCCCTCGTCCGTGGTGTCGGCGACGACGGAGTGCTCGTCGGCCCCGGCGAACAGCACTCCGGACTCCTCGAAGGTCTCCCGGACCGCCGCGCACAGCAGGGCCCTGGCCTCGGCCTCGTCGCTGCCGAACCGCCGGGCCCACTGGGCGGCCGACGGTCCGGCCCAGGCGATGTCGGCGTCCGCGTCGCGCGGATCCACCCGGCCGCCGGGGAAGGCGTAGAAGCCGCCGGCGAAGGACATCGACGCGGCCCGCTTGAGCAGGTAGACGTCCGGCGGGGTGTCCGCGCAGTCACGGAGCAGCACCACGGTCGCGGCGTGTTTCGGGGGGACCGGGCTGAACTCGCCGCGCTCGTAGGCGGCGATCTGCGCTTCCCAGCCCTCCGGCACTTTCGCGCTGAGCCGGCTGCCGGTCGGGGCTATGTAGTCCCCGCCTTGCTGCGACATGCGTTTCCCTTCCCTAGACGATTGATTCCTGGGGGTACCGGCGCGAAACGCAAAACTGCTTGTCAGCTGGCGGTCCTGCTAGCCGGAACCCCCAGGAATCAATCGTCTAGCCTGGTCCCCCGCCGGTTCGGTTCAGACCTCGACGGTCAATTCGACCTCGACCGGCGCGTCCAGCGGCAGCACCGCCACGCCGACCGCCGAGCGGGCGTGCCGGCCGGCCTCGCCGAACACCGCGCCGAGCAGCTCGGAGGCGCCGTTGACGACCCCGGGCTGACCGGTGAAGTCCGGCGCGCTGGCCACGAACCCGACCACCTTCACGACCCGCTTGACCTTGGCCAGGTCGCCGATCTCGGACTTCACCGCGGCCAGTGCGTTCAGCGCGCAGCGCTGCGCCAGGGCCTTGGCGTCCTCCGGGCTGACCTCGGCGCCGACCTTGCCGACCATCGGCAGCGCGCCCTCGACCATAGGCAGCTGACCGGAGGTGTAGACCAGGTTGCCGCTGCGCAGCACCGGGATGTAGGCCGCGACCGGGGCGGCCACCTCGGGCAGCTTCAGGCCGAGCTCGGTGAGCTTCTCTTCGGGGTGGGTCATGTCTTAGGACTCCGTCGTCTTCGGACGCTTCAGGTAGGCGACCAGCTGGTCCGGGTTCGGGCCCGGGACCACCTGCACCAGTTCCCAGCCGTCCTCTCCCCAGGTATCGAGGATCTGCTTGGTGGCGTGAACCAGCAGCGGCACTGTCGCGTATTCCCACTTGGTCATGGGGCAAGCCTAAGGGGCGCCGGAGTAGAGACCCGCTACTGGCTCATATCGGCGGGGAGCTGCTGGCCCGTGGCGTTCGTCATCAGGCAGGAGACCTGGTCGTCGGGGGTCCAGTCGCTGGGCAGGTTCTTGCCGTCCCACAGGTTCTGGCTGGGGATGAGCGCGTAATAGGTGTACTCGCTGTTCTTGGGGGCGGTCCACGACTGCGTCATCGCCCGGTCGGACCAGCACAGCTGCCGTGCCAGGCTGGTCAGCTCGGCCACCCCGGGATAGGGGACTTTGGGGCTGTCGGTCGAGCCCGAGACATAGTCGAACGTGGAGCTGATGAGGTCGGTCTGGAAGTAGAGCTCCAAGTCGTGCGACTTCGTGCAGTCGCCGTTCTGGTACGTCGGGGTGCCGGGCATGAACGGCGGGCCGCTCATGCAAGTGTTGGTGCTGGTGATCTGCAGGCTCGGGAAATCGGCGCCCGGCCCGCCGAGTGTGTACACCTTCACTGCGTCAGAGGGTTGAGCTTCGGCCTTCTGCGCCTGCTTCTTGCCCGAACTCGATCCCGTGCCGTACCCGGCGAAGCCCGCGACCGCCGCGGTGACCAGCACCGCCGCCGCGAACGTCCCGGCGATCCTGGCCCAGGACCGCTTCGCCGCAGGAGTCACGGCTATGCCCGCCGCCGCCCCGTTCTCCGGCGGCGGTCCGCCGATGCTCATCGTCGCCGTGGGTGTCCCGTCGGCCGGCATGACCATCGTGCCCTGCGGCATGGCCTTGGTGCTGTCCGCGGCCGCGGCGTCTAGCAGGGTCCGCACCTGCGGCGCGGTCAGCCGACCCGCCGGCGAGATGGCCAGCATCCCGGAGATCGCGGCGGCCAGCGGGCCCTGCACGTTCGTCAGGTAGGGCACCTCGTTCAGCACCGCGCCGAACGTCGCGGCCGTGGTGTCGCGCTCGAACGCGGGCTTGCCCTCGATCGCGAAGTACAGCACCGCGCCGAGCGACCACAGGTCCGAGGCCGCGCTGGCCTCCTGGCCGGACAGCCGCTCCGGGGCCAGGTAGGCCGGGGAGCCGATGACCGCGCCGGTCTTGGTGAGCGTCGGATCGTCCACGGCCTGGGCGATGCCGAAGTCGGTGAGCTTGGCCCGGCCGTTCTGGCCGACCATGATGTTCGACGGCTTCACGTCGCGGTGCACGATCCCGGCGCCGTGCGCGGCCTCCAGCGCGGAGAGCACCTGGCGGCCGATGTCGGCCACGGCGCGCGGGGACAGCGGGCCCGAGCGGCGGACCAGCTGGGCCAGGGTCGGCGCCTCGACCAGCTCCATGACGATGAACACGGAGCCGTTGTCGTGGACCACGTCGTAGACGGTCACCACGGACGGGTCGTTCAGCCGGCCGGCGGTGCGGGCCTCGCGCAGGATGCGCTGTTCGAATTCGGCCCGCTCAGAGGTGGTGACCCCGTCCGCGAGCCGCATCTCCTTCACCGCCACCGGCCGGGCGATGACCCGGTCCTCGGCCCGCCACACCACGCCCATGCCGCCCCGGCCGAGCTCCGTGCGCAGAACATAACGCTCTGCGATCACCCGCTCCGGTGGCGCCAGTTGCTCGGTGTCGACGTCGTCGCTCATCTGTGGGCCCCCCTCGGCCAAGTTCCCTGATAAGCATCAGCCATACAACGCCCGCCCACACTAGCGCCAGGGGTAGACCGTCCCAGGAGTGTGCGCCGCATGGTTAGGCTGGGGCCATGAGCCGACCCTGGCCGCCGGAGTGCCGCCTGCACATCGTCACCGGAAAAGGCGGTACCGGGAAGACCACGGCGGCCGCGGCGCTGGCCCTGGCGCTGGCCGAGGGCGGGGGCCGGGTGCTGCTGGTGGAGGTCGAGGGCCGGCAGGGGATCGCGCAGCTCTTCGACACCGCGCCGCTGCCGTACGAGGAGCGCAGTATCGCGATCGCGCCGGGCGGCGGCGAGGTGTTCGCCCTGGCCATCGATCCCGAGCAGGCGCTGCTCGAGTACCTGGACATGTTCTACAAACTGGGCCGGGCCGGGAAGGCGCTGAAGAGGTTCGGGGCCATCGACTTCGCGACCACCGTCGCCCCGGGCATGCGGGACGTGCTGCTCACCGGCAAGGCCTGCGAGGCGGTCCGGCGCACCGCGGCCGACCGGCCCGGGGCCGCCTTCGCCTACGACGCCGTGGTGATGGACGCCCCGCCGACCGGCCGGATCACCCGGTTCCTGAACGTGAACACCGAGGTCGCCGGGCTCGCCCGGGTCGGCCCGGTGAAGAACCAGGCCGAGGCGGTGATGCGGGTGCTGACCTCGCCGCAGACCGCGGTCCACCTGACCACCGTGCTGGAGGACATGCCGGTGCAGGAGACGCTGGACGGCGTCGAGGAGCTGCGGGCCGCCGGTCTGCCGGTGGGCGCGATCCTGGTCAACATGGTCCGCACCGCGCACCTGACCATCGGCAAGCGTGCGGCGGTCAGCACGGCGGCCGAGAAGCGGGTCGCGGCGCTGCTGCGGCCCTACGGCATCGATACCGACGAGACCCACGCGCTGGCGGTGCTGGGCCGCGAGCACGCCGAACGGCTCACCTTGGAAGAGGTCGAGCGGCGCGCGCTGGACGGGGCCGGGCAGCCGGTGGTCGAGCTGCCGCAGATCGGCGGCGGCATCGATCTCGGAGGACTCTACGAGCTGGCCGCGGCGCTGTCCGCGGCGGCGGCGATCGGGGAGGCGGCGTGAGCGGGACCCCGAAACGGCTGGACGTGGACGGCCTGCTGACCGATCCGGCGACCTCGATCATCGTGTGCTGCGGCTCCGGCGGCGTCGGCAAGACCACCGTCGCCGCGGCCCTGGCCCTGCGGGCCGCCGAACAGGGCCGCGACGTCGTGGTGCTGACCATCGACCCGGCCCGCCGGCTGGCGCAGTCGCTCGGCCTGACCGAGCTCGACAACAACCCGCGCGAGGTCGAGGGCGTCCAGGGCGCCGGGCGGCTGTTCGCGATGATGCTCGACATGCAGCGGACCTTCGACGAGATCGTCGAGAACCACGCTGATCCAGAGCGTATCGAGCAGATCCTCCAGAACCCCTTCTACCAGTCGCTGTCCGCGGGCTTCTCCGGCACGCAGGAGTACATGGCGATGGAGAAGCTGGGCCAGCTGCGCCGCACGGGCGAGGAGACCGGCAGCTGGGACCTGATCATCGTCGACACCCCGCCCAGCCGCTCCGCCCTGGACTTCCTGGACGCCCCCAACCGCCTGGGCAGCTTCCTGGACGGCAAGCTGATCAAGGTGCTGATGGCCCCGGCCAAGGCCGGCGGCGGCTTCGCCCTGAAGGTGTTGGCCTCGGGCTTCTCCATCGCCACCATGGCCTTGAACAAGTTGCTCGGCTCAGGGCTCCTGCACGACGTTCAGACCTTCGTCGGCGCCCTGGAATCGATGTTCGGCGGCTTCCGCCAGCGCGCCGAGGAGACCTACCAGCTCCTCCAAGCCGAGGGCACGGCCTTCCTGGTGGTCGCCGCCCCCGAACCGGACGCCCTGCGCGAGGCCGCCTACTTCACCGAGCGCCTGGCCGCCGAGAACATGCCGCTGGCCGGTCTGATCCTGAACCGGGTCCACCCGGTCACCGTTCCGGAGCTGTCGGCCGAGAAGGCCCTGGCCGCGGCCGAGGAACTGGACGCCGACTCCGCCGACCCGCGCCTGGCCGCCGGCCTGCTGCGGCTGCATGCCGAGCGGGTCCGGCTGGCCGCCCGCGAGCGGCGGCTGGCCGAGCGGTTCACGGCCTCGCAGCCGGGGGTCGCCGTGGCCGAGATTCCGGCTCAGTCCGGGGACATCCACGATCTGGACGGGCTGCGGCTGGCCGGGGATCTGCTGGCCGGCTGAGCCACCGGCTCAGGTTCCCTGAGCACCGGCTCAGGTTCCCTAAGCACCGGCTCAGGTCCGCCGATCCGGCGGTATTCGGCCCGGCCCACCCCACGGCGGCCGGGCCGGATTGGGCCAACCAACAAAACCAACGCGGGTCCTACCGTGATCGCTGGCTCAGCCGCTCCACATTCGTCAGCACCACGGCCCGTGCCTCAAGCCGCAGCCAGCCCCGGCCGGCGAAGTCGGCCAGGGCCTTGTTCACCGTCTCGCGGGAGGCGCCGACCAGCTGGGCCAGCTCCTCCTGGGTCATGTCGTGGGCGACGTGGATGCCGTCCTCGGCCGGGGTGCCGAAGCGCGCGGACAGGTCCAGCAGCGCCTTGGCCACGCGCCCGGGGACGTCTGAGAACACCAGATCGGACATCGAGTCGTTGGTGCGGCGCAGGCGCCGGGCGATCGCGCGCAGCAGGGCGCGGGCCACGTCGGGGCGGGTGGCCAGCCAGGGGGTCAGTTCGTCCGAGCTCAGGCCCAGCAGGGTGGAGTCCACCAGGGCGGTGGCGCCGGCGGAGCGGGGGCCGGGGTCGAACAGGGACAGTTCGCCGAACATCTCGCCCGGGCCCAGGACCGCGACCAGGTTCTCCCGCCCGTCGCCGCTGGTGCGGCCGAGCTTGATCTTCCCGCGCAGGACCACGTACAGCGAGTCCCCGGGGTCGCCCTCGTGGAACAGGAGCTCACCTCGGGCCAGCTCGATCTCGTTCATGGAGGCGCGCAGCGACGCCGCCGCGTCCACGTCGAGCGTGGCGAAGAGGGGCGTACGGCGCAGTACGTCGTCCACGGATATCTCCTCTTAAAAGGCAGTGCTGTTCCGAGACCAGTGTGACGCAGGGAGCGCCTGCGCAGCACGCCGGGTCCGGCTATTGTGCGATGTCCATTAGACCGTATGAGTAGTCATCTCCACGAAAGCGTCCGTACCAACGCGTCCAGGGCCCGCGGGTAGGCGGCCTCGGTGGGGGAGCCGAAACCGACCACGATGCCCTGCGGACGTGGGGCGGAGCTCGCAAAAGTGTTCGGCGTGTGCCACAGTCCGCCGAGTCCTTCGAGCTCGAGATCGAACTCCGCGGCGCGCCGCAGGACTTCCTCCTCACTCATCCCGGCCGGCTCAAGTCGGACCAGAGCGTGCAGCCCGGCCGCGATGCCGCCGAGCGCGAAGCCGGCCGCCGGCCGCCCGGCCCGGGTGTGCAGCCGCTCGGCCAGCAGGTCGCGGCGTCGGCGGTAGCGCAGGCGCGCGGCCCGGATGTGCCGGTCGTAGTCGTGGGAGGTGATGAACTCCGCGAGCGTCACCTGGCCCAGCGCCTCGGACTGGTGGTCGGCGTGCAGCTTGGCCTCGGTGACCGGGCCGATCAGGTGCTCCGGCAGCACCATCCAGGCCAGCCGGATCCCGGGGCCGAGGGTCTTCGAGGCCGTGCCCAGGTAGACGGTGCGCTCCGGCGCCATGCCCTGCACCGCGCCGACCGGCTGCCGGTCGTAGCGGAACTCGCCGTCGTAGTCGTCCTCGACGATCAGGCGCCGACCGTCGCGGGCCCACTCCACCAGGGCCTGGCGGCGCGCCGGGTGCAGGGTCGAGCCGATCGGGTACTGGTGGCTCGGGGTCACGATCGCCGCGCCGACGTCCCGGTACCGGCGCCCGGACAGCAGGTCGACGCGGGCGCCGTCGTCGTCGACCGGCAGCGGGAGCACCTGCGCGCCGTTCGAGCGCACCACGCCGTGGAACAGCGGAATGTACGGGTCCTCCATCGCCACCACGCCGCCGAGCACCTGCCCCAGCAGCGCCAGGCCCTGCACCGCGCCGGAGACGATGACGATGCGCTCGGGGTCGGCGAGCACGCCTCGGGCCCGGCCCAGGTACTCGGCCAGCGCCCGACGCAGCTCGACCCGGCCGCGCGGATCGCCGTAGCCGAAGACGTCGTTCGGGGCGGCGTTGAGCGCGCGTCGGCCGGCCCGCAGCCAGGCGGCGCGTGGGAAGTGCGACAGGTCGGGGGTGCCTGGCCGCAGTGACAGGGCGAAGGGCCTGGCCGGGGCGCCACCAGGCCGGCTCACCGATTCCCCGCCCGACCCGAGCGGTGTGGTCGACAGGGCCGGAGCAGTCGGATGCGCGGGGGTGGTCGCGGGCGCCGCGCGTGGCGAGCCACGTTCGACGGCTCCGGCTCCGGCTCCGGCCGCGGCCTGCGCCACCCGCGTCCCCGACCCCCGCACCGCGACCAGCTGTCCCTCGGCGACCAGCTGGTCATACGCCGCGGACACCGTCCCGCGGGCCAGCCCGAGCTCGACCGCCAGCGTCCGGGTCGAGGGCAGCCGGGTCCCGGCGGCCAGCCGGCCGTCCCGGATCGCCTCGCGCAGCGCATGCTCCAGACCGACCCGGCGGCCGGAGGCCGGGTCGACCGACAGGTGCAGATCGACGTCCAAAGTGGACCAGTATTCAGCCATCAGATTGGATCCTAACAACGGTCCACAACCCGCGTACCGTCATAGTCATGACAACGAACACAGCAGTCAACGAAGCAACGCAGCCCACCGAATACGTGAAGCCCGCCGTCCGTCTCGCCGTCGACGACCTCGCGCCGGGGATCGCGAAGGCGATGAACGGCCTGGAGCGGGCCGCCGGCGAGTCGGGCATCGAGAAGCCGCTGCGCGAGATGGTGAAGCTGCGGGCCTCGCAGATCAACGGCTGCGTCTACTGCGTCGACATGCACTCCCGCGACGCGGCCGCCGGCGGCGACACCTGGCGCCGGCTGAACCTGGTCGCGGTCTGGCGCGAGGCCCCCTACTTCACCGCCCGCGAGCGCGCGGCGCTGGCCCTGACCGAGGCCGTGACCCGGCTGGCCGACAGCGAGGTGTCCGACGCGGTGTGGAACGAGGCCGCGGCGCACTTCGAGGAGAAGGAACTGGCCGAGCTGGTCTGGCACATCGGGATCATCAACCTGTGGAACCGGCTCGGGGCCACCGCGCGGCCGTGGGAGCTGTCCGGCGGCGCGCAGGACTGAGCGTGGTGTGCAGCAACAGCCGGTGAGCCACGGGGCTCATCGGCTGTTCGCCGTCACCAGACCCGATTCGTAGGCCAGCACCACAGCCTGGGCCCGGTCCCGCAGCCCGGTCTTGGTGAGGATCCGCGAGACGTGGGTCTTCACCGTCTGCTCGGCCAGGACCAGATCGGCGGCGATCTCCTGGTTCGACAGGCCGCGGGCGATCAGCCGCAGGACGTCGAGCTCGCGCGGCGTCAGGGCCGAGACCGCGGCCGGGTTCCGCTGTTCGACGGGTCGGCGCGACGCGAAGTCGGCGATCAACCGCCGGGTCACCGACGGTGCCAGCAGCGCGTCGCCGGCCGCCACCACCCGCACCGCGTGGATCAGTTCCGCGGCCGGCGCGTCCTTGAGCAGGAAGCCGCTGGCCCCGGCCCGCAGCGCGGCGTAGACGTAGTCGTCCAGGTCGAACGTGGTCAGCATCAGCACCCGGGGCCGGTCCGGGCCGTCGGCCAGGATCCGCCGTACCGCCTCCAGCCCGTCCATGACCGGCATCCGCACGTCCATCAGCACCACGTCCGGCTCGTGCTCGGCCACCTCGGCGACCGCCTGGGCCCCGTCGGCGGCGTCGCCGACCACCTCGATGTCGGGCTGGGAGGCGAGCAGCGCGCCGAAGCCGGCCCGGACCATCGCCTGGTCGTCGGCGATCAGGACTCGTATGCTCACGCTTCGCTCTCCAGCGGCAGGGTGGCGGTGACGGCGAAGCCGCCGTTCGCGGTCGGTCCGGTCTCGAGCTCACCGTGCACCAGGACGACGCGTTCGCGCATCCCGGTGATGCCTTGGCCGTCGGTCTGGTCGGTCTGGTCGGCCTGATCGGTCTTCTGGGGAGTCGGCCGATCAGCCTTCTGATCGGCCTCGGAATCTTCCTCGGGAACTTCGTCGGTTTGGGTCTCGTCCGCGGCCTGCTGAGAGTCCCCCGCCGGCGGCCCGTTCCGCACCTCGATCCGCACCTCCTCATCGGTGCGCGCGATCCGGACCGAGACCTCGGCCCCGCCGGCGTGCCGCCGGGCGTTCGACAGCGACTCCTGCACCACCCGATACGCCGTGACCCCGATCAGCGGCGCGACGTCCTCCAGGCCGCCGGACACGTCCAGTCCGGCCCCGGCCTCCTCGACCAGCGCGGGGACGTCGGCCAACCGCGGCTGCGGCGCGGTCTCGGCCTGCGTGGCGCCGACCCGCAGCAGGCCGAGGATCTTCCGCATGTCGTTCAACGCCTCGCGGGAGACCGCGCTGATCGAGCGGAACTCCGCCTCGGTCTCAGCGCTCTGCCCCGTGATCCGGAACGGTGCGGTCTCGGCCTGCACCGCGATCAGCGACATGTGGTGCGCCACCACATCGTGCAGCTCGCGACCTATGCGGGCCCGCTCCTCCAGCAGCGTGCGGCGGGTGCGCTCGGTCTCGGTCAGCTCCTCCTGCACCGCCAGCGCCTGCCGGGCGTCGCGCCGGTCGCGCAGCAGTTCCAGGCCGCCGATCGCCAGGGCCGAGCCGGCCACGACGGCTCCGAGGCTGGGCCCCAGGCCGTAACCCGGGCGGACGGCTTCCAGGAACAGCGTCATCAGGAAGTACGCCCCGGCCAGCTCGATCGTCCGGCGCCGCCCGACCTCCAGGCCCGCGACCACCAGCGCGGCCAGCACGCACAGCTGGCTGGACGGCGACCACGGCCAGACGGACCAGGGCAGCGGCATCCCCACGACCGAGGCCAGGGCCGCCCCGGCGAGCGCACAGGCCGCGAGGGTGGCGGCGAACGCGGTGTGCGGCAACCGCCGGCACCACAGGATCGGCAGCGCGCGGATGATGGCGAACAGCCACGCGAACGCGTCCTCGGCGCCGGCCCGCCACACCGCGTGCGCCTGGTCGAAGCGCTGGTGCAGATCGGCGTGCCCGTAGACGACCAGGCCGGCGACCACGGCCGCCACCGTCAGCAGTTCCCTGCGGTTGAACCCGAGCCCGTCCGCGCCGCCGCGCGCGGTCCGCGGAGCCTCCGTCACGGAGGTCATTGTTCTCCTGTCCCCGGCCATGGGTGGAAGATCCGACGCTGACGACAGTAGGTTCACCACCGCCGTCGCACGTCACACCGGGGAGCCAAGCTCCGGGTAGTACCGGGGTAGGGGGTCGGCCTGGGGCCGGTCTCGCGATCGCGCTCGCGGGCGCTTTCGCGGTCAGTCCCGCTTGCCGACGTCCATCTTCGTCACGGCCAGGACCGCCACCAGCACCACGATGATCCCCAGCAGCACCAGGCTGACCGGCCCGGTCCCCCACGCCAGACCGCCGCGCTTGACCGACACGCCCATCCAGTCGGCGAACGAGGCGCCGAACGGCCGGGTCGCGACGTAGGCGAACCAGAACGCGACGATCCCGTTCAGCCCGAGCTTGTAGGCCACCGCGGGCACCGCGAACAGCACGGCGAACATCACCCCGGAGGAGAAGTATCCGAGCTTCAGGGTGGTGGCGGTCAGGTCGCCGACCGCGGTGCCGAGCGCGAACGTGGTGACGACGGTCAGCCAGTAGAACAGCTCGCGGCGCGGGGTGGTGATGCTGTGGATCGACAGCGTCCCCTCGATCCGGTACCAGAGAACGAAGATCGCGGCGAGCGCGACGGCGAAGAACGCCGTGGAGACCGCGTAGGGGACGCCGAAGGCGACGTGCAGCACGTCGGCGCACATCGTGCCGAACACGCTGACCATGACGACCGCGGCCCAGTAGATCCAGGCCGAGTAGCGCGGGGCCTTGAACTGCACCCAGATCACCCCGGCCAGCACCAGCCCGGACAGCGAGACCATGATCTTCGGGTCCCACTTCTGGTTCAGGAAGTCCGAGGTGGTCTCGCCCATCCCGGTGGTGAGGATCTTGGTGACCCAGAAGATCAGCGTGACCTCGGGGACCTTGCTCAGCGCGGCGGTCGGTGCCGAACCCCGGCGCGCTGATCCGTCCGCGCGCCGCCCGGTCAGTTCAGTCGTCATGGCCGTCGATCATCCCAGAAGCCGGCGGCCGGGACCCGGGTTGTCGGCAATCTGTTACACGATGTAGCAGAAATTCGCCGAGCCGCCCTTTCCCTGGGCCGGCTCGGCGAACGACGCCCTTGGAATCCGCCGCTTCACCGAGCGTGACCGGGGCCCTAACGCACGGCGTCGTGGAGTTCCTCGGCCGTCTCGGCCGTGGTCTGGCCGGCCATCGAGACCGACCGGGTCTCGCGCGCGAAGTACAGCGCCACGATGGTCAGCACCGAGGCCAGCCCCATGTACAGCGTGAGCCACCAGACTGTCTTGCCGCCGTTGTGCTCCAGGATCGCCACGGCGATCAGCGGCGCCGGGGCGCCGGCCGCGATCGAGGCCACCTGGTAGCCGATCGAGGCGCCGGAGTAGCGGACGCCGGTCGGGAACATCTCGGCGAAGAAGGCGGCCTGCGGGCCGTACATCAGGCCGTGGAAGGCCAGGGCGACCGTGATCGCCAGCACCGCCAGCGGATACGACTTCTGATCGACGAGCGCGAAGAAGATCGGGGTCCAGATCCCGATCCCGATCGCGCCGACCAGATACACCGGCCGCCGCCCGATCCGGTCGGACAGCGCGCCGAACACCGGGATCAGTACGGTCTCGATCGCCGCGCCGACCATCACCGCGTCCAGCCCGAACGACTTCGAGAGCTTCAAGTGCTCGGTGATCCAGGTGACCGAGAAGGTGGCGATCAGATAGAAGGAGATGTTCTCGGCCATGCGGGTGCCGAAGGCGATCAGGACCTCGCGCCACGAGGTGCGGAACACCTCCAGGACCGGCAGCTTCGGCGGCGCGCTGTCCTTCTTC
The DNA here is from genome assembly GCF_015356865.1 of Catenulispora pinisilvae. Taxonomy (GTDB): domain Bacteria; phylum Actinomycetota; class Actinomycetes; order Streptomycetales; family Catenulisporaceae; genus Catenulispora; species Catenulispora pinisilvae. The sequence continues at coordinate 22,708 of NZ_JAAFZA010000013.1, forward strand.
GCCTGCGCGGCCCGGAACGCCTCGGTCTCGTTGAGGGACTTGCGCACCTACACGCCGACCACCAGCAGGACCGCCGACAGCCCGAAGGACACGCGCCAGCCCCAGTCCAGGAACGACTTGTCGCTCATGTTCTGCGACAGCAGGATCAGCACGCCGGTCCCGAGCACCAGCCCCAGCGGCGCGCCGGCCTGCGGCCAGGAGGCCCAGAAGCCGCGCCGGGTCTTGTCCCGCTCGGCGACGATCAGCACCGAGCCGCCCCACTCGCCGCCGAGCGCGAAGCCCTGGACCATGCGCAGCGTGGTGAGCAGGACCGGGGCCCAGGCCCCGATGGACGTGTAGCCGGGGACGAACGCCATGCCGGTGGTGGCGATCCCCATGATGACCAGGCTGACCATCAGCGTCTTCTTGCGGCCGACCCGGTCGCCGATGTGGCCGAACACCACACCGCCGACCGGCCGGGCGGCGAAGCCGAGGGCGTAGGTGAGGAAGGACAGCAGGGTCGCCGTCAGCGGATCGCTCTTGACGAAGAAGACCTTCGGGAAGACCACGGCCGCCGCGGTGCCGTAGAGGAAGAAGTCGTACCACTCGAGCGTGGTGCCGACCATCGAGGCGCCGACGACTCTCCAGACGGAGTCGCCGGCGCTTTCGGAGGCGGGGGGTGTGCTGGTGGGGGATTCCGTCATGCAGGGAACAATGGGCTCTTACTCCGCGCTGTGATATGGCTCACATCCCCACAGTCGCGCGCGGGGCGGTGTCGGCGGCCGACACCGGGTTAACCCTGGTGAGCAGCGGTTCCAGGACAAAGGCGAGTCCCGGCCCACCTGGCGGTTGGGCCGGGACTCGCGTTCCCGTGGATCGGTGCGGATCAGTACGGATAGGTCGGATCAGGGGCCTGTGCCTCAGGCCTGCGCGGCGACCAGCGAGCCGTCGCCGACGTTGTCGTCCTCGCCGTCGCCCGGGGTGACCGGCGTCTTGACGTCGCGCAGCACCACGAAGGACACGACGGCCGCGGCGACCACGCCGACCGCGCCGGCGATGTAGGCGATGGACGCCGCGTGGGTGAAGGCGTGCCGGGCCGCGTCGATAACCTGCGCGTTGCCGGTCGAGACGGCCTGGCCCAGCGACTTGCGCGCGGTGCCCTGGACGCTGGCCGGCATCCCGGCGGTGAACCGGCTGGCCACCACCGTGCCCATGATCGCCACGCCCAGCGCCGCGCCGGTCTGCTGCACCGTGTCGTTCAGGGCGGAGCTGACGCCGGCGTGTTCCGGCGGGACCGCCCCCATGATCGCGGTGATCGCCGCCGGCATCGCCAGTCCGGAGCCGGCGCCGAGCAGGAAGAGCCCGACGAACAGCTTGGTCAGACCGTCGTCGATGCCCAGGTTGGCCAGGATCCCGAAGGCCACCGCGCAGATCAGCAGGCCGACGACCATCAGCGGCCGGTTGCCGAACTTCATGCCCAGGCCGGCGCCCAGGGTGTTGAAGATCAGCGCCGCGACGGCCAGCGGGATGAAGCACAGCGAGGCTTTCAGCGCCGAGTAGCCGAGCACGAATTGCAGGTACTGCGTCATCACCAGCAGCAGGCCGCCGTTGCCGATCTGCACCAGGGTCAGCGAGAACGAGCCGCCGGAGAAGTTGCGCTGCTTGAACAGCTGGAGCGGCACCATCGGCTCGGCGATCCGGGTCTCCCAGACGCCGAAGGAGACCAGCGCGACCACCGCGATCGCCAGCGCGATCAGCGTGCTGGGCCGGGCGAAGCCCTTCGGGAGCTCGATGATCACCCAGACCGCGGAGGTCAGGCCGATGATCGAGAGCACCGTGCCGAGCGGGTCGGGCTTGCGCCACGGGCCCTTGCTCTCCGGCATCAGCACCACGGCCGAGATGATGGCCAGGGCCGCGATCGGGATGTTCAGCAGGAAGACCGAGCCCCACCAGAAGTGGCTGATCATCACGCCGCCCAGCACCGGCCCGCCGACCAGGCCGACCATCGCCACCACGGTCCACGCGGCCATCGCCTTGCGCCGCTCGGCCTCGTCGGTGAAGACGGTGATCAGGATGGACAGCGTGCTCGGCATCAGCAGCGCGCCGCCGATGCCCATCGCGACGCGGGCGGCGATCAGCTCGCCCGGATTGTTGGCCAGCGTCGCCACCGCCGAGGCGACGCCGAAGACGGCCAGTCCGATGATCAGGACCCTTCGCCGTCCGAACCGGTCGGAAAGGCTACCGGTGGTCAACAGCAGCCCGGCGAACACCAGGATGTAGGAGTCGAGCACCCACTGGATGTTCTGCGCGCTGGCGTGCAGCGACTCGGTCAGCGCCGGCACCGCGACGGTCAGGACCATGTTGTCGACCACCAGCACCAGCGTGGCCAGGCACAGCACGATCAGGATGAGCCAGCGCCGGCGACCCCCCACCGGGCCGGCCTCGGTACTGGTCCCCATCGCGGGCGCCTCCGTGTTCTCTGACATGTCCCCTCCTCCATGACGCGGACCGGTCTGTCCGGCCGCGCACGCCGTTCGCATCTGCGCACAGTGTGCGCGTCGATGAGAACACCGTACGCCTCTGCGCACGCTGTGCGCAACAGCGAACAGCGTGCGCACTTTTGGGCTATCGTTGATGACGTGAAGTGACACCCTTGCCGTCCTGAGACGAGGAACGCCCGTGAATATCGACAGCGATGACACCGACGACGCCGGCCCGGTTTCCCCCGCCCTGCCCCTGACCTCGGTCTGGACCCGGCCGCAGCGCCGCCAGAAGGAGCAGCTGAGCCGGGAGCGCATCATCGCCGAGACGATCGCGCTGCTGGACGAGGAGGGCATCGAGGCACTGAGCATGCGCGCCCTGGGCCAGCGGCTCGGCGCCGGCGCGACCTCGCTGTACCGGCATGTGGCGAGTAAGGACGAGCTGATCGAGCTGGTGGTCGACGAGGTCTACGGCGAACTGGAGGTGCCCGAGCTCACCGACCCGGCCGGCTGGCGCCTGGCGATGCACGTCACCGCGCACAGCCTGCGCCAGGCCGGGCTGCGGCACATGTGGGTGATGCAGGTGCTGGGCCAGGTGGGGCTCAACTACCTGGGCCCGAACGTCGTCTCGGTCACCCAGCGGGGCCTGGCCATCCTGACCACGGCCGGCTTCGACACCGAGGAGGCGGTCCGGGCGATGAGTTCGGTGTCGTCGTTCGTCGTCGGCATCACGTCCGCCGAGGCCGGGTGGCTGACGGCCCTGCGCCGGCAGGGGATGACCGAGCAGGAGTGGTACCAGAACATGGGTCCGCGGATGGCGGCGGACGCCGCCGATGCCGGGCTGGCGGAGATCTACCTCCAAGAGCTCGAGAAGGACCCGACCGAAGCGCGCCTGGCGAACTTCGTGTACGGGCTCGATCTCATGCTGGACAGCCTCCAGGTCCGGCTGGCCGCCAAGCTCGCCTCCGCCGATGAGAAGGCACAGGCCACCACCGCGTCTCAGTAGGGTTCCGGTATGTCAGAGGAACCATTGCAGTTGCCCCACAACCGCAACAACGCAGTGACCCGTGGCGTGTGGCGCGGCGAGGACGGTCTGATCCACAAGGTCCTGACCCATCGCCGCACCGACGCGCCGCCGCAGTGGGTCTCATCCGCCGACCCCCGGTTCTGGAACTACTGGCGCCGCGAAGCGGACGTCTACATGACCGGCCTGCCCGAACGGCTGGGCCTGGGCGCGCCGAAGCTCGCCGAGGCCCGCGAGCTGCCGGACGGCGACCTCGAGCTGCTGCTCGAGGACGTGGCCGGAACGCACGGCGAGGACCTGACGATGGAAGACATCGCGGCAGTCGCCCGGGCTCTGGGCGAAGCCCAGGGAGCGGAGCGACTGCCGTCGGAGCCGTGGTTCAGCCGGGGATTCCTGGCGGACTACAGCACCACCCGGCCCGCCGATTTCGCGCTGCTCGAAGACGACGAAGCGTGGTCGCTCCCGTTGATCGCCAAGCACTTCCCGCCGGAGCAGCGCGAAGCCCTGGTCCGGTTGCACCGGAACCGTGATCGGCTGCTCGCCCTGATGGCGCGCCTGCCGCGCACGGTCTGCCACCTGGACGTGTGGCCGAACAACGTGATCCGGCGTCCGGACGGCTCGGTGGTCTTGCTGGACTGGGCCTTCCTCGGCGACGGCGCGGTCGGCGAGGACGCCGGGAACCTGGTCCCGGACAGCTTCTTCGACTGGCCGCTGCGCCCGGGCTTCGCCGAGCACCTGCCGGAACTGGTGACCGGGGCCTACCTCGAAGGGCTGCGAGCGGCCGGGTGGAAGGGCGATCCGCGGCTGCCCGTGCTCGGCATCCGCGCTTCGGCGGTGAAGTACGACTGGATGATGCCGTGGTGTCTGCGGGCGGCCCGGGACGATCTCCATCGGGCTTATGGCACCGGGGAGGCCGTCGACCCCGATGCCCGCTATGAGGCCCGCGCCGCCGGTCTGGCGATCTGTGCGCGCTGGGCTGATGAGGCCGTTGAACTGGCCGACTCGCTGGGACTGTAAGCCTTTCAGGGCTTCAGGCTTTAGTCGGGCGCTAGCTCTTCGGGTCCGGCGCGATGATGCCGAACTCCTCGGCCAGTACCGTCCGCACCTCGGCGTCGTCGGCGAGTTCGCGCTTCACAGCGGTGCCGTCCGCCTCGGCGACGGTGAAGGTGCGGGCGTCCAGCTTCAGTTGCCGGTCCGGGAACGTCCGGCAGACGTAGACCCGGGAACTGAATGGCGAGCGCGGGCTGCTGGCGATGTAGTAGTTGATGACCTCGAAGTCCGGGGCGTAGAACGGCTCGACCGTGAACGAGTACTGGTCCTTCCACTCACCGTCCAGGAACGCCCGCAGGATCCGCTGCTCCAGTGGGCCCTCGCCATGGGTGATGCCCAACTGATGCCGGCGTGGCTGGTCGTCGATCTCGCGCTGGAACAGCCCTATCGGGTCGAGCAGTGCGCCCTCGCTGCCGAATCCGACGTCGGTGACGTAGCGGTTCGAGTCCTCGGGTGCCTCGACGAGCAGCAGCATGTGGGTGCGCGGCCGCAGGTCGCCGGGCTTGGCGCCGACCAGCACCCGGCCGGCCAGCAGTGTGATCTTGAAGCCGAGGGCGCGCAGGGCGGCGGCGTAGAGCGTGTTGTGCTCGTAGCAGTACCCGCCGCGGGTGGTGTCCAGGACCAGCTTGGCCATCAGATCGTCCAGGGCCAGGGACGGGACGACGCCGCGGGCCGGGTCCAGGTTCTCGAACGGGATCGCGTAGATGTGCGCGCGCTGGAGGGCGGCGAGCGTGTCGGCGTTCGGAGTGCGGTCGCCGGTGTAGCCGATGCGGGCGAGATAGGCGTCGAGGTCCACGACCCCACGCTACCCGCGCCGCCGCGGTTGGGCGGCGACGGCGCGGATCACGGCCACAGGTCGCGTTGCTACAGGCCCCGTTGCTACAGGCCCCGTTGTTACATACCGCGTTGCACGCGCATCAGGTACTCCTTGCGATCCAAAGGGTTCGCGTCCCAGCGGGCCCGCTCCGGCACCTCGCCCCCGCTGACCGGCGCGAAGTGGTCGAAGGCTGATTCCAATACGCCTTCACCACTGGTGAGCCCGGGGATCCGCTGACCGAGTGCGTGCACCCGCGCGGCCGGTACCAGTCCTTCCAATACAGCGGTCTCACCGGTCACCGTCGTCGACCCCGGCACCGCGCGGAACGTCGCCAGGACCGGGAGCACCGTTCTCAGCAAGGCGCTCGGTGCCTCCAGACGGAACCGGTGCATCGGTTCGCAGACCTCGGTTCCGGCCTTCGCGAGGGCTTCCATCAGGACCAGCGGCGTCAGCATGCGGAAGTCGCCGGCCGTGCTCGACATGGCTTTGGAGAAGGTGCCGTGACTGTGGCTCTGGCGCGGCCAGTAGCCGCTTCGGGTCAGCGTCACCGCCGCGTCCGGGATCTGCCAGCCGTGCAGTCCCGAGCCGAGCGTCGTGTGCACCGTCTCCTCGATCGCGGTGAGGAACGCCGGGATCAGCGAGCCGAGCTCGATCTCCAGCCCGAACGACACGCCCGAACCGATCGGCGCCGGGCCGATCCGCAGCCCGACCGTGGCCAGGAACGGGTTGTCGCCGAGCTTGATCACGTCCAGGCCCTCGCCGACGCCGAGTACCCGCTCGACGCAGATCGGCGTGGTCTCGTGGAAGTCCACCGCGACGCCGTACTCCTCGGCGAGCGTGGTCTGGATGACCTCCTTCTGGACCTCGCCGTAGAGCGACAGCGAGGTCTCGGACCGGGCCTTGTCGTAGCGCAGGCCGATCAGCGGATCCTGCTCGGCGAGCTGCGTCAGCGCGGCGAACATCGGGCCGCGCTCATTCTTGTCGCGAGCCGCGACCACGGTTTCCAGGGTCGGCGGTGCGAAGTAGGCCTCGGCCGTCTTCTCCGATCCGCTGCCGCCGCGCGCACCGAGCCGATCGCCGATCCGCACCTTGTCCAGACCCCGGACGACACCGATCTGCCCGGCGCTGACGACGTCGGTCGGCACCGGTGCGCCGTCCTCGGCGGACAACACCGAGATCCCGGTGACCCGGCCGCTGGGCAGTCGGTCGCGCGTCTTGAGCGCTCCGGTGAACATGCGCACATACGCGATCCGCTCGCCGGTTGCTCCCCGCTCGACCTTGAACACCCGGCCCGAGGCCTTTCCGGTGCCGCCTTCGGTGGAGCGCGGCAACAGGTATCCGAGCCCTGCCATCAGCTCCGGGATCCCGGAGCCGGTGATCGCGGAACCGAAGTAGACCGGAAACACGGTGCCCCGCCGACTGTCCTCGGCCAGCTTCCGCCACAGCTTCAGCCGCCGCAGCTCCGGCACGTCGGAGACGAACCGCGCCGCGCGCGTCCCGGCGTCGGCGACGCCGCCGAGCGGGAACGCGGCCGGCGCCAGCCTCGCCTCGATCTCGGCGAGCACCCGCGCCGGATCGGCCCCGGCCCGGTCCACCTTGTTGACGAACAACACCGTGGGCAGCCCGAGCCGCCGGATCGCCCGCATCAGGACCCTGGTCTGGGCCTGGACGCCCTCGACCGCGGACACCACCAGCACCACGCCGTCCAGCACCCCGAGGGTGCGTTCCACCTCGGCGATGAAGTCCGGGTGCCCTGGCGTGTCGACCAGGTTCACGCCCGTCCCGCCCAGCGGGAACGCCGTGACGGCGGCCTTGATGGTGATGCCCCGGCGGCGCTCCAGCTCCAGGCTGTCGGTCCGGGTGGTACCCCGGTCCACGCTGCCGATCTCGTCGATGACCCCGGCGGCGTGCAGCAGCCGCTCGGTCAGGGAGGTCTTACCGGCGTCGACGTGCGCCAGGATCCCCAAATTCAGATACCGCACCGGTGATTGCGTCCTTCGCGTCGGCAGACATGACCTGGGTGGGCACGAAAGCCGAGCGACGCATGCGCGGTTCCTCTTCTGTCGGGGATGCGGACGGCCCCAGTGCAACATCGCGGGGCCGCGTCCGCAACCGGTTTAAAGGTCACACGACGTTGCGATAGTGCGTGGTCACCCGATGCCGGTCGTCGACGACGTGGAACGCCAGCGCCGGCGGCTGGTCCAGGTGCACCGGCCGATCGCCTTCCCAGGGCAGCGGGATAGTGGACACCACCCCCGGCGCGACCAGCAGCGGCAGCCCGGCGAAGCGGGTGGCGGCCGCGGTGTGCGCGTGCCCGGCCAGGAAGGCGACGACGTTCGGCCGGTCGCCGACCACGCCGGCCAGCCGGTCCTCGCCGAACTGCCGGATCCGGTCGACGAACGGCGCGTTCAGCTCGACCGGCGGGTGGTGGAAGCCGATCAGGACCGGGACGTCGTCCGGGGTCGCGTCCAACTCCGCGGCCAGCCAGCGCAGCGTCGTGTCGGCCAGGTAGCCGTCGTCCTGGCGCGGGATCGAGGAGTCGCAGAGGGCGAGGACGAACCGCTCGGTCCGGTGCACCTGGTTGACCGGCTCGGTCGAGGGCGGGACGCCGAGCAGCGTGCGCCGGAACGCCTCCCGGTCGTCGTGGTTCCCGGGGCAGACCAGCAGCGGGTGCCGGGTCGCCGCGGCCTCGCGGGCACTGGCGTATTCGGCGTCCAGACCGTGATCGGCGATGTCCCCGGTGAGCACGACCAGGTCCAGGTCGGCGGGCAGGGCGTCGAGGTGGTCGAAGACCCGGCGGGTGCGCTCGGCGGCGCGGGGTTCGGAGTCGATGTGGATATCGCTGACGTGTGCGATGACGACTGGCATGGGTCGAGCGTAGACAGCCGGCGCTCTGGGCGGCGTTCGCCAGAGCGCCGACTGCTGTCAGCGGACCACCGTCGGCCGGCTGCTGTCAGCCGACGGTGGTCCGGGTGTGCCGCACGCACCACCAGGCGACGGCCAGGGCGATCACGAACAGCCCGAGGTTCATGCCGTTCTCGATGAGGTGGAAGGTGCCCATCCGGCCGGCCGGTTGGAACTTGACCAGATTGCCGACGATGCCGTGCTGGTGCAGGCAGGCGTTCATGTCGTCCGCGGACCCGCACCAGGTGTCCATCACCTGCATCGGTGAGTGTGTACCGCCGTGGGCGTCCACGAAGGGGACGCTTCCCGAGTTGATGCCCATGTCGTTCGATAACGTGAACACCGGCGGGCCCGAGCGGTCCCGTTTGGCGAGCTGGTATGGCTTCATCACCGTCACCGCGGTCATGAACCGCGGCCGCAGCTGCACCATCCCCACCATGCGCACGATCCACAGCCCGCCGACCACCGCGATCGCCGCGAGCACGCGCCGGGTCGCGGCGCCGGCCGCGATGCCCACCGCGAGCCAGGCCAGTCCCAACGTGAGCGGCAGCCAGCCGCCGGCCTGGAACTGCGTGCCCTCGAAAAGGCTCTCTGAGGTGTAGGCGTGGTACTGGTATGCCAGGTGTTCCGACTCGGCGGCCAGGACCGTGCCCATCGCCGCGATCAGCATGACCATCACGGTGGTCTTGCCGGCCAGCCACTTGCCCCGGCTCACGTCCTGCGACCAGGCCAGCGGCAGCGTGCGCTGTTCGAACTCGCGGGCCAGCAACGGGACGCCCCAGAACACCGCGACCAGCACCGGCAGGAAGACAAGCGAGTTCATCAGGTAGGTGGCGTGCGAGGGGACGGCCTCGGTGTTCTTGCGCTGACACTGCTCCGCTGTCTCGGTCAGGCACTTCGCGGCCATCGACCCGAGATCGGACGCGGTGATCGCCATCAGGACGAAGAAGATCACGGTGATCGCGGCACTGATCACGATCGGCCAGCGGTGCTGGCGCCAGGTCAGCCAGATCAGGCCCTTCACAGCTCCTCCCCGAGACTGCGATTCGGCTTCAGATAGGCGAGTACCAGATCCTCCAAGGTCACCGGCAGCGCCTGCCACGGTTCCGCCACCGGGGTGTCCGCGCCGAGCAGAGTGCGGATCACGAACGTCGACTGCCGCTCGGTGTACTGCGTCTGCACCACCTCGCCATCGATCGGCGGGGTGTCGGCGCGCGGGCCGGTCAGCCGCGTGTGCTGGGCCAGCAGTTCCTCGACATCCCCGTCGAGCCTGCTGTGCCCCTGGCTGAGCAGCAGCAGGTGGTCGCCGACATCGGCCAGCTCGGCCACCACGTGGGTGGACAGCACCACGGTCATGTCGCTCTCGGCCACCTCGGCGAGCAGTTCGCCGATGACGTCGCGGCGGGCGACCGGGTCCAAGTCGGCCAGCGGCTCGTCGAGCAGCAGGACCGAGGGCCGGGCGCCGAGCGCCACGGCCATCGCGACCTGTGTCTGCTGGCCGCCGGAGAGCTTGCCGCAGGGCCGGTCCAGCGGGATGTCGAAACGGCTCAGCCAGGTCAGGGCCCGTTGTTGGTCCCAGGTCCGGTTCAGGTGCCGGCCGAAGGCCAGCATCTCGGCCACCCTGAACGAGCGGTAGAGCGGCTTCTCCTGGGACAGCAGGACCACGCGGCCGTTGACGTGGATCTCGCCCTGGCTGGCCGGCAGGATCCCGGCGGCGATCGACATCAGCGTCGACTTGCCCGCGCCGTTCGCGCCGACCAGCGCGATGACCTTGTTGGCGGGCAGGGAGACGCTGAAGTCCTTCAGCGCCCACAGTTTTCGATATTGCTTCCCGAGACTTCGGGTCTCTATGGCGACCTCGGTCATGGCCGCGCTCCGCTTTCGGAGCTCTGCGGGCCGGCTGCGCCCGCGGACTGGGCCGCCCGCGCCGCGCGCTGCTCAGCCGTCAGCTCCCCCGGCGGCTCCGCGAGCACCGAGTTCATCAGGGCCCGTAGGTCGTCGTCCTCCAGGCCGGCGGTCCGGGCGTCGCCGACCCAGGTGGTCAGGCGGCCGCGCAGTTCGCCCATCACCGCCGGGCCGACGGTGCCGCCGAGCGTGCCGGAGACGTAGGTGCCGGCGCCCTGCCGGGCCTCGACCAGACCGGAGAGCTCCAGCTCCCGGTAGGCCTTGAGCACGGTCGCGGCGTTGACGGCGCAGGAGGTCACGACCTCCCGGACCGTGGGCAGCTTGTCGCCGGGATGCAGCAGTCCGAGCCGTAGGGCTTCGCGGACCTGCTGCACCAGTTGTGCGTAGGCCGGGACGCTGCCGGCCCGGTCGACATGAAAATAGATCATGGAAAGGCTCCCGTCGCGGTAGCGGACGGGAGTAATTGTTGCGGTTAACTAGAACACTAGTCAACCATCACGATGGCCGGGGCGTCTGATCAGGCCAGCGTCGCGACGTCGATGACGAACCGGTAGCGCACGTCCGAGGCCAGCACCCGCTCGTAGGCCTCGTTGATCTGCTCCGCCGCGATCACCTCGACCTCGGCGCCGATCCCGTGCTCGCCGCAGAAGTCGAGCATCTGCTGGGTCTCGGCGATCCCGCCGATCAGCGAGCCGGTCAGGATCCGCTGACGGTTCAGCAGCCGCAGGTGCATGCCGCTCTCCTCCGGGGCGGCACCGACGTTGACCATCACGCCGCCGACGGTGAGCATCGAGAGGTAGGAGTCCATCGGCAGCGGCGCGCTGACCGTGCTCAGGATCAGGTCGAAGGCGCCCGCCAGCTCCTGGAACGTCGCCGGGTCGCCGGTCGCGCGGTAGTCGACGGCGCCGAGCGCGAGGCCGGCTTCCTTCTTCGACAGGGTCTGGGACAGGACGGTCACCTCGGCGCCGAGCGCGTGGGCGATCTTCACGGCGATGTGGCCGAGCCCGCCGAGGCCGACCACCGCGACCTTCTTGCCCGGACCCACGCCCCAGCGGCGCAGCGGGGCGTAGGTGGTGATTCCGGCGCACAGCAGCGGCGCGGCGGTGTCCAGCGGGAGTGCGTCCGGGACGTGCAGCACGAAGCGGTCGGTCACCACGATCTGCGTGGCGTAGCCGCCCTGGGTGACGGTGCCGTCGACGTCGGTGTCGCCGTAGGTCCAGATCGCCTTGACCGAGCAGTACTGCTCCTGGCCGCGCAGGCAGGCGTCGCACTTCCCGCACGAGCCGACCAGACAGCCGACGCCGACCCGGTCGCCGGCCGCGAACCGCGTCACCTCGGCGCCGACCGCCGCCACCACGCCGGTGATCTCGTGGCCCGGCGCGAGCGGGTAGGGGCACGGGCCCCAGTCGCCGCGGACCTCGTGGATGTCCGAGTGGCAGATGCCGGTGTACTTGATGTCGATCAGCACGTCGCGCGGCCCGACCTCGCGGCGCTCGATGATGATCGGCTGGAGCGGGGCGGTCGCGGAGACGGCGGCGAAGGCGTTGACTGGGGGCACGCGATCATCAAACAGCCAGATCGGCGGCGTGCGCCATTCGTGCCGTGTGTGACCGGTCGGCTACGGCCGCGTGGCTGGTGGGAGGCGGTTTCGGTGACCGGGCGGCGACAAGCCCCTGATGCGGTCGGCCAGCCGCTAGCATCGCGGTGTCGGGAGTCGGAGGTGCGGTTGTGCGTGGGGTCGTGATCGGGGCCGTGATCGCCGTCGCGGCGGCTGTTCTGGCGGCCGCCGGGTGTTCCAGCGGGGGCGGATCGACGCTGGATGCGGCAGCGGGAGACGGCTCGCCCGCGACGACTTCCGCGAAGACTTCCGCGTCTCCTTCTACGTCTCCTTCCCTGTCTCCTTCTTCGGGTTCGCATCCGGATTCCGCGACGTCGGATCCTGCCAAGCCTTCCGCCGCCGCACCCGCCGGTTCGGTCACCCCGCCCCCGCTCGGCGTGAAGTGGGACTACCAGATCGGCGGCGCCTATCCCCCGCCGGCCGGTGTCCGCATCGTCTCCCGCGACAGCTCGGCTTCGCCGGCGTCCGGGCTCTACAACATCTGCTACCTCAACGCGTTCCAGGCCCAGCCCGACGCCACCGACTGGTGGCAGAGCAACCATCCGGACCTGTTGCTGAAGACCTCCTCCGGCGCGCCGGTGATCGACCAGAACTGGAACGAGCAGCTGCTCGACGTCTCCACCGACGCCAAGCGCACGGCGATCGCGCAGATCGTCGGCGGCTGGATGGCCGGCTGCGCGGCGAAGGGGTACCAGGGCGTCGAGCCGGACAACCTGGACTCCTACTCCCGCTCCCAAGGCCTGCTCACCGCCGACGACGATGCCGCGCTGGCCACCCAGCTGGCGCGGCTGGCCCATGCCAAGGGCCTGGCGATCGCGCAGAAGAACACCGCGGAGTTCCTGCCGCGCGCGCACCAGATCGGCTTCGACTTCGCGGTCACCGAGCAGTGCGGGAAGTACGGCGAATGCGGCGGCTACGCGAGCACGTTCGCCGACCACGTCGTGGACGTCGAGTACGACGACGCCGGATTCGCCAAGGCCTGCCAGGGCTACGCCGGGAAGATCGCGATCGTGCTCCGCGATCTGGACGTGAGCCCGGCCGGCAGCTCGTCCTACGCGTACAAGACCTGCTGATCCGCCGCCTTCCCGGCGCCGCGGCTCACCACTGGCCGGGCTGGTAGCCCCCGGCCGGGACCCGGGTGATGACGTTCATCCGGTTGTAGGCGTTGATGAGGGCGATCGTCGACACCAGCCCGGCCAGCTGCTCCTCGTCGTAGTGCTTGGCGGCGTTCGCCCACACCTCGTCGGCGACCCCGCCCGCCGCGTCGGCGATACGGGTGCCCTCCTCGGCCAGCTCCAGCGCCGCGCGCTCGGCGTCGGTGAACGCCGTGGCGTCGCGCCAGGCTGCGACCAGGTTCAGCCGCTCGGGCTGCTCGCCGGCGTGGACGGCGTCCTTGTAGTGCATGTCGGTGCACATGCCGCAGCCGTTGATCTGGCTGACCCGCAGCAGGACCAGCTGGACCGTGGCGGAGGGCACGCCCGAACCCTCGGCCGCCCGGCCCGCGGAGTTGATGTGCTTGCTGAACTTCTGGCCGGTGGCGGTGCCGTAGTAGTTGAACCGGGCTTCCATGACTGTGCTCCTTTGGTCTTGTGCGCTGTGCGCTTTCGCTACGTAGACCATCGGAACGGGGGCGATGTGACAGCGGGCTGGACGGTCCGGGTGTGACCTGCGTCACCTACCGTTCGCGGTCAGAGCTCGGCGCCGACGCGGTAGGCCTCCAGTCGCTGGACCAGCGCTTCGGGGTGGGCGAGGGGGAGCAGGTGGCCGCCCTCCATCTCGTCCGGCGCGAAGCCCAGCCGTTCCTGGACGGTCCGGCGCTGGAAGTCCAGGGGGAAGAAGCGGTCGTCCCGGCCCACCAGGTAGCGGATCGGCACGCCGCTCGGCAGGGCCGGCATCGGCGGCGGGCCGAACGGCCGGTCGCTCTGGCCGACTTCGCCGCGCTCCCAGGCCTCGTCCACGATCTTCTCGGGGACGTCGTGGAAGAAGACCACCTTCAGATCGGCGTCGGCCGGCAGTCCGAGGCGCGCGTCGCTCTCCTGCCTGGCCTGCGAATAGCCGGTGGCCTCCCACCATTGGCCGGGCGTCTCGCCTTCCTTCGGGGCCATCGCCGAGAGGAAGACCAGGAGCTTCACCGGGACCCGGTGGGTGAGGGTGGCTCCGGTGAAACTGCCCATGGACTGCGCGACCACGATGAGATCGTCGGCGTTCGCGCGGTCGCCGAGCGCCGCGACGACCGCGTCCGTGTACTGCGGGATCCCCGCCTCGGGGTCGGAGGCCGGCAGGTCCGGGGTGACGACGTCGTGGCCCGCGGCGCGCAGCAGCGGGACCACGCGGTGCCAGAGCCAGGAGTCCGAGGATGCTCCGTGGATCAAGATGTAGGTTGCCATGGGCTCAACGCTAGCCGCGGACTCCGACAAATCCGGCGGTGTGGATCGGTTCATTGTTTGGCGGTCTCGGCGGTCTCGGCGGTCTCAGCGGTCTCGGCCGTCCCGGCCGGCTCGACGCGATCGGCCACGCCAGCCAATAGCGGATCCTCACCCTTCGCGTACCCGAAGCCGTCCGGTCGCATCGTCGCCGGGTCCAGGCCGCGGGCGGCGCCGATCCCCATCGGCGGCATGTCCCCGTACAGGCACTGATACGCCCCCGCGCGAACGGACAGCATCTCGTGCCAGATCCCGATCGCTCCGTTGGAACGCATATAGCGGCTCATGAAGCGGTCCTGTGCCGGGCGGTGCGTGCGGTCCTCGTCATGCGAGAACGCGCGGATGTCTCCGGCGCGCCGCCAGTACTGCACGACTGTCACCTGGCCGAACCACGGACCCCACAGGATGCGGTAGCCGAGGAGTCCGCTGTCGGGGTCCTTACTCAGTTCCTTGAGCATGCGCGGCATGGCGCGGAAGACCGGGACCCAGTGGTGGACCGCCCACCCCTTGTTGATCCGGGCGCCGATCAGCAGGACCGCGATCGGCTCGCTGTTGTCGGCCATGAACCGGCCGCGCATCCGCTTGCGCTGGCTCGGCGCGCCGGGCACGGTCCGGCTCCAGTGCAAGGGCATCGGGTTCTGCATCGGCATCGTGGGACCCCCATCATGACGTGCGCCGGGTGGTGCGGTGGTGAAGGATAGTTGAACTATCCTTGGCGGTCAGGGTAGAACGCGGCGCGACGACTGTCGAGACCGGAATGGAGGGACCGTGCATCTGGCGGAGCTGAGCCGACGCAGCGGCGTGTCGGTCCCGAGCATCAAGTTCTACTTGCGCGAGGGCCTGGTCCCCCCGGGCACGCCGGTCTCCGCACGCAGGGCCGAGTACGGCGAGGAGCACGTGCGGCGTCTCCGTCTCGTCCGGGCGATGCTGACGATCGGGAAGATGTCGGTGGCCCAGGCGCGCGACGTCCTGGCCGTCGCCGACGACCCGGCGTTCACCCGCCACGAGCGCCTGGGCACCGCGCAGTACATGTTGCCCCCGCACGCGGAAGCACCAGCGCAGGATTCTGAGGAACGCGCTGTGTGGGATGAAATCCGCAGCCTGATCCTCGACGAGCTACGAAGGCTCGGCTGGCACTTCCAGGACACGGCCCCCGCGCTCGACATGCTCACGCAGTCCGTGGCGACCCTCGTAGGCCTCGGCTACGACGCCCCGGTAGAGGACTTCCGCCGGTACGCGGCGGCGATCCGCCCCATGGCGGAAGCGGAATACGCGACGATCGCTCAGTTCGAACTGATCGAAGAGGCGCTGGAGGCAACGGTCGCCTACACGGTCCTGGTCGAGCCGATACTTCTGGCCCTACGCCGCCTGGCACATGAGGACGTCTCATCGCGCCTGCGCTATGGATACGGCGACGAACCGGCGCTCTAGGGGTGTTCGGGGTTCGGATTTTTGGGCTGGGGTTTGCGGGGCGGGTTGCGGTCGGCGTGTGGGTTTCAAGGCTTTTTACGGCCTTCGGTAGAAGTTGTGCCGGTTCGGGGTTCGGGGCGGTGGGTGTGTTTGTCGGCTGCCGGTTTTCGTGTTCACGACCCCGCCGCATCTCAGGCCTCTTCATCTCCAGCAGGTCTGAACCAGGGGCTAGATCAAGATCAAGAACCCAAGCAAGATCAACAGCAAGAGCACAAGCAAGATCAAGGTCAAGAACTGTGATGAAGAGCCCGGCGCCTCCGGCGGGGGCTCTCGGCTCCCTCGGGGAACTGGCGCGGTTCCATAGGGTGGCCGGGTCAGGGCCCTGCGCCTGCGGTTTGTGAGGTGGTGCGGTCCGTTCCCCACGGTCGCGTCGTCAGCCCCAAGGGGTACAGCACCGGTGTCCGGGAGTAAAGTCCGCGCGCTTGCGGTCGAGCCTGCAAGCTGCGGTTTTGATAGCGCGAACTTGACTCCCGGCCACCGGCACTGTAGGCAAAGCCCTGCCGACGCGACCGAGGGGAACGAACCGAAAACCGACCGGAGAAGTACAAAACTGGTGGTTCGGTACCGGCGGCCCGGCGAGTTCGGCTGCCGGTCCAGGTGCTGACAACGCGGCAGTCCCGAGGGTGCGCGGTCTGAGTTGGCGGGCGCCGGATCGGCCCGGTTCTTGAAGCCTGCTGCGGGCACAGTTGGTCCCGACCGCACCCGGGCATGTTCTCGACCAGCTGCCCACCGGCCCGTCGCCAGAGCCTCACCGGCAGTGGCATCTTTAAGCCTCGTCCACGGGCCCTTCGGTTGCTTTTCTTCCGGTTGGTTTTCGGTTCGTTCCCCTCGGTCGCGTCGGCAGGGCTTTGCCTACAGTGCCGGTTCTCGGGAGTCAAGTTCGCGCTGTACGCGACCGCCACCTCCACGCCTGACCGCAGCGCGCGGACTTTACTCCCGGGGTTCGGCGCTGTACCCCTTGGGGCTGACGACGCGACCGAGGGGAACGAACCGTAGCCACCTCACAAACCGCCGCCGCAGGGCCCTAGCCGGACCACCCTATGGAGCAGCGCCAGTTCCCCGAGGGAGCCGAGAGCCCCCGCCGGAGGCGCCGGCTCTTCACCAGGGCTCTTGACCTTGCCGTTGACTTTGATCTTGCTGTTGACCTTGCTATTGATCTGGCTCTTGCTGGCTCTTGATCTGGCTCTTGTTTCGACTTGCCGGAGTTGAAGAGGCCTGAGGCGGGGCGGGGTCGTGAACGCGTAAACCGGCAGCCGACAAACACACCCGCCGACCCGAACCCCGAACCGGCACAACCATAACCGAAGGCCGTAAAAAGCTTTGAAACCCACACACCAACCGCAACCCGGCTCGCGAACTTCCCGCGTCGAGAACTCGCCCGCGCCGAGCGCTCCACGCCCCAGAAGCCCAAGCCCAAAAGCCGTCAGCCGTCAGCCGTCAGCCGTCAGCCGACAGCCGACGGCCCACAGCCCAAAAGCTGGTAGAGCGTTCTCGCGGCGCCCCTAGTTGCCCAACGCTTCCCGCACCCCAGGCACGACCTCCTCCGCCCACAACGCGGAGGAACGCTCGACCGGCAGGTCGCCGACAGGGAAGTAGGTGAAGCCGCCCGCTCCGTGCTCCGAGACGGCACCGCTCAGCTCCTCCACCCACTGCGATACCGAACCGCCGAGCCAGCGGCCGTCCTGGTCGCGGGTCGTCGCCAGCGGCGTGGGGGTGATGCGTCCGGGCAGGTTGTAGATCGTGGCGATGTCGCGGGGGTCGCGGCTTACGGCCAGGGCGGCCTCGTCCACGATCGGGCGCGACTCGCGGTAGCGGGAGCTGAGCCAGTCGGCGGCGTGGCCGGGGATCCAGCCGTCGGCGTGGCGGCCGGTGACGGCCAACGACTTCGCGCCGACCGAGCCGGTCCAGATCGGCGGCTCGTTGACCGGTGCCGGTTCGATGCGGTCCAGGTGGTAGAACTCGCCCTTGAAGGTGACCGGGGGCCCGCCGCCGGCCAGCGACCTGATCACGGTGAACGCCTCCTCGAAGGCGCGTACCGCTTCGCCCCCGGTCAGCCGCGGAAAGCCCAGGCGCGTGATGTCGTCCCACGATCCGCCGGCGCCCAGTCCCGTCACCACGCGGCCGCCGCTCAGCACGGCCAACGAGGTGACTGCTCGGGCCAGCATCGGTGCGGGGCGGGTCGGCAGGTTGCTGACATTCACCAGCCCGCTGATGCTCCGGGTGCGCCCCAGGGCGACTCCGACCAGCGAGTAGGCGTCGAGCATCTGGCCCACATAGGGGTGGTCGGACACGGAGAAGTGGCCCAGGGCGGCGCGGTCGGCCGCCTCGACGATCTCCATCGTCTGCTCGACGTCCCGCACCGCGTTCGACACGCCGATCCCGTACTGAACCGCGTTTCCGGCCATGACTGTCTCCGTCCCCAGTAGTTCGTGTAACGAACATACTGGTTCGTGGTGCGTACTTCAAGCGCGCGAAAATGGACGCGCCACGCCGTTCGGGGGGTACGGCGTGGCACGTCCAGTCGGCACGCGGCGGGCGCTGCCCGCGTGAATGCCTGAGAGAACAGGCGCCTGACGAGCTGAATCCGTTACACCTCTATGATCACCTGCCATGATCCTCGGCCCGAAGGTCCTCGAAGCCGCGTTGGCCCGGTTCGAGGCGGAGTACATCGACCCGGAGAAGGCGGCGCGCGCCGCGGCCGAGGTCCGGCGCGCCGCCGACGCCGGTGAGTACGCGCGGCTCGACGGCGCCGCCGCTTGTGAGGCCATCACCAAAGTGTTCTTCGATGCTTGCCGGGACAAGCACCTGCGGCTCATCTGGAGCCAGGAGCCCGAGCCGCTGGAGCACGAGGACGAGGAGGCCGGCGCGGCCATGTTCGCCGCGCTGTGCCGCGAGCACAACAACGGCGTGCGCAAGGTCGAGGTGCTGGACGGCGGCATCGGCTACCTCGACCTCACCTTGATCCCGACGGCCGAGATCGGCGGCGCGACCATCGCCGCCGCGATGCGGCTCGTGGCCGGTACCAAGGCGCTCATCGTGGACCTGCGCGGCACCATCGGCGGGTCCACCGACGGTGTGCAGCTGTGGTGCAGCTACCTGATAGCCGACGCCGACACCCTGCTCACCACCTCGCACTCCCGGGTGAAGGGCACGCGCCAGTACTGGTCGCTGGGCCACCTCGATGCCCCGCGCTACCTCGACCGGCCCGTCTATGTGCTGACCGGCGCCCGCACCTTCTCCGGTGGCGAGGACCTGGCCTACACCCTCCAGGGCCTGAAGCGCGCCACGCTGATCGGGGCCACCACCCGTGGCGGTGCCCACCCCACCGATTGGTACCAGCTCACCGAGCATGTGACGGTGACCGTCCCCAACTGCCGGTCGGAGAGCCCGTTCACCGGGACGGACTGGGAGGGCGTCGGTGTCGTGCCCGAGATCGCGGTGGCGGAAGACGAAGCACTCGCCGCGGCGATCGAGCGGGCGCGGTTGTCGATCCGTGCTGATGCCGATCGTCCCTAACTAGTGAGAGGGTCGAAATCCGGCCCGCCACGAAGGGAACACCGATGGCGAAGTACATGCTCCTCATCTACGGCGACGAGCAGCGCTGGGAGACCATGTCCGCGGCGGAGTCGGCGGAGATCGACGCCGGCCACGTCGCCTTCCAGAAGCGCGCCGGCTCCCGGATCCTGGCCTCGGGCCAGCTGGAACCGTCGTCGACGGCCACCACGCTGCGCGGCACCGGCACTGGCACCGGTGACGAACCGGCGGTGACCGACGGCCCGTTCCTGGAGACCAAGGAAGTCCTCGGCGGTTTCTACCTGCTGGAGGCCACCGATCTGGACGAAGTCGTGGCGCTGAGCCGGGAGTTGGCCGAAGTCCGGCACGCCCACTCCGGGGTGGAGATCAAGCCGCTGGTCCACCACGGCTGACTTGGATGGCCGCGATCGGGTCGGACCGGTGACCGAATCCGAGAAGCCCACCGCCCACGGCAGCGCCGACGCCGGCACCTCTGATGCCGACGTCGGCGCTGCCGTCGCGGCCGCCCACCGCGCGCACTGGGCCGCCGTCCTGGCCGCGACCGTCCGCGTGACCCGCGACCTCGACATCGCCGAGGAGTGCGTCCAGGACGCCTACACCCAAGCGCTGCGCGCCTGGCCGTCGGCGGGCATCCCGGAGCACCCCGGCGCGTGGCTCCGGACCGTGGCCGGGAATCGGGCCCGCGACCTGCTGCGCCGGGAGTCGGTGTGGCGGCGGGCGATGCCGCTGCTGGTCGAGGACGCCACCGTCCCGGGCCCGCAGGACGCGGCCGAACCCCCGGCCGTCGCCGACGACACCCTGCGCCTGATCTTCACCTGCTGCCATCCCGCGCTGTCCCGCGAAGCCCGGGTGGCCCTGACCCTGCGCCTGGTCTGCGGCCTGTCGACGGCCGAGGTCGCCCGGGCGTTCCTGGTCCAGGAGAGCACCATGGCCGCGCGCATCACCCGGGCCAAGAAGAAGATCGCCACGGCGCGCATCCCCTACCGGGTGCCGACCGCCGCCGACCTGCCCGAGCGGGTCTCGACGGTCTGTGACGTCGTCCACCTGGTCTTCACCACCGGCAGCAACGCCCCGGTCGGTGCGGCGCTGATCCGCGAAGACCTGGTCGCCTCCGCGATCGGGCTGGCCCGCACCCTGCACCGGCTGCTGCCGGTCGCCGAACCCGCCGGCCTGCTGGCCTTGCTGCTCCTGATCGACGCCCGCCGCTCCACTCGTACCGCCGACGACGGGCAGCCGATCCTGCTGGCGGACCAGGACCGTTCCCGCTGGGACCGGCCGCTGATCGCCGAGGGCGCCGACCTGCTGACCGAGGCGCTGCGCGGCGGTCCGCCGACCCGCTACGCGGTCCAGGCCGCGATCGCCGCCGTCCACGCGGAGGCCCCCGATTTCCAGGCCACCGACTGGTCCGAGATCGTCGCCCTCTACGACGTCCTGCTGCGTCTGTGGCCCTCGCCGGTCGTCGAGCTCAATCGGGCGGTGGCCATCGGCATGCGGGACGGAGCGCGGGCGGGCCTCGTCGCGCTCGACGAGCTGGCTGCCGAGCCCGCTCTGGCGACGTACCGCTATCTCAGTGCGGCGCGCGCCGACTTCCTCAGGAGGCTGAAACAGTGGCCGCAAGCCATTACGGCGTATGAGGAAGCTCTACTGCTCACCGACAACGAGCCCGAGCGGGCCTTCCTCGCCGCGCGCCTGGCCGAGGTCCGGCGCGCGGCGCGTTCGTAAGGCGTGAGACCTACGGCCTTCGCTACTCCAGAGCGGCGAAAATGCCCGGCTCGTAAGAACCACCCAGCATGTTCGGGATCAGCGACATCCGGTTGGTCGCGTTCATCATGGCGATCAGGCAGATCAGTGTGCCGAGCTGGTCGTCGTCGAACTGCGCGCGGGCCGCGTCCCAGGTGGCGTCGGACACCACTTCGCCGGGGGCGGTGATCCGGGTTCCCTCCTCGGCCAGGGCCAGGGCGGCGCGCTCGGTCTCGGTGAACACCGTGCTGTGCCGCCAGGTCGCGACCAGGTTCAGGCGCAGCGGCGTCTCGCCGGCCGCCGCGGCCTCCTTGGTGTGGATGTCCACGCACCAGCCGCAGCCGTTGATCTGGCTGATCCGGAGCGAGACCAGGTCCTGGAGCGGCTTGGGCAGCGGCGACTTCTCCATCACCTGGGAGGTGGCGTAGAAGCGTTTGGCCAGCTTGGCGGCGGTCGGGCTGTCGAAAAGGTTGAATCGGGTTTCCATGGACACCAGACGCCCGCCGGTCCGGGCCCGTGACGATCAGCGGGTGTGACGTGCATCACTGAAGGGGGCGCGTCACAAAAGCGCGGTCCGCGATGTCTGGTGTGAAAGCACTCGTGAGCGAACAGGTAGGTGCCATCCATGGTTGAACGAACGACGGGCCAGTCCGCGACCGAGATCTTCGTCGCCCACCGGAACCTGCTGTTCACGGTCGCCTACGAAATGCTCGGTTCGGCGGCCGACGCCGAGGACGTGTTGCAGGAGACCTGGCTGCGCTGGACCACGGTGGACCTGGACACGGTCCGGGAACCTCGGGCCTACCTGGTGCGGATCACCACCCGCCAGGCCCTGACCCAGCTGCGCAAGCTGGGGCGGCGCAAGGAGTCCTACGTCGGGCCGTGGCTGCCCGAGCCGCTGCTGACCACGCCGGACGTGGCCGAGGACGTGGAACTGGCGGACAGCGTCTCGATGGCGATGCTGCTGGTGATGGAGACGTTGACGCCCGCTGAGCGCGCGGTGTTCGTGCTGCGCGAGGTGTTCAGCCTGGAGTACGAGGAGATCGCCGAGGCGGTGGACAAGACCCCGGCCGCGGTCCGGCAGATCGCGCACCGGGCCCGCAACCATGTCGGGGCGCGCCGGCCGCGCGGCATCACCTCGCAGGCCGAGGCCCGCGGCGCCACTGAGGCGTTCCAGAAGGCGGTGACGACCGGCGACCTGCAGGGCCTGTTCGATCTGCTCGCCCCGGACGTGGTCTTCATCGGCGACGGCGGCGGGGTCGTGCAGGCCACGCCGCAGCCGCTCCACGGCGCCGACGTGGTGTCCCGGTTCCTGGCCGAGGGCCTGTCCCACCTGCCGGGCTTCGTGGCGATGGAGACAGCCTCCGTCAACGGCGGGCTGGCGGTGATCATGCGGGCCGGCGACACGGTCGACACGATCGTGACCATGCAGACCGAGAACGGGTTGATCACCGGGATCTACGTGATCCGCAATCCGGAGAAGCTGTCGTGGGTCCAGGAGGAGATCGCGATGGCGCGCTGACCGCCGCGGCCTGACGCCTGGCAGACTGCGCCGCATGGGACCTCACGACCGCGGCGCCGCCCCGGATCCGGGCCTGGCGGCGACCTCGGATCTGAACACCCTGCTGCTCCAGGGCGAGAACATGATCGAGCAACTGGGCGCGGCGCACGCCAAGGCCTGGGGTCTGGGCTCGGCCGGCCGGTGGGACCTGGACCAGCAGACCGGGATCATCACGTGGAGGTTCCCGGACAAGACCGCGACCGCTCCGGCGCAGATCCTCGGCAGCTTCAACGCGGAGGCCGAATCGTGGCTGTGGGCCTGGGCGAACGACAGCATCCTGCCGGGGATGAGCCGGGACGCGCGGGCGGTGCGGGAGTGGGGCGAGGCGTACGGCCACCGGGCGCTGACCGAGCCCAAGGTGCACGGTGACGCCAGCACCGCCGGCGCACTGGTCGCGGTGGCGGTGCGGATCACGCGGGCGACCGGCTACTACCGGGGCGGCGACGGCGGCGCCATCCCGATCATCACCTTCGGCCCGGTGACGCTGACCGCGCACGACGGCACTACCCGGACGGTGACCGTCGAGGTCGGCTGACGGCTTGGTCGATCCAGTCGGCCACGGCCTGTTCGGCCAGCCGGGCCCGCTCCGCCGCCGGGGCCTTCTTGATCAGAGTACTGACACGCTGGGCCTGCTCGGTGGTCGGCAGCGAGCCGATCAGCAGCAGCGGCAGAACCAGTCGGCGGGCCAGGAGTTCGCCCTCTGATGTGACCCGCGGGCGCCGCACGACCGAGACGTTGACCCGGACGGCGTGCTCGTTGCCCGGCTGGGCACCAGGCCGGTCCGTTTCGATGGCGGCGTAACGGAATCCGTGCGCGAGATCGCAGGCCGAACACCCGACCGGCCCGCGGCTCAGCCGCTCACCGCACTCGTCACAGGTCAGTCGGTCGTATGCGGCGTCGACGATCCGCCAGTCGTGCCGGTCGGGTTCGGCGACGACCAGCTCGGCCAGCGTTCTCTCCGGGACTTCGTCGGGGTGCCAGCTTTGGAGGAACGCGGACCACTCGTCCTCGATGATGCCGTCCACCAAGGCGCTACAGGCGTCACACACCGACGCGCCGCTGTACTCGTAGCCGCCGCACTCCGCACAGCGCAGCAGGGGTGCGCTGACTGCGGGTCTGGTCATGGACCGCAGCATATTCGCTGGCCACGCCGGATCCGCCGGCATTACGATCGCGCAGTCATCCGGGATCCGCCCACTGGCGATTCCGGCCGCTGCGTCGAGGACGGGCCGTTGTACACCAGCTGAGACGTTCATCGCGTCGATAGGCACGCCACCCCCTGATGGGTCCTCGACCGCACAGCGCTTCCACGCTACCGGTTCAGTTCCGCGTGCCCTTCGGCAGGTCATCGACCTGCGACCGCCCGTTGCCGGGCACCCGTGGGTCGAGCCGGCGCCGCACCCCTTTTCCGGGGTGCCGTGCCGACGTCTCAACGAGATCTCACAGCAGATCGGCCTTCCTGGTGCACGAAAACACCTTCCTCGTGCGCGCCGCCACGCGCTGGCGCGTCCGCCCGACCGACTTCCCGACCATCCGGCGCCGCTGCCGGGCCTGCCCCTCGATGGAGTTCCGGACCCAAGGACGGTTCCGGGTCAACGCGAACCACAAGCTGCTCGACATCTGGCTGCTGGCGCTGTGCGCGCAGTGCGGCGAGACGACAAAGCTGACGGTGCTGGAGCGGGCACACGTCCGCACCATCGATCCGGCGATGCTCAGCGGCTTCCACGAGAACGATCCCGCGCTCGCGGCGCGGCTGCTCACCGATCCGCTGGTGGCCCGCCGCAACGACATGGCGCTGGACTGGACCGACGCGTGGACGCTGGAGATGGATCCCGTGGAGCTGCCGAAGGCCGACATCCTCGATGTCGGCGTGCACTTCACGCACCGCATCCCGCTCCGGGTGACGACGCTCATCGCGACCGGGTTGGAACTGTCGGGATCCGAGGTCGCCAGGCTGATCGCGGCGGGCGGGATCTCCTCCGGGGACAAGCTGACCGGCCGCCGGTCCGGCGACTTCGGTTTCGTGGTCCGCTGGTAGCTGGTGAGCGCGAGGGTCGTGGCTCGATCGGAGATCCCGATCGGGCCACGACCTGTCACAGGGCCCTGATCGGCCCTAGTCCACCAGCTCCAGCACGGTCCCGGCGCCGACGGTCCGGCCGCCCTCGCGGATGGCGAACCCGAGGCCGGGCTCCATCGCGACGCCGTGGCCGAGCTCGACGGTCATCGTGACCCGGTCGCCGGGCAGCGCGATGCCGCCGGTCCCCAGGTCCACCGAGCCGACCACGTCCGTGGTGCGGAAGTGGAACTGCGGCCGGTAGCCGGCGCCGAAGCCGGTGTGCCGGCCGCCCTCGGCGGAGGACAGCACATACACCTCGGCGCGGAACCGGCGGTGCGGCTGGATGCTCTGCGGGGCGGCCAGGACCTGACCGCGCCGGATCTGCTCCCGGCGCACCCCGCGCAGCAACAGCGCCGCGTTGTCCCCGGCCTGCGCGGCCTCCATCGTCCGGCCGAAGGTCTCGATGCCGGTGACCACGGCGGTGAACGCCTCGCCGTACCCGGACACCTCCACCTGCGAGCCCAGGGTCAGGCTGCCGCGCTCGACCGCGCCGGTGACGACCGTGCCGCGACCGGTGATGGTCAGCACGTTCTCCACCGGCATCAGGAACGGGGACTCCAGGTCGCGGACCGGGTCCGGGACCGTGGTGTCCACCGCGGCCAGCAGGTCGAGGATCCGCCGCGTCCACAGCGGGTCGCCCTCCAGCGCGCGCAGCCCGGAGACCCGGACCACGGCCGCCTCCTGGCCGGGGAAGCCCTGTGCGGTCAGCAGGTCCCTGATCTCCAGCTCCACCAGGTCCAGCAGCTCCCCGTCGTCGACCAGGTCGGCCTTGTTCAGCGCGACGACCACGTGCGGGACCCCGACCTGCCGGGCCAGCAGGATGTGCTCCCGGGTCTGCGGCATCGCTCCGTCCTGCGCCGAGACGACCAGGATCGCGCCGTCGACCTGGGCCGCACCGGTGATCATGTTCTTGATGTAGTCGGCGTGGCCGGGCATGTCGACGTGCGCATAGTGCCGCAGGTCGGTCTCGTACTCGACGTGCGCGATGTTGATGGTGATGCCGCGACTGATCTCCTCCGGAGCCCGGTCGATCCGGTCGAAGGCGACGTAGCGGTTGGCACTGCCGGCGCCGGTGGAGCGCTCGGCCAGGACCTTGGTGATCGCCGCGGTCAGGGTGGTCTTGCCGTGGTCGACGTGGCCCATCGTGCCGATGTTCAGATGCGGCTTGGTGCGCGTGAACTGCTGCTTGGACATGCTCAGATCCCTGAAGCTGACGCGGGCGCGCGGCATCGGCGCGGTCCCGCTGAGGGGTCGGCTGATCGACGGCCCGGACGCGCGTCAGCCGCGACGCGCGGGCCGGAGAACCGGTAGGGGAGCCACCCTCCCCGTTCGGTTCCCGCCGGAGGCGGGGAGGGTCAGCTTCGGACGCCGGCGAATGCGGCGGCGATTGCGGCTGCGGCCGCGGTTGCGGCTGCGCAGGCCGCTGCGAAGGCCGCGACGACGGCAGCCGGCACCGGCAGGGCGAGGCCTGCGGTGCTCGGCGCGAAGGTCGTCGGGGACATGCGTTCATGATGGACGCGGATGCGACGGTTGTATAAGGGTTTTCCGCCTCAGACGAGCGCGGCGACCAGCGTCGCGAAGGCGGCGACGAGGACGGCGACCCGGATGTAGTGGAAGCGGTTCCACCGGTTCAGCTGCTCCTTCCAGTCCGCGGGCCGGGTCTCGGGGGTCCACGTCTTGTTCCGGTTGTTGATCGGGACCAGCAGCAGCATCGACATGATGACGCTGACCAGCAGCAGCGCGGCGGCGGTGACGACCAGGCCGGTGCCGTGGTGGTGCCATCTCGCGGCCGCCCAGACCACCATGAGCACGAGCGAGCCGATGTACCAGAACGGCATCAGGGCGCCGAGCATCCGGCCTCCGTGGGCGTGGCCGATCTGGCCGTTGTCGCCGGGGAGCGCGTCGAGGATCCGGCTGAGGATGAAGGCGACGGCGAACTCCACCCCCACCATCACGCCGAAGGCCACCGTGGTGAATATCTGGAGTGCGTGGAACATGGGAGCCTCCCGCTTTTCTAGCGTTGCTAGCTGATGAGGCAACGCTAGTACTGCTGACGCTCGATTGTCTAGCGGTGCTAGGATCGAGTCATGTCGGTCCAGGAACGCAAGCAGCGCGAACGAGCGGAGCGTGAACGCCTCATCGTGGCGACGGCCCGCGAACTCGCCGAGAAGCAGGGCTGGGACGCGGTCACCACCCGCCGCCTCGCCGAGCGCATCGAGTACAGCCAGCCCGTCCTCTACAGCCACTTCCGCGGCAAGCGCGAGATCATCGGCGCGGTCGCCCTCGACGGCGCCACCGAGATGGCCGAGGCGGTGCGGGCCGCGACCTCCGCCGCGGACGGACCGCGGGCCCGGGTCAGCGCCCTGGCCCGCGCCTACCTCGACTTCGCCGAACGCAATCCGGCGGTCTACGAGGCCTTGTTCGACCTCGACGGCGGCCTGGCCTTCGCGCGCGAGGACACCCCGGCACCGCTCAAGGACGCCTTCGCCGCGCTGCTGGAAACCCTCGGCGAGGTCGCCGGGGACGGCGTCGAGCCGGGACTGTTCACCGAGGTGTTCTGGGCGGCCCTGCACGGCTTGGCCACCCTGACCCGGGCCCAACGGCTGCTGCCGGAGCTGGCCGAGCGCAGAGTGGAGCTACTGGTGGACCGGCTCGCCGTGGTCTGACACGGTATCGGCGGCGGTATCGGCGTCGGTGTCGGCGCGAATCCGTCCGCCGCCCCGCCCCGAGGTCGGCCCCAGCCTTAACAGGTTGAGCCGGTTCACGTCGGCGCCGACGGGTGATGACCGCGAGTTCACACGCGCCTCTTAGGTTCATCGGCTTACAGTGGGGTCCATGACCCGAGCCGCGGCGGATGTCTCCGACGGGAAGACAGCGAAGCCGGAGACCCACACGGCGCTGGTGCGCCGCGCCCGCAGGATCTACCGCGAGCTCGGCGAGGTCTACCCCTACGCCAAGGCCGAGCTGGACGCCGAGAACCCGTTCCAGCTGTTGGTCGCGGTCATCTTGTCGGCCCAGTCCACGGACGTGGGCGTCAACAAGGTGACCCCGGCGCTGTTCCGGAAGTACCCGACCCCGGCCGACCTGGCCGAGGCGGATCCGGAGGAGCTGGAGACGATGATCAAGACCACCGGCTTCTTCCACAACAAGGCCAAGTCCCTGCTGGGCATGTCCAAGGCCCTGGTGGAGGACTTCGACGGCCGGGTCCCGCGCAAGCTGGAGCAGATGGTCACCCTGCCCGGCGTCGGCCGCAAGACCGCCAACGTCGTGCTCGGCAACGCGATCGATCCGGAGACGGGCAAGCCGTTCGGCGTCCCGGGCATCACGGTCGACACGCACTTCGGGCGCCTGGTGCGCCGGTTCGGCTGGACCGACCTGGAGGACCCGGTCAAGGTCGAGCACGCCATCGGGGAGCTGTTCCCGCGCAAGGACTGGACGGTCCTGTCGCACCGCCTGATCTACCACGGCCGGCGGGTCTGCCACGCCAAGAAGCCGGCGTGCGGGGCCTGCCCGATCGCCAACCTGTGCCCCAGCCGCGGGATCGGGGAGCAGGACCCGGTGAAGGCGGCCGCTTTGCTCAAGTACAAACCGGGGGAAGGCGGTCTGCCGCTGTGAGCGTTGCCCATGACATGGGAATCCAGATAGCCGATTCGTTGCCCGAGTGGTTGCTCCCGCTGGCCCGGGCCGCCGAAAGCGGGACCGGGCTGGGCCCGCGCTTCAAGCGGCCCGCGGACTTGGCCGGGGAGCCCCGGCGCTCCGCGGTGCTGATCCTGTTCGGCGAGGACCCGGTGCACGGACCCGACGTGTTGTTCGTCGAGCGTTCCAAGACCCTGCGGAACCATCCCGGGCAGCCGGCCTTCCCCGGCGGCGCGGTCGATCCCGGCGAGGGGCCGGTGGCCACCGCGCTGCGCGAGGCCAACGAGGAGACCGATCTGGATCCGGCCGGGGTGCAGGTCTTCGGGATCCTGCCGGACCAGTACGTCTTCCCTTCGGACTTCCTGGTGACCCCGGTGTTGGGCTGGTGGCGTACCCCCAGCCCGGTCCGGGTACGGGACGCGCGGGAGGTCGCCTCGGTGTGCCGGATCGCGGTGCGGGACCTGGTCGACCCGGCCAACCGGATGCTGGTCGGCAGCCCTTCGGGGAACTCCAGCCCGGCCTTCGACGCCGGGCCCTTGCTGATCTGGGGCTTCACCGCCGCGCTCCTGGACGGGGTGCTGCGGGCCGGCGGCTGGGAGCGGCCGTGGGATAGGGAGCGGTTCGAACCGCTGCCGCAGGAGGTGCTGGCGCTGGCGTTCCGCGACCGCGGCGCGCCGGGGGGAGAAGATAAGTAGATGGACATCCTCGACATCCTGCTGCTGCTCGTCGTGGCGGCGTTCGCGGTCTCCGGGTATCGGCAGGGTTTCGTCGTGGGAGTGGTCTCCTTCGCCGGCTTCATCGGCGGCCTGACGCTGGGCTTCGTGCTGGTCCCGACCTTCCTGGACCGCTCCTCCAGCAGTCTGCTGGCCTCGGTGATCGCGCTGTGCGCGGTGCTGGCGCTGGCGGTGGTCGGGCAGGTGCTCGGCTCGATGCTGGGCGCCAAGCTGCGCGAGGCCATCACCTGGCAGCCCGCGCAGCTGGTGGACGCGGTCAGCGGCTCGGTGGTGTCGGTGATCGCGGTGCTGATGGTGGCCTGGTTCCTGGGGCTGGCGCTGTTCACGTCCTCGGTGCCGACCATCAGCGACCAGGTGCGCTCCTCCAGCATCCTCAAGGGCATGACACAGGTGCTGCCGCAGGGCGCCAACCAGTGGTTCAACGGGTTCTCCAACATCCTGAACCGCAACGGCTTCCCGCAGGTGTTCGCGCCCTTCCAGGCCGAGGACCCGGCGAACGTCCCGGCCCCGGACCAGGCGCTGCTGCACAGCCCGGTGGTCGGCGCCGACCGGGCCTCGATCGTGAAGATCCGCGGCCAGGCGCCGTCCTGCGGCAAGGACATCGAGGGCTCCGGGTTCGTCTACGCCCCGGGCAAGGTGATGACCAACGCGCACGTGGTCGGCGGCACCCGCTCGCTGGTGGTGCGGCAGTCCGACAACCGGCAGTACGCGGCGACCGTGGTGCTGTTCGACCCCAAGCGGGACATCGCCGTGCTGGACGTGCCCGGCCTGAAGGCGCCGCAGCTGAACTTCGATGTGTCCGGCAAGGCCAACGACGACGCGCTGGTGGTCGGCTACCCGGAGGACGGCCCGTTCACCGTCGACGCCGCGCGCATCCGCGAGCAGATCACGGCCACCGGCGCCGACATCTACTCCAACGGCAACGTCCGGCGCCAGGTGTTCTCGCTCTACGCACAGGTGCAGCAGGGCAACTCCGGCGGCCCGCTGCTGTCCAGCGACGGCCGGGTGCTCGGCGTGGTCTTCGCCAAGTCGCTGGAGGACAAGAACACCGGCTACGCGCTGACCGCCTCGGAGGTCTCCTCCGACGCCTCGGCCGGCGCCGCCACCGACACTCCGGTCAACACCCAGGCCTGCGCGATCTGAGCCCTCGCCGCCGTTCGGGCGGACGAGGGCACTTCGGCCCGCGGCTGCCCGGGCGGACAAGTCGATCTCAGACTTCTGCCGCCCCGAGGTCCGTCGCGCCTTCCTGATACGTTCATCGCCAGAACCGGAACAGACAACCAGGGGGCGGATCGGGCATGCTCGGGCACTCACACGCGACCAGCGGCGGACTGGCCTGGGCGGCGGCCGCCTCGGCGCTGCCGATGAGCGTCCTGGCCTATCCGGCGATGCACGGCTCGACCGCCCACATCCAGCCCAAGGACCTGCTCTTCGGGACCTTCATCACGGCCGGGGCGGCGCTGCTGCCGGACATCGACCACCCGAACGGCACCATCGCGCACTCGGTCGGGCCGATCACCCACAACCTGTGCAAGGGTGTTTCGAAGATCAGCGGCGGGCACCGGCACGCCACGCACTCGCTGGCGTTCGTCGCCGCCGTCACCTACGGCACCTGGGCCGGTGAGAAGTACCTCGGCCGCTACTTCACCCTCGGCCTGGTGTTCTTCATGCTGGTGCTGGCCGTGCGCGCGCTGAACCTGTGCCCGTCGGGGGAGAAGCTGGAGGCCTACGGGCCCTGCATCCTGCTGGCCGGCGGCGGCACGGTCCTGATGGACCGCTGGATAGTCAGCGCGCCGAGCTGGCTGCCGTTTGCCATAGGACTGGGAGCCCTGACCCACCTGGCCGGCGACTGCCTCACCGACCACGGCTGCCGGCTGTTCTGGCCGTTCACGCTGCGGACCGGGATACCGCTGATCCAGCGCACCGGGAACAAGATGGAGACCTGGTTCCTGGCGCCGGTGATGGCGGTCGGTTGCGCGGTGCTGCTCTACATAAAGACGGCTTCGAAGCCTTAGCCAGCCGGCGATCCAGTACCGGCTATCGATTGCTGGCTGTCGCCATCGGCTGTCAGCTCTTCAGCCAGTCGAGCAGTTCATTCGTGAAACGCATCGGCGCCTCCTCGTGCGGGAAGTGGCCGATGCCCTCCAGCAGCCGCCAGCGGTAGGCGGCGGTGACGTAGCGCCCCGAGCCGCGGGCGACGTGCGGTAGCAGGGCGTTGTCGAGTTCGCCCTGCATGTGCAGCACCGGAACCCGCACCTCGGTGCGCATTCGCTGCGCGAACCGCATCCCGTCCGGGCGGACCAGGGACCTGATGAGCCAGCGGTAGTACTCCAGCGAGGAGTGCGCGGCGCCGGGCACGAGCATCGCGTCGCGGTAGCGCTGCGCCACGTCCAGCTCCGGCCACCCGGTCGCGCCCCACTCCGCGAGCAGCTGCTCGACCAGCATCGCCGCGTCGCGGGTCAGGGCCTTCTCCGGGGCCCACGGCCGCTGCGCGGACCACATGAAGCGGGCCGCGGAGATCTGCTTGGGGTCGCTCAGCAGGCTCTGGCGCAGCCGGCGCGGATGGGCCGAACCGGTGACCGCCAGGCGGTTCACCGCGGCCGGCCGGAAGACCGCCGCGGTCCAGCCGATGAAGGCGCCCCATTCGTGGCCGACGAGCGTGGCGTTGGACTGGCCCAGCGCCCGGATCACCCCGGTGACGTCCATGGTCAGGGTCAGCGGGTCGTAGCCGCGCGGGGTCTTGTCGCTGCCGCCGTAGCCGCGCAGGTCCATCGCCACGGCGCGGTAGCCGGCCTCGGCGACCGCCGGGAGCTGGTGCCGCCAGGACCACCAGAATTCCGGGAAGCCGTGCAGGAACAGCACCAGCGGCCCCTCGCCCATCTCGGCGACGTGGAAGCGGGCGCCGTTCGCGGAGATGTCGCGGTGCGTCCACGGCCCGGCCAGGCGGATCGGATCGGAATCCTGCATGGGTTCAGCCTCCCACGCGGTGCGGGTTCTAAGTTGCCTCGTCCGCCGGTGCGTACGGGTGGCCGGAGGGCAGGGCCGGCCGGCCCGGTCGGTGGGCCTGGTCGGTGGGCCGGGCGGAAATCGGCTCGCTCAGACGGGGCGGCGATGTTGCCATGGAGTATGAGCTCCAATGCTGCGGCCTACCCGGTTCGTCCCATCACCAAGGGCGAGACCGAGGACTTCCACGCGCAACTCAACTTCGCCTTCCACGAGGAACCGCCGGAGGAAATGCAGGACCTGTGGCTGCGCCTGGTGTCCCGGGAGCGGACGGTCGCCGCGTTCGACGGCGACGAACTGGTCGGCACCGGGGGCGACATCCCCTTCGAGCTGACGGTGCCCGGCGGGGTCACGGTGCCGACGGCCGGCGTCACGATGATCACCGTGAAGGCCACCCACCGCCGGCGCGGCATCCTGACCGCGCTGCTGCGGCACCAGATGACCGGCTGGCACGAGCGCGGCGACGCGGCGGTCGCGACCCTGTTCGCCTCCGAGCCCGCGATCTACGGCCGTTTCGGCTACGGGCTGGGCACGCATGCGCTCGCGCTCACCATCCCGCGGGGCGGCGAAGGGCTGTCGGCGGTGCCCGGCAGCGACGGGTTCCAGATGCGGATGCTGGACCCGCGCAAGGCGTACGACCGCTGCCAGGCGGTGTTCGACGCGGTCCGGCTGGGCCGTCCGGGCATGGTCTCCCGCATCGGCAAGGGCTGGGGCGACGTGGCGACGCTCGACAACGAGTTCACCCGGGACGACGCCGGCCCGCTGCGCTGCGTGGTCGCCGAGGACGCCGCGGGCCAGGTGGCCGGCTACGCCCGGTACCAGGTCGAGGCCGACTTCGACAATCCGGCGCGGCCTGACGGCAAGGTGCGGGTCCGGGAGGTCCACGGCCGCGACCTCGCCTCCTACATCGCCGTGTGGCGCTTCCTGACCGACATCGACCTGACCCTCGAAATCCACGCCGAGGTGCCGACCGACGACCCGCTGATGTTCCTGCTCGCCGATCCCCGGCAGTCGGTGCCGCGGGTCGAGGACGTGTTGTATGTGCGGCTCGTGGACGTGGACCGGGCACTCGCCGGGCGGCGCTACGCGGCGCCGGTGGATGTGGTGTTCGAGCTCGCGGACCCGTTCTGTCCGTGGAACACCGGCCGATGGCGGTTGAGCGGCGACGCCGGCGGCGCGGTGTGCACGCGGACCACGGAACCGGCCGATCTGGTGCTCGGGCCGCGCGAACTCGGCACGGCCTACCTCGGTGGCCTCTCGCTCAGCGCGCTGGGCCGGGCCGGGCGGGTCGAGGAGCTGCGGCCGGGCGCGCTGGCGGCGGCGTCGCGGGCGTTTGTGAGCGAGGTCGCGCCGTTCGCGCCCTTCGAATTCTGATCGGTATGTTGGCCGCTATGAGCGACATTACCGAGAAGGATTACAACGGCGTACTCCTGCGGCGGCACCCGGCATCGGGCAACGGCGTGGTCGCGGAGATCGTGCTGAACCGGGTCGGGGCGATGAACGCGATCTCCACCGGGATGGCCGCGGCGATCCGGGACGTCGCGCCGGAGCTGGCCGAGGACCCGACGGTCCGCGCGGTGGTGGTGTCCTCGGCGCCGCCCGCGGTCGAGGGGAAGAACCACGCGTTCTGCGTCGGTGTGGACCTGAAGGAACGCAACGAGATGAGCGATGCCGAACTGGTCGCCACCCGCCCGGCGTTCCGCCGCACCTGGGGCGCCTTCGGCTCGCTCCCGATGCCGGTCATCGCCGCGGTCTCCGGCTACGCCCTGGGCGGCGGCTGCGAGCTGGCCCTGGGCTGCGACCTCATCGTGGCCGACGACGGCGCGGTGTTCGGCCTGCCCGAGGTCTCGGTCGGCGTGATCCCCGGCGGCGGCGGCACCCAGACCCTGGTCCGCCGGGTCGGCATGAACCGCGCCGCCGACCTGATCTTCACCGCCCGCCGGATCGACGCCGACGAGGCCGACCGCTTCGGCATGGTCGACCGGCGGGTCCCGGGCACGTCGACGGCGCGCGCGGCGGCCCTGGAGCTGGCGCAGCAGATCGCGAAGAACTCGCCGATCGGCGTGCGCAACGCCAAGCACGCCCTGAAGACCGGTGCCGACCTGCCGCTGGCCGCCGGGTTGGACGTGGAGGACGGCGCGTGGCGGGCCACGGCGTTCTCGGCGGACCGGGCCGAGGGCGTGCGGGCGTTCGTGGAGAAGCGCTCTGCGGTCTGGCCATAGCGAACGGTGCGGGTGTTCGGCGGAGTTATCCAGATCACGGGTCTCGCGGTGGCTCAGGGTTAGTCGCGGGGCCCGGCGCTTGCTAGCGTCTTGGACGACGGCGTTGTCCGCCGTCCACAACGTGTGCAGCGAAGCCGGTGAGAGTCCGGCGCTGTCCCGCAACTGTGAGCTCCCCGGCGGGGAGCAAGCCAGGTCGCCTCACGCGCTGTGCCAAGGTTCGGCCCTCGCGGTTCGGGGCGGTCCGGCTGTGCGTAACCACGGTCACCCGGGCCGACGCGCGCCGTGCGGGCCGCGGATCAGCCGGAGGAGCTGACCTCGTGCATTCTCGTCCGCACCCCACCCTGACCCGGCGGATCGCCGTCGGTGTCGTCGCGGTCTCGGCGCTGGCGGCCGCCGGCTGTTCGTCCTCGAAGTCGACGCCCGCCGGGTCCGGGTCCTCGACCACCCCGGCCACGTCCAGCAGTGCCAGCGCGGCGGCCTTCCCGACCACCGTCACCGCCAAGAACGGTCCGGTGAAGCTGGCGGCCGCGCCCAAGAAGATCGTCTCGCTGTCGCCTTCGGCCACCGAGGACCTGTTCCAGATCGGCGCCGGCTCCCAGGTGATCGCCGTCGACGACCAGTCGGACTACCCGGCCGACGCGCCGAAGACGACGCTGTCCGGCTACAAGCCGAACGCCGAGGCGATCGCCAAGTACAACCCGGACCTGGTCGTGGTCGCCGACGACAGCTCGCAGATCGTGGAGCAGCTGGGCAAGCTGAACGTGCCGGTCCTGTGGTTCGACGCCGCGAACAACCTCGACGACGCCTACAACCAGATCACCGAACTCGGCACCGCCACCGGCCACGCGGCCCAGGCCGCGACCGAGGTCGGCACCATGAAGCAGCAGATCGACGCGGCGATCGCCGGCACCAAGAAGCCGGCCAGCCCGCTCAAGTACTACTACGAGGTCGGCACCCCGGGGAACTACAGCGCCACCTCCAAGACCTTCATCGGCTCGATCTTCGCCCAGTTCGGCCTCACCAACATCGCCGACCCGGCGGACAAGACCGGCGGCGGCTACCCCCAGCTCTCCGACGAGTACCTGGTCACCTCGGCCCCGGACCTGATCTTCCTGGCCGACACCAAGTGCTGCCAGCAGAGCGCGGCCACCGTCGCCGCCCGCCCCGGCTGGTCGGCGATCCCCGCGGTCAAGAACGCGGCCAAGGGCACCGTGGTCGGCCTCGACGACGACATCGCCTCCCGCTGGGGGCCGCGCCTGGTGCAGCTGGTGCAGCAGATCTCGAAGGCCGTGAACCAGGCCCAGGGCTGAGCCACGACGATGGGGCGCGGAGCGGAACGTGGCACCGGCCCGGGCGCGGGCGGCGATGTCACGCGCCCGGGCGCCGGTCCGTTGGCGGTGGCGGGTGCGAGTGCGGGCGGACCTGCCGAGGTGAATGGCTCGGCGCCGATGCCCGAAACCGGTTCGGCGAGTACCACCGAGGTCGATGCCTCGGCACCGGGGCCGGTGCCCGACTCGGCTGCGGCCGGCGAGCTGGGCGGCGATCTGTCTGCGAATCCTGATCGTTCAGCGATCGATGACCCGGCCACCACCAGTGCCGCCTCCCCTCGCCGGCTAACCCGTCGCCCGGCCCGCCCCACCATCGCGCTCCTGGCCGCGACCGCGGTCCTCCTGCTCGCGGTGCTCGTCTCCAGCCTCGGCGGCGCCGCGGGTCTGCCCGTGCTCGGTACCACCGAGGCGTTGCTCGACAAGCTCCCCTTCGTCGACATCCACACCGGGCTCGGGCCGGTGCAGCTGAGTGTGCTCAATGAGATCCGGCTGCCGCGCGTGGTGTTGGCGACGCTGGTCGGTGCGCTGCTCGCGCAGGCCGGGGCCGCGTATCAGGGAGTGTTCCGCAATCCGTTGTCCGACTCCGGGACGATCGGCGCTTCGGCCGGTGCCGGTATGGCCGCGACGCTCGTCATCGTCTACGGCGGCGGGCCGGAGCACACCGTGGCGGGCATCGGCGCGGTGCCGCTGGCTGCCTTCGTCGGGGCGCTCGGCGGGGTGCTGGCCAGCTACGTGCTCGGCACGCTCGTGGGGCGCGGTGGCACCGCCTCGCTGATCCTCGCCGGCGTCGCGGTCAGTTCGTTCGTGGGGGCGGTGCAGACCTTCGTCATGCAGCGCAGCACCGCGGATGTGCGGCAGGTGTACTCGTGGCTGTTCGGGAGCTTCGCCGCGTCCGACTGGTCCCTGGTGCGGCTGGCCCTGCCCTACGCCGTCATCAGCGTCCTGATCGTCAGTGTGCACGCCCGGCACCTGGACGTCCTGGCTCTCGGTGACGACGAGGCGGCCACGCTCGGCCTGCACCCGGTGCGCACCCGCCTGATCGTCCTGGCGGCGGCCTCGCTGGCCACCGCCACAGCCGTCGCGGTGAGCGGCATCATCGGCTTCGTCGGCCTGGTGGTGCCGCACGTCGTGCGGCGCGTCGCGGGCCCGGGCCACCGGCTGCTGCTGCCGATGAGCCTGCTGGTGGGCGGTGCGTTCCTGGTGCTGGCCGACCTGCTGGCCCGCACCGCGCTGGCCCCGGCCGAGCTGCCGATCGGCGTGGTCACCTCGTTCGTCGGCGCGCCGTTCTTCCTGGTCATCCTGCGCGCGACCCGGGAGCGCGACCGGTGAGCGCGGTCAAGGCCGCCGGGGCGTGGGTGAGGCTGGACCGCAAGCCGATCCTGCGCGGCGTGGACCTGACCGTGGCCGCCGGCTCGTGGCACGCGGTCCTCGGTCCGAACGGCGCGGGGAAGTCCACGCTGCTCAAGGCGGTCGTCGGCATCCTGCCCTACCAAGGCGAGATCCAGGTCGGCGGCGAGGCGGTCGCGAAGCTGGCCGCGAAGGCCCGGGCCCGGTTGATCGCCTACGTCCCGCAGCAGCCGCAGCTCCCCGCCGACATGACCGTCGCCGAGTACGTCCTGCTCGGCCGCACCCCGCACCTGGGGTACCTCGGCGTCGAGTCCCGCACCGACCGCGCGGTCGCGGACGGCGCGCTGGAGCGCCTGGACCTCGCCGGGTTCGCCGGCCGCCGGCTCGGCGCGATGTCCGGCGGCGAACGCCAGCGCGTGGTCCTGGCCCGGGCCCTGGCCCAGCAGGCAGGCGTGCTGTTGCTGGACGAGCCGACCACCGCGCTGGACCTGGGACACCAGCAACAGGTCCTGGATCTGGTCGACGAACTCCGTTCCACCGAGGGCCTGACCGTCATCAGTACCCTGCACGACCTCAGCCTCGCCGCGCAGTATGCCGACGACCTCACCTTGCTGGTCGACGGCGCGGTCGTCGCCCGCGGCACGGCCCGCGAAGTCCTTACCGAGCAACGGATCGCCGAGCACTACGGAGCCCGCGTGCGGGTCTTCGACGACGGCGCCGGGCGCCCCGTCATCCACCTGGTCCGCGATGGCCGACTGGTCCGCGAAAGCCGATCTGGCTAAGGCGAATAAGCAACCTGAGGAACGTCATAGCAGTTCGTGTCCATATCGGGCACCCGGGTCACCCAGCCGCCCTGCCCGCCGTTCGCAGAGTCCTGCCACTGCGCGACGTCGAAGCACGCGTGCGTCGTTCCGGTCGGTGCCTTCACATCGAACTGCGCCGGCGTGATGATCCCGTGCGCGTCATAAGGCTTCCCGGAGTTCATGAACTTCTCGACGCACACCCGCGTCACATCCGCCCCGCACGAAGCCACCGCGTCGGTGAGCCACTGCGCCGAAGCCCAGCCGTCGATCTCCCACTCCGACAGCTTCCCCTGCCGATCCGGGAAGTACTTCGCCATCGCGTCCCGGAACGCCTTCACCGCCGGGTTCGACGTGTCCTCGTAGTTGGCGTCGGAGGAGTTCGCGTACAACAGATTCCGGCACTTCGGCGCGTCCTTGTAGGTCGTGGCGACCGTGGCGTCCCAACTCTGCACGGTCGTGAACTTCGCCTTGATCGGCACCCCGGCGTCCTCGATCGCCTTGCACAGCCGGGCGTTCCCGTCGGTGTCGATGGTGTCGAAGACGACGTCCACGCCCTTGTTCTTCATGTCCAGCGCCGCGGAATCGAAGTCGGCCAACGCAATGTCCAGCTGCTCCGGGACGACCGTGAAGCCCTCCTTGCGCAACGCCTCGGCTTCGTAGGAGGCGTACCGCGCCGAGTCGGCCTGGTTGTACGACACGAGCCCGGCGACGTGCGCGCCCAACACGGTCTTCGCATAGTGCTCGGCCTCAGTGGACGAATACAGCTTCCCCTGCCAGCCGATGCTCTTGCCGTCGCGCGGATAGTCGCTGCCGTATATCGAGTACAGGTGTGGGTACTGGTCGTACGCGTTGCTGATGGGCTCGCCGCCGATGTCCGGCACGTCCTTGGCCGAGACGTAGGACGCGCCGTCGTACTGGAAGATCGAGTTCCCGGCGAACGCGAACACCTTGTCCTGGTCGATCAGCGTGTGCGCGCAGGACACGTCGGTCCCGCCGACACCTTGGTCGTCGCATGTGACGAAGCTGATCTGCCGGCCGTTGATCCCGCCGGCGGCGTTCAGCGCCTTGAAGAACGCCTGCGCGCCGTACATCGGGCCGGAGAAGGTGTCCGGGCCGAGCAGCGAGTCCACCGAATCGATCATCCCGATCTTGATCGAGGCCGGGGTGACGCCGATATCGCTGGCCGGGTTCGCCGAGGCGGCAGCGGTCGAGCCTGCGCCCGGGGCCGCGGGGTTCTGGGAGGTGAAGGCCGAATCCGGCAACCGGGTGCCGCACGCCGCGGATCCGAGCAGCGTCAGACCCGCTCCGAGCACGAAGATCCGCCGCATCGGCCCTCCCGCGAGGTGGTACCGGCATGGAACCGCGTGTGTCAGGACCCGATATCCCTACCGGACCCGGGAAGAGCCTAGCCCGCCTCAGGGATCCACGCTCGTGGTCCCGGCACTGGTCCCGCTGCTGTCCACGCCGCCGCTCCCGGTCGTCACCGAGACCGCCGGCGGGGGCTGGCCGCCGCCGCCAGGGAGCACCACGGTGCCGCTGGAGTGCGCGACCGCCGCGATCCCGGCGACCATGCCGAAGCCCGCGACGCACAACGCCCCGGCCGCCAGGCCGGTGCGCACCCGCTGGCGGTGCCGGATGCGATCGCCGAGGACCTCCACGGTCGCGATCACGTCGTCCAGGTCCGGCAGCCCGGGTTCCCCGGCGGCGAAGGCGGTCCCGATCAGACCGCGCATCGCGTCCTCGCCCGCGGACGCGTCCACCGCGTTCATCCGTGTCCTCCCTTCGCCGACTCCGTGCCCATCGCTCAGACCGCCTGGTGTACAGACGAGTCGAGAAGTCCTTTGAGTTTCGCCAACGCCCGCGCGGTGTCCGACTTCACAGTGTTGGCCTTCATCCCGAGTGCCTCGGCTGTCGCCTCCACACTCAAATCGTCCCAGAACCGCAGCGCCACGACCGCCCTCTGTCGTGGCGAGAGCTGCTTGAGCGCCGCCATCAGCGCCAGCCGGGTCTCGATCTCCGGTTCCTCGACGCCGGAGTCGGGCACCTCGGCGATGGCGACCTCGTGGTTGCGGCGCTTGCGCGACTCGTCGATATACGTGCGCACCAGGACCTGGCGCGCGTAGGAGTCGACGGCCTCCACCGCGCGTACCCGAGACCAGGCCACGAACAGCTTGGCGAGGGTCTGTTGGGTCAGATCCTGCGCCTGGTGCCAGTCCCCGCACAGCAGATAGGCGGTTCGCCGCAGGGCGCCCTGGCGGGCGCTGACGAACTCCCGGAAATCGTCTGTTCCCGACCGCATCCTTAATCAGTGGCCTTCACAAGTGTCGGCAGCGTACTGGGACTGCTAAGTGCCTGGACTGCTCAGGTGGTGCTGGGCCGTGCCGGTGGCGCTGATCAGACAGAAGAGAACGCTAGGCGGCGGGCCGTCAGTTGCCCACGAGCGAGGCGGTCAGCAGGCCGAGCACCGCCGTGGCGGCGTCGGCCGCCGGGCCGGTGTCCGGACCGGTTTCCAAGTCGTAATACCCGGCGTCGTCCTTGGCATACCCGCGAGTGTAGGTGAGCACGACGTACCGGCCGCGGCGCTGTGCCACGACGGCGATCGTCGTCCCGCTGCCGGTGTCCGTGTAGACGAAGACGCCCTGCGAGTTGTCCCAGGACGGCGCGACCTCGCCGATGCCGCCGCCGACGACGGGCTTCTTGTCCGCGGGCCCGCCACAGTTGGCCGCGCTCGGGTCGATCGTCCCCATGGCGCCCACGGCGGTCTGGGCGGCGTCCGCGCTCTGATAGGCGATCGCCGTGCTGACCACCCAGTGCGCGGGGTTGCCGTCGCCGGCCGGGGTGGAGTTCGACCCCGACGGACTCGACGTCGAGGACGAGCCCTTGTGGCTGGAGCTGTGGCCGGACGTGGGGGCCGAAGGCGTCGGCGGCGCCGTCGGCGTCCCGGCCGCGCCGCCGGAGAGCTGGTCGGCCCGGAAGTAGGTGGTGACCGGCTGGAGCGTGGTCTGCTTGGTGTCGATGATGTTCTTCGTGCAGGCCCACGCCTGCTTGAGCAGAATCTTGGACGGGTCGGCGTCGGTCCACGTGGACCAGCTGCTGTCGGTGGCGAACGAGCTGTCCAGCTCCTGCGGGGTGAGCTGTAGCGAGTTCAGGACCTGGACGTCGTTCTCGTTGGCATTGGCGTTGGCGTCCGCCTGGGACTGCGACGCCGCCGCGTTCGCCGCCGCGGATCCGCTCCCCGAGGAGGAACCGGAGCACGCTGTCATCGAGACCGCGGCTAGCACCGAGGCCGCGCCCGCGGCGGCGCAGCGCGAAAACCGCCGAGATATCCGCATGTCGCGGTGCCTCCCCAGACGAGTACTGATGTTCCAACTGATGTTCCAGCTGCTCAAGTTCTCGGCACTCTACACTGCGGACTTTCACGTTGAAGAGGCGTTCCAGGGCAGGTCTACAACACTGTGACCTCAAGGTCACCGGCGGCATACGCGCGGCGCACTTCTTTCTTGTCGAACTTGCCCACCGAGGTCTTCGGGACCGTCTCGAGAAAGGTCCAACGCTCGGGAAGCTGCCATTTCGGGATCAGTCCCGACAGATACTCGCGGAGTTCGCCCGGCGTGGCCTCAGCGCCCTCGCGCAGCACCACCGCGGCCA
The DNA here is from genome assembly GCF_015356865.1 of Catenulispora pinisilvae. Classification (GTDB taxonomy): domain Bacteria; phylum Actinomycetota; class Actinomycetes; order Streptomycetales; family Catenulisporaceae; genus Catenulispora; species Catenulispora pinisilvae. The sequence goes on from NZ_JAAFZA010000013.1 coordinate 64,050, forward strand.
GCGGGCGTTCCTGCCAGCGCGGGTCCGGGACGCCGACCACGGTCGCCTCGGCGACGGCCGGGTGCGCCATCAGGTGGTTCTCCAGCTCCACCGAGGAGATCCACTCGCCGCCTGACTTGATGACGTCCTTCTCCCGGTCGGTCAGCGTCAGGTAGCCGTCCGGGGTGATGGTGCCGACGTCGCCGGTGCGCAGCCAGCCGTCGTGGAACCGCTCGGGGTCCTCGTCCAGGTAGTAGGCGCCGGTGATCCAGGGCCCGCGGACCTCCAGCTCGCCGACCGCCTCGCCGTCGTTGGGCACGATGGCGCCGTCCGGGCCGGCCAGCCGGGCCTGCACCCCGGCCGGGAAGCGGCCCTGGGTCACGCGGTAGGACCAGGCCCGCTCGCCCTCGGCGCCGGCCGGCGGCTGCGAGACGCTGCCCAGCGGCGAGGTCTCGGTCATCCCCCAGGCGTGGATGATGCGCATGTCGTAGCGCTCTTCGAAGGCGCTCATCAGGGCCGGCGGCACCGCCGAGCCGCCGACCACCGCGCGCTTGAGCGTCGGGATCTTCTCGCCGGTGGCGTCCAGGTGGTTCAGCAGGTCGCTCCAGATCGTCGGCACCGCGCCGGCGAAGTCCGCCCCGGACTCGTGGATCGCCCGCACCAGCGCCGGGGCCTGCATGAACCGGTCCGGCATGACCAGGCTCGCGCCGCTCATCAGCGCCGCGTAGGGGATGCCCCAGGCCATCGCGTGGAACATCGGGACGATGGTCAGGACCCGGTTGGCCTCGTTCAGCTGGAACGACTGCGGCATCGTGACCTGCATCGAGTGCAGGTAGATCGAGCGGTGGCTGTAGACGACGCCCTTGGGGTTGCCGGTGGTGCCGGAGGTGTAGCACATCGCGGCGGCGTCGGTCTCGGCGAAGTCCGGCCAGTCATAGCTCGTGGGTTTCCCGGCCAGGAGTTCCTCGTAGTGGTGGATCTGCTTGCCGGCCGGCGCCAGCGGCGCGGTGTCGCCGGCGCCGACGACCACCACGTGCTCGACCGTCTCGAACCCCGGCAGCACCCGGGCCAGCAGCGGGATCAGACTGCCGTCGACCAGCACCACCTTGTCCTCGGCGTGGTTGGCGATGTACGTGATCTGATCCGGGTACAAGCGGATGTTCAGCGTGTGGAGCACGGCGCCCATGGACGGGACGGCGAAGTACGCCTCCAGGTGCTCCTGGTTGTTCCACATGAACGTGGCCACCCGCTGGTCGCCGCGGATCCCCAGATCGTCGTGCAGCGCGTGCGCGAGCTGCGCGGACCGGGCGCCGACCTCGGCGAACGTGCCGGTGCGCAGCCCGTCGGCGGTGACGGTGTGCACCTTGGAGGCGGAGTAGGCGGTCGAGGCGAACCGCAGGAGCGTCGGGATGCCTAGCGGGGTCTCCTGCATGGTCGAGCGCATCGCTGGCTTCCAGAGGGATTGAGGTTACCGGGCGGTACCCCCGTCAGTCTGCATCGACCTTGGCGGATTTCGGAAGAGGTCCTCCGGCAGGCGGGCGAAGCGGGGCCGGGATGGCGACCCGGGCGTCGCGCAACGCCCCGTCTGTTCGGAGCTTGGCAAGGGCGCGTGAAGATGTTGACTTCACGGTGCCGACTGAGATCCCCATTACCTCGGCCGTCTCGGCTTCCGAGAGATCCTCGTAATAGCGCAGCACCACCACCGCGCGCTGGCGGCGCGGAAGCTGGGCGAGCGAGTTCCAGACCGTGGAGCGCAGTTCGATCTCCGCCGGGCCGGTGTCCTCCCAGACCTGCTCGGGGAGCTGGTCGGTGGGGTATTCCTCGACCCGGCGCTTGCGCCACCAGGAGGTCTGGGTGTTCACCAGCACTCGGCGGACGTATCCGTCGAGCGCGCCTTTGTCCTGGATGCGGTTCCATGACAGGTACGTCTTGGCCAGCGCGGTCTGCAACAGATCCTCGGCGTCGGCGCGGTTCCCGGTCAGGAGGTAGGCGATCCGCAGCAACGCTCCGGAGCGTTCCGTGACATAGCGAGAGAACTCCTGGTCTCTGTCCGCCGTCACGCCCCAACGTTATGCCGAGGAGACGCCGGGATGACAATCGAGGGTTGTCCCGACCGGTGTGGATCTGGAAGTTGTGGGCAGCGCACAGAAATCACGGCTTGTTCTTAGTAGATGCCCTACCGCTGGGCTCCAGTATTGAGTACCGTTTGCGCAACGATCCCACCACATCAGTGGACATTGATCACGTACAGCACAGCGGACACAGCGGCATCAAGGGCCGCCTCATTTCCGAGCTTTTCGAGCCGAGGCGGGCGATACAGGGTGAATAAGAGCAGGGTTCCGGATTCGCACTCCGGAGAACGGTCAGGCAGCCGATGAGCGTCGCGTACGGCGAGCAGCAGAGGAACAGCTCGGCTCTTGGCGCGGCCGGGACCGGCGGACATCGCGAGCTGGAGCGCCAGTACCACGTCGTACTGCAGGACACCCTGGGCGTCCCGGCGCTGGGCTTCCGCGAGGGCACCTGGTTCCGCCTGACCGTGACCGGTCCGCAGCCGCTGCAACTGCGCGGTGCGATCCGGACCTGCCCGCACGCCGCCGGGTCGATCGTGCAGATCGCCTGCTGGTGGATGCGGGAGAACCCGATGCAGCCGCGGTCCCTGGACCTGGCCACCGAGCTGGCGCTGACGGTCGGCGAACTGGTGCGGGTGTGCCCGGCCGACGGGCTCGGTACCACCTCGATGGATCTGCTGCCGATGGCGATGGCCGCGGTGGCGCAGAGCGGTCCGCCGGTGCCCTCGGCGCCGGCGCTGCCGAGCGGGTCGAGCGGGTACTCGGCGGCCGGTTCGGGATTCGGATCGACGCCGGCGCTGGGATCGTCGGCGTCCTCGTCGGCATCGAGCGACGCCTTCGGCGCCAGCCCGGCGTTCGGCTCGCAGAGCGCGCTCAGCAGCTCCGGGTCGTACAGCACCGGCAGCGAGAACCTGTACGGCAGCGGATCGAGCGCGGCGTCCGGCTACGGGGCGAGGAGCGGGTACGGCCAGACGACCGGCGGCTACGGCTCGACCAGTGCCTACGAGTCCGCGAACGGATCGAGCGCCACGTCCACCGGCGGCTACAGCACGCCCAGCACCTACGGCTCGTCGTCGACTGACGCCTACGGCTCCTCGACCAGCGCGTACAGCTCTGGCACGAACAGCTACGGCACGAACGGTTACGGCTCTTCCACGAGTTCTGCGACCGGCTACGACACCGCTTCGAGTTCGGCGGGCGGCTACGGCTCCGGAACGTACGCCACGGTTCCGGATCCGCTGAACCAGTCTTCTTACGCGACGTCCGCAGACCCGCTGGCTCAGAGTTCGTACACGTCCTCGGATCCGCTGGGTCAGACCTCGTATTCGGAACCCAACCCCTACGCGAACTCTCCGGACCCGCTGGGACAGGGCTCTTACTCGACCGGCTCCTACGCGGCCGGCACCTCCTACGACGCCGGCACCTCCTACGCCGCCGGCAGCTCCTACGACGCGGCTCAGACCTCGTATCTGCCCGCCGCCACCGGCGTGAGTCCGGCCGACAGCGGTTGGTTCGAATCCGCGGACGGGACCGGGACCGGGGGGTTCCCCGTGGTGCCGCCCGCCCCGGTCATGGGCCGGCCGGTGCCGAGTGCGCCGCGGCCCGTGCCGCCGGCTCCGGTCTCGGGTCAGAAGCCTTACTCGGGTGCCGGATCCGGCTCGGGTTCGGGACGCGGCTACAACGGCGGCGCGACACAGCAGGCCGCGTTGCCGCCGGCCAACCGCGGCCGCGAGGGCAATCCCCGGGAGAAGCCGGGCGGCGCCGACTGGGAGCCGCGGGCCGCGGCCCCGCGTCGGCCCGTCGCCGGTACCTCGCACCAGCCGCGCCCGCAGCAGCAGGCGGCCGCTCCGCGTCCGGTTCCGGGCACCGGCGCCGGCGGTGGCCAACAGCAGCAGCCGCGTCCGCGTCCCCAGCAGCCCCGCGACGGCTACGGCCGCCCCGCCGAGCCGCAGGATCCGGGCCGTTCCAGCGACCGCAACGGCGTTCCGCCGCGCCGCCCCGCCCCCAACGCGCAGCCGCGGGGGACGATGGGGCGTCGGCCGGCGAGCCGGCCCGGTCGGCCCTCGGACCGGTAGGAACGATCACCGGTAGGAACGATCATCTGACGTCGAGCGGGCCGCCGAACCGAACGGCAGCCCGTCGGCGGCGGTCCGGCATCGGCCAGAGGCTGGTCCAGCGCCGGTCCGGCGACGCGTCCGGCCCCGCGTCCGGCGTCAGCCCAACGCCGCGACCGGCGCGTCCAGCACGTTCAGGTCGACGTTCAGCCGCTTCCCGCCATAGGTCTCGTTGTGGCCGCCCTGGTACTGCTTGATCCGGCGCGGCCCGGGCCAGTACTTGTCGTTGAGGGTCGGGTCGCCGAACAACCGCGGCACCTTGTCCCAGTGCGCGTACCACGCCACGTCCGCGCGATAGGCCGCCCCGCTGTCGTACACCAGCGCCATGTCCGCGATCGCCCCCTGGGAACTGCTGTAGATCCCTGAGACGAACCCGCGGGCGTGCAACTGGTCGGTCCACGCGCTCAGGAACGCCTGGACGTCCTGGGTGCAGCCGGTGTCGTTGCGCGGGTAGTACTCCATGTCGAAGTAGATCGGGCTGCCCGGGGCGATGCCGAAGTGGGCCGCGCGGTTCGCCGCGTCGTTCGCCGCCTCCTGCCCCTGGGTCCAGCGCCGGCTGCGGGCGATCAGCGCCGGGTGCCCGCCGCCGGGGTCCTTCCAGCACGGCGCCTGGAGGCCGACGTAGATCGGGAAGAACTTCCAGCCCTGCTTCGCCACCGTCTGGAGCCAGCCCGGAGTGAGGTTGCCGTCCGGGCAGGCGCGGTCGATGCCGCCGATGTAGATGCCGACCGCGTGGTACGGCGAGGCGCCGGCCCAGGCCTTCATGGCGTCGGTGGACGGGGCCGCGCAGGTGTCGAAACCCAGCCCGTCGTACATCGCGGCGGCCTTGATCGCCCGGTCGGGGACGCGGGAGCGGGTCCGGGGCGCGGTCTCGGGCTGTTCGTCGGCGTAGTCGGCGGAGCTCTTATAACTCCGGGTCCGGGTCACCTTGCCGTCCGAGGCGATCCGCACGGTGTCCGTGCGGCCGACGGCGCCGGCCGGGCAGGTCTGGTCCGGCCCCGGGTCGCCGAGGTACACCGCGTTCCGGTCATACCTGATACAGGTATGCGGATCGGCCGCCAGATCGTGGACCGGCCAACTCACCGGGACCTCGACCGTGCTCCCCGCGAAGCTCACCGTCTTGAGCCCGGACAGCGGACCGACCGCGGCGTAGGCCGCGTCACCGCAGCTCAGGGTCAGGACGGCGGTCAGGACGGTGAGGCGGAACAGGCGCATGACGGACCGCATACCCGCCGTTGTGCCAGTGATCACTCAAAGGAACTCCGGCGGCCCAATCGTCGGATCAGCTGACCGGCCGCTGGCGGAATACCCCTAGGGGGTACAGTGTTGCCGACGATGAGAGACTGAAGTCCGTCTGCGAAGCGGAGGCAGCGATGGCGGAGACCACCTTGGAGGTGCCGGCCGAGTCCGGTCCCCTCAGCGATGTCGAGTTGGCCATCGGCGGCATGACCTGCGCGTCCTGCGCCGCACGGATCGAACGCAAGCTGAACAAGCTGGACGGCGTCAGCGCGACCGTGAACTACGCGACCGAGAAGGCCAAGGTCAGCTTCCCGGCCGACTATCAGCCCGCGGACCTGGTCGCCGTGGTCGAGGCGGCCGGCTACACCGCCGCGCTGCCCGAGCCGCCGGCGTCGCCCGTGGCTGAAGACGGCGAGCCGGCGCCTCTTAAGACGGTGCAGACCGCCGCCGAGTTGGAGGACGAGCGCCGGGCCGTCGTACTGCGCCAGCGCCTGACCACCGCGGTCGTGTTGTCCGTGCCGGTGGTGCTGATGGCGATGATCCCGGCCTTCCAGTTCCGGAACTGGCAGTGGGCCTCGCTGACGCTGTCCGCCCCGGTGGTCACCTACGCCGCCTGGCCGTTCCACAAGGCCGCCTGGATCAATCTGCGGCACCGCGCGGCGACCATGGACACCCTGGTGTCGGTCGGCGTCTCGGCGGCGTTCCTCTGGTCGCTATGGGCTCTGTTCTTCGGCGACGCCGGGATGCCGGGGATGAAGCACGGCTTCGACTTCGCCATCTCCCGCACCGACGGCTCCGGGTCGATCTACCTGGAGGCGGCCTCGGGCGTGACCGCGTTCATCCTGGCCGGGCGGTACTTCGAGCACAAGGCGAAGCGGCGCTCCGGCGCGGCTCTGCGGGCCCTGATGACGCTCGGCGCGAAGGACGTCGCGGTGCTGCGCGACGGCGTCGAGGTGCGGATCCCGATCGGCGGCCTGGCCGTCGGCGACCGGTTCGTGGTGCGGCCCGCTGAGAAGGTGGCCACCGACGGGGTGGTCCAGGAGGGCCGCTCGGCGGTCGACGCCTCGATGCTCACCGGCGAGTCGGTCCCGGTGGACGTCGCCCCCGGCGACGCCGTCACCGGCGCGACCGTGAACACCGCGGGCCGGTTGGTGGTGCGGGCCACCCGGGTCGGCGCCGACACCCAGCTGTCCCGGATGGCGAAGCTGGTCCAGGAGGCGCAGAACGGCAAGGCCGCGGCCCAGCGGCTGGCGGACAAGATCTCCGCGGTCTTCGTCCCGACGGTCATCCTGTTGTCCCTGGCCACCCTGGCCTTCTGGTTGCTGCTCGGTTCCGGCGGCGTCGCGACCGCCTTCGCCGCCGCGGTCAGCGTCCTGATCATCGCCTGCCCCTGTGCCCTGGGCCTGGCCACCCCGACCGCGCTGATGGTCGGCACCGGCCGCGGTGCGCAGCTCGGTGTCCTGATCAAGGGCCCGGAGGTGCTGGAGAACACCCGCAAGGTGGACACCATCGTGCTGGACAAGACCGGCACCGTCACCACCGGCGCCATGGCGCTGGTCGGCGTGGCGGTCGCCGAGGGCGAGTCCGAGTCCGAGGCGCTGCGGCTGGCCGGGGCGCTGGAGCACGCCAGCGAGCACCCGATCGCCAAGGCGGTCGCGGCCGCCGCGGCCGAGCGGACCGGCGCGCTGCCCGAGGTCGAGGGCTTCGAGAACGTCGAGGGCCTGGGTGTGCAGGGCGTGGTGGACGGGCACGCGGTGGTCGTCGGCCGGGAGAAGCTGCTCGCCGAGTGGGCCCAGCACCTGTCCCCGGAACTGGCCGCGGCCAAGGCCGAGGCCGAGGCGGCGGGCCGCACCGCGATCGCGGTCGGCTGGGACGGCCGGGCCCGCGCGGTGCTGTCGGTGGCCGACGCGGTGAAGCCGACCAGCGCCGAGGCCGTCCGCGAACTGCGGGCCCTGGGCCTGACCCCGGTCCTGCTCACCGGCGACAACGAGACCGTGGCCCGCGCGGTGGCCGCCGAGGTCGGCATCGACGAGGTGCTGGCCGAGGTCCTGCCGGTCGGCAAGGTCGAGGCCGTCAAGCGGCTCCAGGCCGCCGGCCGGGTGGTGGCCATGGTCGGCGACGGCGTCAACGACGCGGCCGCCCTGGCCCAGGCCGACCTGGGCCTGGCCCTGGGCACCGGCACCGACGCCGCGATCGAGGCCGGCGACCTGACCCTGGTCGGCGGCGACCTGCGCACCGCGGCCACCGCGATCCGCCTGTCCCGCCGCACCCTGCGCACCATCAAGGGCAACCTGCTCTGGGCCTTCGGCTACAACGTCGCGGCCCTGCCCCTGGCCGCCGCCGGCCTGCTGAACCCGATGATCGCCGGCGCCGCGATGGCCTTCTCATCGGTCTTCGTGGTGAGCAACAGCCTGCGCCTGCGGCGGTTCCACTAGCGATTCACCGGCGGCTCGGCCGGAGCCGGACAGGCCGAAGCCCCGCAGACCCCCCTGGTGTCTGCGGGGCTTCGCTGTGTGCGGTGTGGATCAGGCCTTCGGGTTGTACTTGGTGTTCATCCCGGCGAGCTGGCCGCCGATCAGCGTGGCGTAGTTGTCCTGAGCGAACTGGTCGACCGCCTTGGTCCCGCCGAAGATGTAGGCGTTGGTGGCGTACGGGGCCCAGCCGGCCAGCCACTGCTGCTCCACCGGGGAGATCCCGCTCACCGGGTCCACCAGCAGCAGCGGGCCACCGTTCTGGCCCATGAAGGCACCGCCGGACAGGGCGTCCGGCCAGGTCAGACCGGTGGCGAAGCCGACCGAGGAGGGGCCGACGCCGTTGATCCGTCCCCAGCCGTTGAAGAACGTCTTCGCGACCAGGTACGAGGTGTCATACCGGGTCGCGCCGACCAGGGCGGTGTGCTGGATGCCGACGCTGGTGAGTGCGGCGTCCGCCTGCCCGCCGACGCCGTAGACCGGCGGGGTGCCGTAGGTGGTGTCGTGGGCCTTGACCTGCGCCAGGTAGGCCGCCGTGGAAGCCGGCATCTTCTTGTCGTCGGTCAGCACCACGACGCCGTTCATGGGGCTGTTGTACCCGCCGGACTCCGCCACGGCTCCGGCCGAGAGCGCGTCGGGGGCGTTGTCGCCGGTGGCGACCAGGACCCGGTTCGGCTGGTTCCAGCCGGTCTCGGCGATGGACCGGCCGACCTGCTCGGCGATGGCCACCGAGGTCGCGTAACGGTCGGCTCCGGCGATCCGCTTGACGGTGTACCCCATGCTCTTCACCGCGTTGTACACCGCCGGGGACAGTGCTTGCTCGCCGCCCAGCACGTACACGGTCTTATTGCTGCTTGCCGGGCCGAGCACTCGGGAGATCTCAGCCTTCACCGAGCTGTCCAAGTGGGCGGTGGGGGTGAGCAGCAGTGGCCCCAGCTCGCTGACGGCCAGGGTGCTGCCGCCGAGCGCGTCGGCGAACTGGTCGTCGCGGCTGAGCACGACCGACTGGGCCGCTGCGCCCTTCCACTGGGCCTGCGAGGCGGCGACCGCGGTGCCGATCCGGTCGGCGCCGGCCAGGCGGGTGACCGTGTCCTTGTTCAGCGGCTGGTAGTTCGGCAGGCCGGGCTTGCTCGACTCCTGGCGCTGCCCGCTGCCGTCGGGGGCGATGGACTCCACGTCGTCCGGGACGCCGTTGGTGGCGGTGCGTCCCTCGAACGCGATCCGGGTGCCGTCCGGGGAGAAGGCCGGGAAGAGGTGGTCGCGGGCCTCGCTGGTGATCTGCTTCGGGGTGCCGGCCGGGGTCTGGCTGTCCTGGCCGTTCCACGCGACGGTCCAGATCTGCTCGTGGCCGGCGGAGTCCTTGCGGTCGAAGGCGATGGTCTTGCCGTCGGGCGAGATGGTCGGCGAGGTGCCGTCCGTGGCGGCCAGGATCGGCCCGCCGCTGCCGCGGCCGAAGGAGTCCTGGACCCAGATCTCGTCCTGGTTGGTGGTGGCGTTGTGGTGCTGGAAGACCAGGCTCTGCCCGTTGGAGTCGGGCGCTGTCTCGGTGCCCTTGGGCATCTTCGAGACCAGGGCGCTCAGCGGATCGGTCTCCTTCACCGGGTCGCCGGCCGGGGTGTAGGTCGGGATCGCCGTCAGCTTCGAGACGCCGTTCACCGTCTCGGAGAACACGATGGCCGCGCCGTTGTCGAAGAACGTCGGGTGCGAGCGCGCCACCCCGGGCTTGGCCGGGTCGACGACCAGCGGCGCACCGCCGGGCGTGTTGTGCGTGATGATCGCGCCGCTGCCGTCGGCGTAGACGTACCGGCTGCCGTCGGGCGCGAAGGACCCCATGTCCAGGGTCAGCGGCGAGTTCGCCGGCCCCTGGTAGGTCGCGTGGGCCGCGGCGCCGAACCCGACGACGCTGGCGACGGAGCTGGCGAGGACGGCTGTGGCCGCCAAGGACTTCCTGAACGACGAGCTACGCATGTGCTTCTCCCCTGGGCACGCGGGTTCTTCAGAACCCTGTCACCCCGTACGACGCGGCGCCGGTGGAACGGTTGAGCGGCGTTACCGACTCGTTACAATCCGCTGAGCATCGGCTGGTCTGGCGCTGCGGTCCGGCGGCAACCGACCACCACCGCGGACGCGTCCTCACCGGTAATGCCGTCCGTCGCGGCGTGCTCGGGTAGCCTGGCCCCGCAGTCCACGTCCATAACCGGAGAACCCATGCGTCTATCCCTGGTCGTCCCGTGCTTCAACGAAGAAGCGGTTTTGGCGAGGCTCCACGAGGTTGTCCGTGCTGAGACTGCGGGGATAGCGGACGAGGTGGAGCTGGTCTTCGTCGACGACGGCTCCTCCGACGGCACGCTGGAGCTGCTGAAGAAGATCGCGGCGCAGGACCCCGGGGCCAAGTACGTCTCGCTGAGCCGCAACTTCGGCAAGGAGCCGGCGATGCTGGCCGGCCTGAAGCGGGCCAGCGGCGACGCGGTGATCATCATCGACGCCGACCTGCAACACCCGCCGGAGCTGCTGGGCCGGATGGTCGACCTGCACAAGCAGGGCTACGACCAGGTCATCGCGCAGCGGGGCCGGGAGGGCGACAAGAAGCTCAAGAGCCTGGTCGCCAAGACCTACTACAAGCTGATCAACAAGATGGTCGACGTCGAGCTGGTGAACGGCGTCGGCGACTTCCGGCTGTTGTCCCGGCGCGCGGTCGACGCCCTGCTGGAGATGCCGGAGTACAACCGCTTCTCCAAGGGCCTGTACGCCTGGATCGGCTTCGACTCGGTCACCTTCAATTACCGCAACGTGGTGCGCGAGGCCGGGGAGACCAAGTGGTCCTTCCGGCAGCTGCTGGACTACGGCGTGGACTCGCTGCTGTCGTTCAACAACAAGCCGCTGCGCCTGGCGATCTACCTCGGCTTCCTGTTCTTCAGCATCTCCTTCGCCTACATGGTGTGGATCATCGTGAGGGCGATCTTCTACACCACCACCCCCGGTTACGTCACCACGATCGCGGCCATCGTCGGCATCGGCGGCCTACAGATGTTCACTGTGGGCGTGATCGGCGAGTACGTCGGGCGCATCTACTACGAGTCCAAGAAACGGCCGCACTACCTGGTCAAGGAAACCGAGTCCGGCCCGCTGCGGCACCAGAGTGACTTCTTGGCCATCTCCGGGGACCACCGTTCGGCGCCGACGCCGGTGCGGACCCCGGCGGCCGCGGCCGGGACCCCGGAGCAGCCGCCGCTGGACCAGAGCGACCCGGTCAACGGCGTCCCCGGGGCGCGTGAGCTGAACGGAATCCAGTGACCACGACCGACTCCGGAACGATCGGCGCTCGTCCGCGCCTGTCCGCGCGCAGTCTGCTCCCGCGGCCCGCCGCGATCCGGCGCAATCTGTACCTGGTTCTGGCCTTCGTGATCCCGTCGGTGCTCTACGCGGGGATACTCGCCTCCCGCGGGATCTACCCGTTCGACCCGCACGGCACCTACACGGTGTTCATGAGCGACCTGAACAACCAGTACGCGCAGTTCTACTCGTACTTCGACCAGGCGCTCACCGGGCACGGCTCGCTGCTGTTCACCTGGCGCGCCGACGGCGGCATGAACTTCTGGCCGATCGTCGCTTATTACCTGACCAGCCCGTTCGGCCTGCTGACGCTGTTCGCCTCGGACCACCGGCTGCCGATGATGATCGCCTTCGCCACGGTGCTGAAGCTCGGCGCCGCCGGGCTCGCGATGGCGCTGTTCCTGCGCAAGTTCCGCGGCGAAGCGGGGCAGGGGCGTGACTCGGCGGTGAACAAGGCCGTGATCGTGGCGCTGTCCACGGCCTACGCGCTGGGCGCCTGGTCGCTGATCTACGCCTTCAACGTCATGTGGCTCGACGCGCTGTACCTGCTGCCGTTGGCGCTGCTCGGCGTGGAGCGGCTGCTGGCCAAGGGCCGCGTCACCTTGCTGGCCGTCGCCGTCGGGCTGAACCTGATCATCGACTTCTACACCGGCGCGATGATCGTCGTGTTCGTCTGCATGTACGCGCTGGCCCGCTACGTGGGTGTGCGCGAGCGCTTCGAGCGCGCCGACTTCCTGCGCACCGCCGGGAAGTTCGTCATGGCCGGGGTGATCGGCGGCCTGCTGGCTGCCGCGTTCATCCTGCCGACGTATCTCGGCGGCCTGAAGCAGAAGACCACGTTGCACGCCGCCTCCTCGGGCGCGGCCCCGCCGAAGCCGTTGCTGTCGGTGCTGGTGCGGTTCCTCGGCGGGTCCGCGGATACCGGGCAGCTGACTCCGAACGTGGGAGCCGCGACCCTGATCGTGGTGCTGGTGCCGCTGTTCTTCCTGCTGAAGGGCATCAAGCGGTCCGAGCGGATCGCGTTCGGCGCCATCCTGGCCTTCCTGGTCCTGGCGATGGAGGTCAAGCCGCTCTACCTCCTGATGCACGGCGGCCAAATGCCGAACGCCTTCCCTTGGCGGTTCACGTTCCTGATCACCGCGCTGCTGGCCTTCATGGCCTTCCGGGCCTGGGTCGGCGTCGACTCGGTGAAGCAGATCAAGTGGCTCGGCGCCAGCGCCGTGTTCTGGCTCGTGATCCTGTACTGGGGACGCCAGAGTTACCCGTGGATCATCCGGCCGCGGGTGGCACAGTTCGACGCGCTGATCCTGGTCGCCGGCACCGCGGTGCTCGCCTTCGCGCTGTACCTGCGGGTGCGGCCGGCCGACGAGCCGCTGTCCAAGCGCCTGGCCTGGATGCCCAAGCGGCTGGCCACCCCGAAGGCCGCCGCCGTGGTCGCCGTGGCGGTGCTGGCCGTGGACGCCTCCGGCTCGGCCGAACTGATCGGTCAGAAGTCGATCGGCAAGCTGGGCCCCAGCAACAGCTCGGCGACCTGGTCCAACTGGTACAGCTCGCCCACGACCTCCTACGGGACCGCGCTGTCCTCGCTCCAGCCGAGCAACGACCAGTTCTTCCGGGCCGAGGGCTACGACCAGAACCTGCGCAGCACCAACGACAGCCTGCGCTACGGCAACTTCGGCTTCACCCACTTCTCCTCGCTGTCCTCCGGCAAGCTGCACGAGACGATGCAGGACCTGGGCTTCGCGCACCACGAGGCCGACGTCTGGTCCGCGCACACCGGCGCCACGCTGTTCACCGACGCGCTGCTGGGCTACCAGTACCTGGTCGGCACCACGCGGGAGACGACCGACGGCACCATCGACCGCCTCGACTCGACGTTGCAGAAGACCTACGACAACACCGCCCCGGCCAAGCCGGGCAAGACGGTGACGCCGGACGTCACCACGGTCTACAAGATCAACAGCACGCTGCCGGTCGGCTTCCGGCTCACCGGCCCGGACCTGACGGACTTCACCGCGCCGCTGCCGCAGAACTCACCCTTCGCCGCGCAGGAACAGGCGTTCGGCATGCCGGGCGCGTTCCAGTCGATGTGCGGCAGCCCGACCATCACCGCCAGCCCGGGGGTGACGGTCACGCCCGGCGGCGACGGCACGGTCTCGGTCAAGATCCCGGCCAAGGCCCGCGCCGACAAGCAGCTCTACAGCGACAAGATCGTGTGGCACTGCCAGGCCTCGGGCCCGCGCCAGGTCTACCTGTACGCGCCGAACGCCATGCCGACCGGCCTGTCCTACGCCCGGCTCGACAGCTCGGACCGGCCGGCCCCGCTGAACGTCTCGGACCCCTCGAAGGACAAGACGAACATCGCCTACCCCGGCGGCTTCGACAACGGCTTCCAGGATCTCGGCAGCGTCCAGTCCGGCAGCTTCACGGTCACGATGCTCAGCGATGCCCTGACGCAGGGGAACACCTACAAGGTGCCCGCCAACCCGATCCGCGGCCTGGATCCGACGGCGGTGGACGCGAAGCTGGCGCAGCTGCGCAGCGGCGGCGTGACCGACGTGCACTGGAACAGCACCGGCATTTCGGCCACCACCACCGGCGACAGCGCGGCGACCGTCTTCCTGTCGGTCCCGACCATCCCGGGCTGGTCGGTCACGGTCGACGGCAAGTCGGTGAAGACCACCAAACTGCTCGGCTCCTTCACCGGCGTCCCGGTCCCGGCCGGCACCCACCGGATCTCGATGTCGTTCTCCCCGCCGGGGCTCTACGCGGGTATCGGCGGCAGCACCGTGGGCCTGCTGGCGCTGGGCGGCGTCTGGTGGTTCCAGCGGCGTCGCGCGGCCCATCAGAGCGCTGCCACGCCCGCTGCGGGCCGGGGCGCCGGTGAGTCGGTTCCCCAGGATGTGCTGTCGTGACCAACCTCATCAGGACCCTGGCGAAGAACACGTTCGTCCGTTACGCCTTCAGCGGCGGCTCGGCGCTGGTGACCGAGGAGGTCGTGCTGTACCTGACGCACGGCTTGGCGAAGTTCCCGCTGTGGCTGGCCACCGGGTTGGCGTACCTCATCGCGTTCGGTGTCAACTTCTCCATCAACCGGATGCTGACGTTCGCCGAGCACGGCGCGCGCGACGGCGCGATGCGCAAGCAGACCGTGCGCTTCGCGCTGCTGGTCTCGGTGAACCTGGGCGTCACGCAGGTGCTGATGTACTCGCTGACCGGGGCCGGGGTGAACTACCTGATCGCCAAGCCGCTGTCGACGGTGGTCATCACGCTCTACAACTTCTGGCTCTACAAGCACTGGGTGTTCAAGCCGGAGGGCCAGAGGGCTCAGCCCGGGCTGGCCGAGCCCGGCGAGGTCGCCGGGACCCGGCCCGCGCCGGAGGCCGGCGTCAGCGCTTGAGTCGCGTCAGGGCTTGAGCTGCTTCAGGGCTTGAGTCGCGTCAGCGCGTGAGCTGCGTCAAGGCTTGACCACCCGGTAGCCCAGGTGCACGACCCCGTTGCCGGGACGAACCGATGTCTGCTCCAGCTCGTACGGCGCCCCCTTCAGGTTGTCGAAGAACCGCGTGCCCGCGCCGAGCATCGCGGCCACCAGGTCCACGGTCAGCTCGTCCAGCAGGCCCTCGTTCAGCGCCTGCCGGGTCAGGTCGGCGCTGCCGATGACCACGGTCCGCCCGCCGCCCAGCTCGCGGCCCCTGGCGATCGCGGCGGCGATCCCGCCCTCGGTGACGAAGTGGACCGAGCGGCCCGCGTACTCCCAGTCCGGCGGGACGCTGTGGGTCAGCACCACGACCGGCACGCCGAGCGGGTGGGTGCCGTGCCAGCCCTCGGCCGCCTCGAAGGACCGACGGCCGTAGACGATGGCGCCGATCGAGTCCTTGGCGCCCTGCAGGTCCTGCGCTTCGTCGGCGTCGGTCTTGTACTCCCAGTCGTGGTCGCCGTCGGTCCCGGTGACCACCTCACCCCGGCTGTACCAGCGGAACAGCGTGTCGACGCCGTCGGTGGGGTGGTTGACGAAACCGTCGAGGGACATGGACATGTTGGCGGTGACCGTGCTCATCGGTGACTCCTCTTTGGACGCTTCGGACTGTCTTCAGGAAAGCGTCGAGCGGGCCGCGTCGCATTCGACACGGCCCGCTCGTTTTCCCTGAACTATCTCTGCGCGGCCCTCAGACCTGCGGTTTTGCCAGGCCGAGGGTCAGTGGATGCTCACCAGGTCCCACTGCCCCGGATAGCTGAAGCTGTTGCCCAGCGCCGTCGCCGCGGCCGGCGAGATCGCCGAGGTGCCGCCGACCAGGGTCGCGGTGGTGATCGGGTTGCTCTTGCCGCCGAGGTAGTAGCCGGTCGGACCGGGCAGCACCTTCGGGTCGGTCAGCAGGAGCGGCACGCCGCGGTGCGCGGCCATCGCGCCGCCGGAGAGCGCGTCCGGCCAGTTGGCGCCGGAGGCGACGACCACCGAGGTCGGCAGGTACGAGAACCGGCCGGCGACCGCCGCCGCGGTGCCGTAGCGGTCCGCGCCGAACAGCGGGATGAAGTCCTGCCCGTTCTGCCAGGACGGGAACGCGGTGTGCACCGCGGTCACGGCCTTGCCGCCGATGCCGTACATCTTGGTGGCGTTCGGGTCCAGGCCGTCCAGGTAGCTCCGGGTGGCCTGCGGAAGGTTCGCCCCGTTGCTCAGGACCACCACGGCGCCGTCGTGCGAGATGTCACCGGGCTGCGGGGCCGGGGCACCGGGGGTGATGGTCTGCGCGCTGATGCCGAGCGCCCCGGCTGCCGCCCCGGCCGCCAGCGCGTCGGGGAAGTCGGTGCCGGTGGCCACCAGGACGCTGGAGGGCGGACCGTTGGGCGAGATGGCGTGCGCGATGCTCACGGCGGTGGCGAACCGGTCGTAGCCGGCGATCCGGCGCGGCACGAATCCGTTGGCGGCGATGGCGTTCTGCACGGCCGGGGACAGCGCCTGCGTTCCGCCGAGCAGATACACCGTCGAGCCCGGCGTCAGGATCCTGTGGAGCTCCTTCATCGTGCTCGGGTTCATCGCCTTGGTCCCGGTCAGCAGCAGCGGGCCGTCGGCCTGGGCGGCCAGCGCCGAGCCGCCGAGCGCGTCGGCGAAGGTGTCGTCCCGGCTCAGGACCGCGGCCTCGGCCTGGTCCCGTCCGGGGGTGGCACAGCCGTGGCAGTCGAAGGTGCGCACGCTGGCCAGCACCGCGGTGATGTCCCGGTCGAACCCGGCCAGCCGCTCGACCGTGCCCCGGCTGGCCTGGCCGACGTCGAACCAGTCGGTGTCGATGTTCAGGGTGACGCCGCCGTAGCTCTCGTCGTGGCCGCCCTGCGTCTGGTGCACCCGCTGGTGGTTCGCCCACTGGGACGGCTTCACGTTGGGGTCCTCGGTGGTGTTGGTGTTGTCCCAGGCCGCGATGTCGATCACGTCCGGCGAACTGGCGCCGTAGGCCGCGGACTGGTCCTTGATGCCGGTGCTGGAGCTGGAGTACCACCCCGCGCGGAAACCGTTGCGGTGCAGTTCCTGCGTCCAGCCCTGCGAGTAGGCGATGACCAGCTGGGAGTAGCTGGAGTCGTAGTTCTCCATGTCGTCATAGAGCACCGAAGCCGGCGGGAAACCCAGGCCCCGCGCCAGATTCGCGGCGTCGTCGGCCTCGGCCGAGCCGAGCGCGAAGGCGCTGCCCGTGTTGAGCGTGGTGAAGTCGCTCTGGTAGTTGCCGCTGGCGTCCTTGTACTGCGCCTGGCTTCCCACATACAGCGGCAGGAAGCGCCAGCCGTTCGCGGCCTGGCGGCCCACCCACTGCTTGGTCAGGTTCGCCGTGTTCTGCGGCTTGCACCCCGGCGCGTATCGCAGACCCCCGAGATAGATGCCCACCGCGCGATAGGGCGACTGCAACCAGGCGTCCATCGAGGCGTTGTCAGGAGCCCAGCAGGGATCGAAGCCGGCGCCGGAGTAGACGGTGCTGGGCACCGCCTGCGGCACCGGCGGACTCGCCGTCGCGGTGAGCAGCCAGGTGGCCAGTCCCGCCATGGCCAATGCGGTCGCACAGACCGCTGCCGTGACCCGCTTGGGCCATCGATGGAACAACGCAGACACCTGACTTACACCCCACCCTTGGTTGTGCGAAGCAAACGGCGCGGGCTCGAACGAGCCCGCGCCGCCGCCATCGGCTTATTGCGGCCGCCGGAGGCCTCAGACCGCCGGGTTCGACGGATAGTCCACCCCGCCGGCTCCGGCGATCAGGCCGCCCACCGCCTTATCGACGCTTCCAGGCACCGCGGCCGTTCCACCGAAGATGCCGACCGTCGTGAATTGGCCGTTGTTCTGCTTCAGCCACTGGGCGACCTCGGGGGTGGCCCCGGTCTTCGGGTTCACCAGTA
The DNA here is from genome assembly GCF_015356865.1 of Catenulispora pinisilvae. Lineage (GTDB taxonomy): Bacteria > Actinomycetota > Actinomycetes > Streptomycetales > Catenulisporaceae > Catenulispora > Catenulispora pinisilvae. Next base: position 81,630 of record NZ_JAAFZA010000013.1, read on the forward strand.
GCAGCGGGCCGTCCAGCTCGCCCATCTCGGCGCCGCCGGACAGGGCGTCGGCCCAGTTCATGCCGGTCGCCAGCCCGGCGGCATCGGCCCCGCCGAAGAAGTACCGCGCGACGAAGTACGAGGTCTCATACCGGTCCACGCCGGACAGCCCGAGGAAGGAGCCGGCCTGGTACCCGGCCGGGATCCAGTGCGAACCCAGCGCCGTGGTGGCCTGCCCGCCGATGCTGTCCAGCTCGATGAAGTTCGCCGGCTTGGAGTGGTCCGCGTTCAGGTTGGTGCGGGCCAGCAGCGGCGCCAGGTAGTCGGTCGTCGCCTTCGGCATCACCTTGTCGTCGGTGAGCAGCACGACCGCGTTCTTGCCCTGGTGCGCGTTGATCGCACCGGCCGCCGCGCCCGCGGACAGCGGGTCGGCGTAGCCCTCGCCGGTGGCCACCAGCACGTAGTCGGGGGCGGCACCCCCGGTGATGGTGTTCGCGATGCCGACGGCGGTCGAGAACCGGTCGTCGCCGCCGACCCGCTGCACCTTGTAGTGCAGGGCGGCCAGAGCGTTCGCCACGGCCGGGGAGAGCGCCTTGACGCCGCCGAGCACGTAGACGGTCTTCGAGCCGTCGCCGGGGCCCAGCACCCGCTGGATCTCGGCCTGGACCGCACCGTTCAGGCCGGCGGTCTGGGTCAGCAGCAGCGGGCCGCCGACCTTGGCCGCCAGCGCCGAACCGCCCAGGGCGTCGGCGAACTGGTCGGAGCGGGACAGCACGACCGCGTTCGCGTGCGGGCCCGCGGCGCCGGGGGCCGCCCACGCCGACTGGGAGGCCTTGATCGCGGTGCCCAGCCGGTCGGTGCCGGCCAGCCGGATCACGTGGTCCTTGACGTTCGGCTGGAACGCCGGCTCGCCGGCGCTCTTGGCACCGGCGACGATCGGGGTGAAGGTCGTGGTCGCGGCCGCGCTGGCCGGGACGGACATCGTGTCCCAGGTGCCGGGGGAGCCGTACTGGAACACCAGGCTGCCGCCGTCCGGCGTCCAGACCGGGTTCTGGAGGGAGATCAAGGCACCGGTCCGTGCGGTTACCTGGTGCGGGGCGGCCAGTGCGCCGCCGGTGTTGGCGCTGGGCACCGTGAAGAGGTTCGTAGCCGGCTGGGTGGTGGTTTGTGGTGGGGCCCAGATATTGACGTAAGCGACTGTGGCGCCGTTGGGGGACAGAGACGGATTGGTGCCGTTGGCGACGGTGTACGGCACGGAGCCCGGCTTGGACAGGTCCATGACCCGGATCTGGCTTCCCGTGGACGTGTCCTGCTCGAAGACCAGGGTCGAGCCGACCGCGTCGGGGTGCGTCAGGTCCGCGTTCGGGACCTGCAGGAGTATCCGGACGCTCGGCGACCCGTTGCCGTCGGTCTGGAGGCCGTCACCATACGCCGACATCAGCATGGCGTAGCCGCCGTTGGCGCCCTTGGACGACTCCGACCAGACCACCTGCGACCCGCCGTCGATCCACGCCGGGTGGCTGCGGGTGGTGCCGTTGGGCGCCGCCGGGGCGATCATCTGCGCGGCCCCGCCGGGGACGCCGGCCATGACCGCGCCGTCGGTCGGGTCGATCCAGGCCGCCCGGGCCCCGGTCGGCGACCAGGCCAGGTCGTTGGCCTTCGGGGCGCCGCTGACCGCGTACTTGGTCCCGCCGACGTTGGCGGTGCCGCCGGCCGTCCCGCCCCAGTTGCCGGACAAGGTCAGGTTCGCGATCCCGTTCGGGCTCGCCGTCGTGGCGTGCGCCGCCGGGGCGAACATCGAAGCCGCGGCGGCCACCGAGGTGGCTATCGTCGCGGTCAGCGCCAGCGGCCGGCGCGCGGAAGAGTCAGACATGGGTGGCTCCTTGGCCTGTCGTCAGCGCGGCCTGCACCCGCCTACCGGGCACCTCCCCTGAGCCCGCAGACCAGGCATGTCCCCGGCTACGGCATGCCGCAGCGATGACGGTAGGCCATGTGAGCGAATGCGTGCTCTTATCCCCCGACGATACGTAGACAGAAATCATCATTGCGCCCCGGACAGATTCGCCGATTTGCGGCCAACTGGTGGTTCAGGTTCTGATGGGACGCATGACGCATCCTGGGACAGCCGTGACCGAGCCGCTCTCCGGCCTCACGTCAGCCCAGGTCGCGCAGCGGGTAGCGGCCGGCGAGGTGAACGACGTCCCGGCCCGGACCTCCCGTTCGATGTCCGAGATCGTGCGTTCGAACGTGCTCACGCCGTTCAACGCCATCATCGGCGCGCTGTTCGTGATCGAGCTGACGGTCGGGCCGATCCAGGACGCGCTGTTCGGTTTCGTCATCGTCGCCAACTCCGCGATCGGCATCCTGCAGGAGTGGCGGGCCAAGCAGACCCTGGACTCGCTGGCCGTGGTCGGCCAGGCCCGGCCCCGGGTCCTGCGCGACGGCGCCGAGCAGGAGATCGAGGCCGCGCGGATCGTGCTGGGCGACGTGATCGTGCTCGGCCCCGGCGACCGGGTGGTGGTGGACGGCAAGGTGGTGCGCGCCGACGCCCTGGAGGTGGACGAGTCGCTGCTCACCGGCGAGTCCGACTCGGTGCTCAAGCACGGCGCCGACGCGGTGATGTCCGGCTCGTTCGTGGTGGCCGGCAGCGGGGCCTTCGAGGCCACCAAGGTCGGGCACGAGGCCTACGCCGCCAAGCTGGCCGAGGAGGCGCAGAAGTTCACCCTGGTCAACTCCGAGCTGCGCTCCGGCATCAACAACATCCTGAAGTACATGACCTGGCTGATGGTCCCGGCCGGGATCTTGCAGGTGGTGACCCAGCTGCACCGGGCCGGCGGGGTCAAGTCCGGGATCAGCCGCAGCATCGCCGGCCTGGTGCCGATGGTCCCGGAGGGCCTGGTGCTGCTGACCTCGGTGGCGTTCGCGGTCGGGGTGATCCGGCTGGGCCAGAAGAACTGCCTGGTGCAGGAGCTGCCGGCGATCGAGGGCCTGGCCCGGGTGGACACCGTGTGCCTGGACAAGACCGGGACGCTGACCGAGGGCGGTATGGCCTTCGACGAGATCCAGGAACTGCCGGGCGCGGCCGGGGCCGGGGCGGACGTGCCGACGGTGCTGGCCGCCCTGGGAGCGGCCGAGGAACGGCCGAACGCCACGATGCAGGCGGTGATCGAGCGGTTCCCGGGCCCGGCCGCCGGCTGGACCCCGGCCCAGATCGCGCCGTTCTCCTCGGCCCGCAAGTGGTCCGGGGTCACGTTCGCCGACGGCCGGGGCACCTGGCTGCTCGGCGCGCCGGACGTCCTGGGCCGTGGCACGCCGGCCGCGGACGAGGCGGAGAAGCTGGGCGCCACCGGCCTGCGGGTCCTGATGCTGGCCCGGGCCGACGGCCCGGTGGACGCCGTGGCCGACGGCTCGATCGCCCCGGTCGCGCTGATCACCTTGCGCCAGCGCATCCGCTCCGACGCCCGCGCCACGCTGGACTACTTCGAGAAGCAGAACGTCACGCTGAAGGTGATCTCCGGCGACAACGCGGTGTCGGTCGGCGCGGTCGCGGCCTCGCTGAAGCTGCCCGGCGCCGCCGATCCGATGGACGCCCGCACCTTGCCCGAGGGCGAGGCCCACGCCGACGCCTTCGCCGACGACGTCGCCGCGCACTCGGTGTTCGGCCGGGTCACCCCGCAGCAGAAGCGGGAGATGGTGACGGCGCTGCAATCGCGCGGCCACACGGTCGCGATGACCGGCGACGGCGTGAACGACGTCCTGGCCCTGAAGGACGCCGACATCGGCGTCGCGATGGGCTCCGGCGCCGGGGCCACCAAGGCGGTCGCCCAGATCGTGCTGCTGGACGACCGGTTCGCCACCTTGCCGGAGGTGGTCGCCGAGGGCCGCCGGGTGATCGGCAACATCGAGCGGGTCGCGAACCTGTTCCTGGTGAAGTCGGTCTACTCCTTCGTGCTGGTGATCCTGGTCGGCGTCTTCCAGCTCGAATACCCCTTCCTGCCCCGGCACACCACCCTGATCGCCGCCCTGACCATCGGCATCCCGGCCTTCTTCCTGGCTCTGGCGCCCAACTACGAGCGGGCCAGGCCCGGCTTCGTGCGCCGGGTGCTGCGCTTCGCGATCCCGGCCGGCCTGGTCGCCGGAGTCGAGGTCTTCGTCGCGTACTGGGTGGCACGCGGGGAGTCGGACACGCTGGGGGAGGCTCAGACCACTGCGATGGTGTCGCTGTTCGCGTGCAGCCTGTACATCGTGCAGTTGGTGGCGCGGCCGATCGTGTGGTGGAAGATCGTGCTCATCGCCTCGATGGCCTTGTTGTTCGTGCTCTGCGTCGCGGTCCCCTATGGCCGGCACTTCTTCGACCTGCACTTCGGCCCCTGGTACCAGTGGACGACCGGGTTGGTGATCGCGGCGGTGGCCTGCGTCGCGCTGGAGGTGCTGTGGCGGTATCTGAGTGCGCACAGCACCGCCGCGAGGGCGGCACGGGCGGCCGAGGCGGAGTAGCCGCACCGTTTCTCCACAGCACCACAAGCGATTCCGGCCGGCCCGGATCAGCGTAGGACGCCACCGGGACCGGCACTGTCGATACCGCCGGGCGGCGTCCCGGGAAGGACCGGCGGAAGCGTCAGCTACATCCGGCGGCCGTCATCGCGGCCGGGCTGACGCCCGGTGCGATCCCGGCGAGCTTGCACAGCGTGGTGTCGGAGACCTGCCAGTTGCCGGAAGAGGCGTCGTAGACCGCGTCGCCACCGGCGTGCGGCAGCGCCGGCTGGCCGTTGAGCAGGATCGCGAAGTCGACGGTGGCGTGCGTGGGGCTGTCGAAGGTCACGGTGTTGACCTGGATCGACGACTTCTCGCCGCCGGCCGCCGCGGCCAGCGCGGTGAGCAGCGCCTGGACCTTCGCCGCGTTCTGGACCATGGAGGCCTTGGTCGCGGTGCTGATGGTGTTGTCGAAGAACTTGTTGTACGCGTCCTTGACCTGCTGGGTCGCGGCCGCGGGGTCGCTGGGCTGGCCGCCGGCCGGCGCACTGCTGGAACTGCTGCTGGCGGCCGAGGTAGAGGTGGAGCTGCTCGGAGCGCTGGAACCGCTCGAACTGCCGGTGGACGTGCTGCTGCCGCTCGCCGACGGCGAGGATTTGCTGGACGAACAGCCGGCGGCGAGTAGTGCCGCGACGGCGAGGGTGGTGCCGGTTCGGATGAGCCTTGTGCGTCGAGATGTCACGGAGGATCACGCTCCTGAAGAGTATTCCCGGCCTCTTCCACCTGACATACCATCATCTCCAGTAAGGGTCCACAGACACACGAGCCTCATTCGTCGCCGCCGGGAGGTGTGGTGAAGATGTCCCGCCTCGACGATCTTGACCGGCGGAGCCGGGCGGCCCTCGGTGCGGCCCTGGGGTTCGTCGGGGTGTTGTTGCTGGTCGTGGGCTGGTATCTGATCTCCGGCGAGGCGATCGCGGGGAAGCAGCTGCCGTATCTGGCCTCTGCTTCGATACCCGGCGCGGTGCTGGTGGTGTGCGGCTTCGTCTTGGCGGTATCCGGCACTACGGACCCTGATACGGCGCGCAGGATAGCCGAACTGCACGCGTTGCTGACCGAGGCCGTGGACGAGGGCCCGGCCGCGACCGAGCCGACCGCGCCCGATCCGGTGGGGACCGATCCGGTGGAGCCCGAGCCGACCGGGTCCGAGGAGTAGGCGCGCGATGTTCTACGCCGGTCTCGCGATCAACGGACTGGCGATCGGGTGTGTGGCGGCGCTGGCCGCGGTCGGGTTGCTCGCCACCTACCGGGTGACCGGCGTGTTCAACATCGCCTTCGGATCCAACGCGGTGTTCTGCGCCTACGTCATGTGGCAGTGCGTGCGGGTGTGGCACCTGCCGCTGGCCGTGGCGGCCGTGCTGGTGCTGGGGATCGTGGCGCCGGGGGTCGGTCTGGTGCTGGAACGGCTCGTGTATCGGCCGTTGCGGCGCAGCGGCGCGTCCGGGTTGCTGGTGGCTACGCTCGGGGTTCTGGTCCTCCAACTCGGCCTGGTCTTCCTGTTGTGGGGCGGGCGTTCCTACGTCGACGCGCCGTCGTTGCTGCCCGCCGGATCGGTACGGCTGCCGGGGTCGTTGACCCTCCCCTACGCCACCATCGTCGAACTCTGCGTCGTCGCGCTGATCGCGGTGCTGCTGACGTTCCTGTTGCGGGCCACGCGGGTCGGGCTGATGGTGCGGGCCGTGGTCGACGACCGGGATCTGGCCTCCGCGCTGGTCCCCGCCGACCGGCTCGCCGCCGGGGGCTGGGCGTTCGGCTCGTTCCTGGCCGGGGTCGCGGGCGTGCTCTGGGCGCCGATCTACCACCTGGACCCGTACAGCCTGACGCTGACCGTGCTGGAGACGATGGGCGTCGCGGTGCTGGCCCGGCTGACGTCCCTGCCGATCGCGGTGGTGGCGGCGCTGGCGATCGGGATCGCGCAGACCGAGCTGACCGCGGTGCATCCCGCAGCTCGGTGGCAGGGTTTGGTGGACGCGTTCCACACGAACCTGTTCGTGTTGGTGCTGTTCGCGGCGCTGATGGTGTTGCCCCGCTTGGGGATTCGGGATTCCGGTTCGGGCGGCGGGGGACTGCATCGCGAAGGCGCGCGCCGCACGTCCCGGGTCGATCACATCAGCAGGCTGCCACTTGGCGCGCTGTCCTTGGTGCTGGCGCTGCCGCTGTTCTTCGACCCGGCGGATCTGCGGGCCTCGCTGGCCGTCCCGGCGCTGGCCGTGGTCTTCGTGTCGTTGGTGGTCGCCACCGGGTACGCGGGCCAGATCTCGTTGGGACAGGCCGGATACGCCGGGCTCGGGGCGCTGTTCATGGTGAAGCTGGCCGGGGCCGGGGCGCCGTGGCTGCTGGCGCTGTTCCTCGGCCCGCTGTTGGTGGTGCCGCTCGGTTGGCTCACCGGCGCTGTGTTTCTCAATAAAGGCGTCGCCACCCACCGACGCGGGCTCTACCTCGCGTTGGCGACGTTCGCCACGGCCGCCGTGGTCGCGCGCTTCGTGTTCGCGCAGCCGGTGTTCGTCGGCGGCCTGGTGGTCTCGCGCCCGCGCGGCTTCACCGACGACCACTGGTTCTACGCCCTCGAACTCGCCTGCCTGCTCCTCGCGCTGCTGCTGGTCCGCTCCCTGCACACCGGGCCGATGGGGCGCGCGTTGGTGGCGATGCGCGACTCGGAGACGGCGGCCGTGTCCGCCGGCATCGACGTGCGGCTGATGAAGGTGTTCGTGTTCGCCTGCGCGGCGGGCCTGGCCGGGCTCGGCGGCGCATTGACGACGTCGGCGGCGCAGGCGTTCAACCCGACCGACTTCGACCCGGTGCAGGGCCTGGTGTGGTTCGCGGCGGTCGCGGTGTGGGGCGTGGACTCGGCGCTGGGCGCGGTGGTCGGGGCCGCCGCGCTGGTGGCGGTGGACGTCGGGACGGTGTCGGGGGTGTCGAGCCTGCTGATCGGGATCGGCGCGGTGTTGCTGGGGCGGTTCCCCGGCGGGATCGGCGCGGCGGTGCGGCGGGCGGGGGACTGGGCGGTGCGGCCGGTCGAGCGGCCGCTGACCAGGCGGCTGAGCCCGGCCGGGCGCGCGGTGGCGCGTGCGGCGGCCGCGCGGGTACGGGAACGGCCGGTGTCATGAGCGGCGGGCGTGGGTTCAGGGGGATACAGATCAGAGGACTGCGACGCCGGTTCGGCGGCGTGACGGCGGTCGACGACGTGGATCTGGACGTGCCGGCCGGCGCGGTCACGGCGCTGATCGGGCCGAACGGCGCGGGGAAGACGACGTTGTTCCACTGCGTCACGGGCCTGGACGCGGCCGATGCCGGGACGGTGACGCTGGCTCCACATCCTGACCGGCCGACCGTCCTTCTCAGTGGTCTGCCACCGCACGCCCGGGCCCGCGCCGGCGTCGCCTGGACGTTCCAGCGCATCGAACTGTTCGCCGGCCTCACCGTCGCCGAGAACATCCGCGTCGGCGCCGAGAACCGTCGCGGCCGTCCGCTCCTGTCGGGCCTGCTGGGCCTGCCCGACCCGCGCCGCGCCGCCGTCCGCGCCACCACAGTCGCCGTCCTCGAACGCCTCGGCCTCACCCCGCTCGCCGACGTCTCCGCCGGCTCGCTCCCCACCGGCACCATGCGCCTGGTCGAACTCGGCCGCGCGCTGGCCGCCGAGCCCGCCGCACTGCTGCTGGACGAGCCTGCCTCCGGCCTGGACGACCACCAGATCGCGCGCCTCGCCGAGGTCCTGCGCGCCCTCACCGCCGACGGTCTGGCGATTCTCCTTGTGGAGCACGACATTCGCTTCGTCACCGCCGTCGCCGATCGTGCGTACCTGATGGTCGCGGGCCGGGTGCTGCTGTCCGGCACCCCCGATGAGGTGTTCGCGTCCGAGCTGGCCCGCGAGCTCTACGTCGGTGGGTCGTGATGGCGTGATGGGCGGCGGATCCTGATGCTCACCCTCGACGCACTGCGCGTCCGCTACGGCCCGCTGGAGGCGCTGCACGGCGTCAGCCTCACCTTCGCGCAGGGCGAGGTGACGGCTGTCCTGGGTCGCAACGGCGCCGGCAAGTCGACGCTCCTGCGCGCGGTCGCCGGCTACCTGCGTACGTCCTCCGGCCGGATCCACTGGCAGGGCTCCGACATCACTCGCGCCCCGGTCCGCCGCCGCGCCGACGCCGGCGTGATGCTGATCCCCGACGAGGGCGGCGTCTTCCGCACACTGACCGTCCGCGAGAACCTGGACCTGTTCGCCGCGGGCCGCGAGCTCACGCCCGCCTTCGACGCCTTCCCCGATCTCAGGACCCTGTCGCGTCGCCGCGTCGCGCTGCTGTCCGGCGGCGAACAACAGATGCTGGCCCTGTCCCGCGCCCTGCTCGCGCCCTGGCGACTGCTCCTTGTCGATGAGCTCTCGCACGGCCTCGCCCCGGTCCTGGCCACCCGCCTCTACGACGTCCTGGCTGCTCTCGCCACCGCACACCCCGACCGCGCGGTCGTCCTCGCCGAACCCGACCCCCGCGAAGCCCTCGCCCTGGCCGACCGCGTCCACGTCCTGCGCCGCGGCGAACTGGCGGCCACGGGTTCCCCCACCGACTTCGACCCGGCTACCTTGTGACCATGTTGCGTCCTGCAAGCTGTCCCAGACCGGCGGGTGTGAGTCCCGCCTGGGTAAGCACCGGAGCGCCCAGTAGCAGGCCCTGGTTCGTCGGAGAGATCTGGCGGGCTGAGCGGGGTGTCGAAAGC